>NZ_JBHVPG010000033.1:0-95067 GCF_042887545.1 Streptomyces sp. NPDC057939
TCCTGCTCCAAACCCACACGCCGCCGGTCGGAGGCGGACCCTCCGACCGGCGTCGAGTGCGTTGTTACTGAACGGTCGTGCTGGACAGCTGAACCGGGGTGGCCGGATTCGGGTAGCACTGAACCGGGGTGAAGTCGTTGATCGTGGTGTCGAGGCGCTTCATCGACAGGCCCGGGTTGTCGAAGCTGGAGCCGCCGGCCGAGGTGACCAGCGTGCCCTTCTGGAACGACGTGAACTTCGCTTCGATCGAGGGAAGTTCGAAGGTGGATCCGCCGTAGAACGGGCCGGTGGCCTTCACCACGAGCTGGTTGCCGACGACCTCCAGTGACTGGGTGGAGCCGCCGAGGTTGCTACCGCCGGTCAGCTTCTGGCTGATCAGCACGGCGCCCGCCGGTATGGAGACCTTGAGGGCGACGTTCCGGACCTCCTTCTGGTACGCGGCGTTGAGGGGGAAGGGACCCGGCGTGTACTTGATGGTGAACACCTGGAACGGGTGCACCGTGGCCGGGGCGGTGACGTCGAAGGCGCGGTTGCTGGAGTACTCGCTCCACTGGCCGTTCTCCGGAACGCGGCACAGGTACGGCACGGTGGCGGGGACGGCGATCGCGGTGCCCGAGGCAGCCATCACGCCCGCCACGACGAGGGAAGTCGCGGCGGCGGCCCGGCGCGCGGTGGTCTTGCGGGTCAAGGGGTCTCCTCCAGAGTCGGTGCTGCTGACTGACAGCGGATGGACGCTAAAACCGGCCTCTGGAAGTTGGCTCGAATTCCACTCTTCCAATGGTTCTCCAGCGATTCGAGACGGGATCCGGAGAGCCTGGCGATGAAAGCTGTCCGACGTTGAGCGGGGTTGAATGGTGAAACTCAAGGGCAAGGTCGCCGTGGTCACCGGCGGAACGAAGGGCCTGGGGCTCAAGATCACTGAGGCATTCGTCGCCGAGGGGGCGCGGGTCGTCGCGGCCGCACGGGGCGAGGAAGGCGCACGGGAGGCGCTGGAACCGTTCGGGGACGACGCGGTCTTCCATCAGGCGGACGTTCGCGATCCGGAGTCCGTGCGCGCGTTGATGGAAGCCGCGGCACAGCGGTTCGGCGCGGTCGACATCCTGGTGGCGAACGCGGGGCTGAGCCGGTCCGGACCCGTTGCGGGCCTGTCGGCCTCGGACTGGGCCGATGTCGTCGATACCAACGTCAACGGTCTCTTCCACTGCGTCCAGGCGGCAGTGCCGCACCTGGAGCGGAGCGATGCCGGCCGCATCATCACGCTGTCCTCCGCGCTCGGCAGCCGCCCCACGCCGGGCGCATCGTCGTATTGCGCGACCAAGGCGGCCGTGGAGATGTTCAGCAAAGTGGTCGCCCTGGAGCTGGCTCCCAAGGGGATCACGGTCAACTGCCTGTCCCCCGGCTTCATCGATGAGGGCATGGGCAAGCTGCTGAAGGCGAACGAGGCGGTCTGGAGCAAGTACGGGCCCAAGGTTTCGCTGGGCCGCATGGGTACCGGCGAGGAGGTCGCCGACGCTGCCGTGTATCTCGCGGGAGACAGCGGGTCCTACGTCAACGGGCACGTGCTCGAAATCAACGGAGGTCTGGCATGGTGACGCCGCTCGTGTCCTGACGTCTGGTGGAACGACTGCGGGACGGCCCTCGAAAGAGGGCCGTCCCGCTTGTTTCGGTGGATCAGGCCCCCGCGGTCACGGAGACGCTCTGCCCGGTGATGCCGGTGTTGGCGGCCGAGCCGAGGAAGACGACCACTCGTGCGATCTCGGTCGCGTCGAGCAGCCGGCCGAGCGGTGCCCGGGCGGAGTACCGCTCCGCGACACCCATGCTGTTGGCCATGCGCTCCTCGTTGCGGAAGGTTCGCGTCAGTCCGGGGACCACCACGTTGGAGAGGATGTCCCCGTCCCGGCCCAAACTGAAGGCCGTACTGCGCGAGAAGCCGTGCAGCGCCGCCTTCGCCGCGGCGTAGAACTCCGCGCCGATGCGGCCCTGGTCGGTTTCCAGCACGCCTTCGGTGACCAGGCTCGACGAGATGTGCACGATGCGGCCCCAGCCCTGCCCGCGCATCACCGGAGCGACCAGGCGGGTGAGTTCGACGGGGCCGTCGATGTTGTCGTGCAGCTTGGACCGCCAGTCGTCGCCGACCTCCTCGAAGCGGTCGCCGGGAGGCCGGAAGCCGAACGGCCGCAGCGCGTTGTTGACGAGAACGTCGATCCGGCCGGTCCACTGGAGTGCCGCATCCGTCAGGGCACGTGCCGACGCCGGTTCGCCGAGCCCGTAGGGCGCGATGAGCGCGCGGCCTCCCGCCCGCTCCACCTCCTTGGCCGTGACCTCGGCGTCGGCGGCATTCGATGCGTAGCCGACGACGACATCGGCTCCCTCGGCGGCGAAGGTACGGGCCACTTCCCGTCCCATACCACCGGAGGCGCCCGTGACGATTACCGTGCGGCCGGTGAGTCCCAGGTCCATCCCGTCACCCCGCCACGTCGGTCAGGGAACGGTCCGGGGCGGCCGGGGCGGGTTGCGGCCGTTTGCGCGTGTTGCTGAAGCGTCGTACGGCCGGCACCTCCACGAAGCGGTACAGGAGCCACGCGGCGGCGGTCGTCAACGCGAACGTCAGGGCGATCATCCCCAGGGCGGGCAGGGTGTCCCAGGTACGTCCCGGCACCCGGCCCATCGGTCCGTACCACATCACCAGCATGTGGACCATGTAGAAGGCGAACGAGAGCTCACCCAGACGCACCATCGTGCGCCCGCGGAAGGGCGAGCTGGTCCCCTTCACATCGGCGGCCGCTCCGGCCGCCACGACCAGGGCCAGCGGGATGACCGTCGGTGCGACAATGCCGTACGCGTCGGGCAGCCAGACCGTCAGCGCGTAGCCCGGAATGAGCGTCAGCAGCGCACCGCCGAGGCTCAGCGGAATCCAGCGGCCCGTCTGAACGATCCGCGCCATGACAATGCCGAGGGCGAATTCGAGCAATCGGGTCAGCGGCAAGCAGTAGACGAACCAGTACTGGTACCAGGAGATCGGGTAGTACGGCATCTCGGGGTCGCTGGGGAGCAACTGGGACGCCAACGCGACGAGGACCACACCGGCGAACAGGATTCCCGCCCAGGTCCACAGGCGCTGGGCGGGAATCGCACGCACCCACCGCACCAGCCAGGGGAAGGAGAGGTAGAACAGCAGTTCGGCGGCCAGCGACCAACTCGGTCCGTTCGTACCGAAGAAGACGTCTTCCACCGGGAACCACGCCTGGATCAGGAAGAACGACGGCACGGTGTTGCTCACCGTTGCCGCGTAGCCGCCGATCCAGGTCATGAGCAGCAGACCCGCGGCCCAGGTCACCAGGTGGTTGGGGAAGATCTTCGCCAGTCGGCGACGCCAGAACGTCAGGGGCCGGTCCGTATCCCTGGCGGACCACGTCAGGACGAACCCACTGAGGATGAAGAAGAAGCCGACGCCCACGAAGCCAAGCTTCGACACGTAGGTGACGAGGGCGGCCCCGAGGTCCTTGTCGTTGAAGATCCCGTACACGGCCGCATGACACACGAACACCATGAGGGACGCGATGAAGCGCATGCCGGTCAGGGACGGGAGCCGGGATCCGTCGGCGGAGACCGCCGACGGCCCGCCGGTTCTGGACGTCGTCACTCGTGTGCCCCCGCCTTGCGGCCCACCGCGATGACGTAGCCGAGCACTTCGCCCTCCAGGACGCCGACCTTGGAGAGCATCGCCTTGAACTCGTCGGCGAACTCCTTGCCGCCGCGCTCGGCGATGTACGCGTACTTCTCGTCCAGTACATCGGGGATACGAGCCGCGGACCGGTGCAGGTGCGGCGTCGCGTCCTCGAACCGGGTGATCTCGAAGCCGGCGTCCAGGAGCAGCTGCCGGTACCCCTCCAGCGTCGGCAGGGCCTCGACGGTGAACCCTTCGCGCAGCGCCACGCGCTGCTCGGGGGAGAGGTCGGTGCGCTCCGCGTAGTCCGACAGCACGAACCGCCCGCCGGGCACCAGGACGCGTTCGATCTCCTGGAGTGCCTTCGGCCGGTCGGACATGTACATGATGGCTTCGGACGCCCACACCGCGTGGAAGGAGTTGTCCGGGTAGGGCAGCGCCATGCCGTCGGCCTGCTCGAAGGTCACCTGCTCGGTGACACCGGCCTCCAGGGCGAGCTTCTCGCCCTGTCGGACCTGTTCCAGGCTGACGTTGACGCCCACGACGTTCGCGCCGCTCACCTTGGCGGCTTGGATCGCCGGGCGACCGAAGCCGCAGCCGACATCGAGGAGGCGGTCGCCGGCACGCAGCTCGGACGCCTCGATCATCACCTCGGTGTGCCGCTCCTTCGGATCGGTGCCCGGGGACTTGTCGTCGAAGTAGCCAATGTGCAGGTTGAAGCCGCTCAGTCCGAACAGCCAGCTGCGGTCGTCGAAGTACTCGCCCACTTCGTCGGCCGTCTTCGCTTCGTACGTGGTCATGCCCAGGCACCTCGCTCAAGGGAAAGTCCGATGCCGGACACGATGAGCGCCACGTCTCGAAAGTCGCTGGAGACGCACTGCACAGCCCGCACGGCCGAGTGGGACCGGCGCGAGATCCTGCTGTTCCAGCAGCTCTCGAACCCCCGTCGAGCCCCTCTGATGACGATCGCGGACACTTGTCCGGATCAGAGGGGACCATCGTGATACATCTCTTCCAGCCGCAGACCGGAGACGAGGAACTCGCCGCCGTGGCCGAAGTGTTCGCCGACAAGTGGCTCGGCCACGGTCCGCGCACCAAGGCGTTCGAGGCCGAGTTCGCCGCCCACCTGGGCGTGGAAGCGGAGAAGGTCGTCTTCCTGAACTCGGGCACCGCCGGCCTTTTCCTGGCGCTGGAGTGCCTGGATCTCAAGGAGGGCGACGAGGTCGTACTGCCCTCCCTCAGCTTCCTCGCCGCCGCCAACGCCGTGCTGGCCGTCGGTGCCCGGCCCGTGTTCTGTGATGTGGACCCGCGCACCCTGAACCCGGACGCGACGCACATCGAGAACGCCCTCACCGAGCGAACCAAGGCCGTCATCGTGCTGCACTACGGTGGCTACCCCGGCGACGTGAAGGCCATCGCGGAGCTGTGTGCGGACCGTGGCGTGACCCTCATCGAGGACGCCGCCTGCTCTGCCGGCTCCCGAGTGGACGGCCAGGCCGTGGGTACCTTCGGCGACCTGGCCATGTGGAGCTTCGACGCGATGAAGGTCCTGGTCACCGGAGACGGCGGCATGCTCTACGTCCGCGACCCCGAGCTGGCCTCCCGGGCCCGCCGCCTGGCCTACCACGGCCTCGCCCAGCCCAGTGGATTCGGTCACGCCAAGGTTTCGCACCGCTGGTGGGAGTTGGACATCCCCGAGCCCGGCCGCCGTGTCATCGGCAACGACATGACCGCGGCCATCGGCCGGGTCCAGCTCCGCCGACTGCCGGAATTCGTGGCGCGCCGCAAGGAGATCGTAGAGCTCTACGACCGGGAACTCGCCGGAGCCGAGGGGATCGAGCTGCCGCCGGCGCTGCCGGACGGGCACCAGTCCACGTACTACTTCTACTGGGTACAGCTGGACGCGGACATACGCGACGAGGTGGCCGGCGACCTGCTGGCTGCCGACATCTACACGACCTTCCGTTACGCGCCCCTGCACAAGGTTGCCGCCTACCGCTCGGAGGGACAGGTCCTACCCGCCTCCGACACGGCTTCCGGTCGCACGCTGTGCCTGCCGCTGCACCCGGGTCTCTCCGACGACGACGTGCGCACGGTCGCGGCCGCCCTGCGCAAGGCCGTCGACGCCAAGCGATAGGAACCCGTGATGCGACTCCTCTTCCTCGCCGCGCTCGCCAAGACGCTCCACGAGGTGACCATCGGCCTCGACCTCGCCGAGCAACTGGCCGACGCGGGCATCGAGAGCCACTTCGTGGTGAACCCCTACAACGAGGACCAGCTGCGCGCGGCGAAGACGCCGTACACCCTGGTCGAACCCGAGCTCGGCGAAGGCGTCCGCGACGTCGTGCACCGGGTGGCCAAGGAATTCCGGCCCGACGCCGTCATCCTCGTCGACTACCTGGCCCACTGGATGACCTTCCGCGTCGGATACCGCACCGATCCGTGGTTCGTCGAGGACCTCGGGCTGCCCGTCATCCCCATCGACCTCTACGACCTGGAGAGCACGAGCCGCCGCGTCGAGATCCTCGGTACGACGATGGAGGTGGACGACAACCTCCTGCACATGCCCGTGCAGCTGTTGCCGGTGCCGATGAACCGCCCGCGGATCACCGACTCGGGCCGAGGACTGCCGTACCGGGCGAACCGTACGATCGAACCACTCACAGGGGCCGTCCGGGACGAGGTGCGCCGCTCCCTCGGACTGACCGGCGGACAGCGCTTGCTGATGGTGCCGACCCTGCCCTGGCAGCAGCTCATGCAGGTCCATGCGGCCGAACCCACGCGTGAACTGGCCGGCCGGCTGCCGCGCTTGCTGGGGCACTACCTCGGAAGGCTCCCGCAGGACACCCACTTCCTGATGACCGGCCCGCTCTTCGAAGGCTTCGCAGGACTCGGGGACCGGGTGCACCACCGCCCCGAATACACGGCGGGGGACTACCACCGTCTGCTCGGCGCCGCAGACGGGGTGTTCTCGTTCCACCTGCCCAGCTACGCGCTGGAGCGCGCGGTCCTCGCCGACGTACCGGGCCTCCTCGCGGTGAACAACCATGCCGTGGACGGCGAGCCGGCCATCGCGCGGCTCGACGCGGAACTCGGCGGCCTCGGGCGGGAGGTACGGGACTGGCTGACCTCCTACCCGGGAGCGCTGCCCGACTTCCACATGTGGCCGCTCAGGTGGAACGAGGTGTTGCGCCCGTTGCTCCAGGCCAACCCGTTCACCGAAACCCTGCTGCGCGCCGAGCTCCTGGACGAGGACGGCCTGGTCGACGGCCTCGAACGGCTCCTCTACGACCCGGTGGAACGGGATCGGTTGGCTGCCGAGCGGGCCGTATACCGCGACGCGGTGAACGCCCTGCCGGAGACGGCAGGAACGTTCACCGAGGCGGCGCGCCGCCTGGGCATAGGCGACTGAGCACGGGGCCAGGTATCAGGCCACCAGTCCCTCGAGAACACCCACGACGTCAGCCGGTAGGGGCAGCTCGGCCATCTCCGCGGAGATGGCCCGGGCGCGCTCCCGGTATTCGGGGGTCGCAAGGACCTCCTGGCAGGCGTCGGCGATGTTCTCGGGGGAGTCATCCTCCGGGCGGACCATCCTGGACGCACCGTAGGCACTGAGCCGTTCGGTGTACCCAACGACGTACGGCAGGTACGGGATGAGGATCTGGGGGACACCGGCCGCCATGCTGCCGAGCACCGTGTTCCCCCCGGCATGACTCACGACCAGGTCACACGTGCGTGCCACCACGTCGAGCGGGATCCAGCCGGCCCGCACGTTGTCGGGCAGCGTACCCAGCTCGTCCACGACCGTGTCCGGAGCCGCCACCAGCAGTTCGACATCGAGCGAGGCCACCTTCGTGACCAATCCGGACAGGATCTCGAAGTCGGAGTCCTTCGTGACCCGGCTGCCGGCGCTGACCAGGACGCGCGGCCGGTCCCCCTTGTCGAACATCCACGGCGCGAGTGGCCGCTGCGAGGTGTAGGGCACGTACCGCATCAACTGCGCCGCCGGGGCGTCGGCGGTGCGGAGTGAGGGCGGGCAGGTGTCGACGAACAGATCGGCGGAGGGCATTTCGTACAACCCGAAGGCCTCCAGCTCCGGCCCGAGCTCGGCGGCCGCCGCGAGGTCGATCGTGCGGGGTTCGCCCATGTCCACGGCGTGCTTCACGTAGGGCACCCCCGCGTACGCGGCGACCAGCGGGGCGGCGAAGGCCAGTACCCCGCCGACGACGAGATCCGGCTGCCAGCGGTCGATCAGCGAGGTCAGCCCGTCAACGCACGCAGCGGCGTACCGGCCGAAGCAGCGGCCGTTGAACAGGTACCGCTCGTGCAGGTCTTCCGGTATCTCCTGCAGTACCCCCCTTCGGTCGTACAGGAAGTCCTTCATCACTTTCGAGGTGACGGCGAAGCCCGGCACTCCGGCACCGTTGATGATCCGGATGCAGTCCTCGGGTGCGGCCATCACGACCTCATGGCCCGCGTTCTTCGCCGACTGGGCCAGGGGGATCAGGGAAAAGACGACTCCCGAGCTACCGCCTGCCACAAAGAGAATCTTCATGCACGCGATCGTCGGCGAGACGGTTCGTCCCTGGCTCGAACGATCCTCGACCTTCCGCGACTTCCGGACGAGGACGCGTTTCCCGTTCGAGCCGCTCTCCAGAGTGGTCGACGACCGTCATTCTCGCCGCCCCTGCCCACCCCAACAGGAGGAAGTCGCTCGTGTCCCGTCGTTTGTTCACCTCGGAGTCCGTGACCGAGGGTCACCCCGACAAGATCGCTGACCAGATCAGCGACACGATCCTCGACGCGCTCCTCACCGAGGACCCCACCTCGCGCGTGGCCGTGGAGACGCTCATCACCACCGGTCTCGTGCACATCGCGGGCGAGGTGACGACGAAGGCGTACGCGCCGATCGCGCAACTCGTCCGGGCGAAGATCCTGGAGATCGGCTACGACTCCTCGAAGAAGGGCTTCGACGGCGCTTCCTGCGGCGTCTCGGTGTCCATCGGCGCGCAGTCCCCGGACATCGCGCAGGGCGTCGACACCGCCTACGAGAAGCGGGTCGAGGGTGCCGCCGCGGGTGAGGAGGGGGACGAGCTCGACAAGCAGGGCGCCGGCGATCAGGGCCTGATGTTCGGCTACGCCTGCGACGAGACGCCCGAGCTGATGCCGTTGCCGATCCACATCGCGCACCGGCTCTCGCGGCGGCTGACGGAGGTTCGCAAGGAGGGGATCGTTCCCTACCTGCGTCCCGACGGCAAGACGCAGGTGACGATCGAGTACGACGGTGACAAGGCGGTCCGCCTCGACACCGTGGTGGTGTCCTCGCAGCACGCCGCGGACATCGACCTGGACGCCCTGTTGACACCGGACGTGCGCACGTTCGTGGTGGAACACGTGCTGGCGCAGCTCGCCGAGGACGGCATCAAGCTGGACACCGAGGGCTACCGGCTGCTGGTGAACCCGACCGGCCGTTTCGAGATCGGCGGCCCGATGGGTGACGCCGGCCTGACCGGCCGCAAGATCATCATCGACACCTACGGCGGCATGGCCCGCCACGGCGGCGGCGCCTTCTCCGGCAAGGACCCGTCCAAGGTCGACCGCTCGGCGGCGTACGCGATGCGCTGGGTCGCGAAGAACGTGGTCGCCGCCGGTCTGGCCTCGCGCTGCGAGGTCCAGGTCGCGTACGCGATCGGCAAGGCCGAGCCCGTCGGCCTGTTCGTGGAGACCTTCGGCACCGCCAAGGTCGACAGCCAGAAGATCGAGGACGCCATCGGTCAGGTCTTCGACCTGCGCCCGGCCGCCATCATCCGCGACCTGGACCTGCTGCGCCCGATCTACGCGCAGACCGCCGCGTACGGCCACTTCGGCCGCGAGCTCCCCGACTTCACCTGGGAGCGCACCGACCGCGTCGACGCGCTGCGCAAGGCCGCCGGCCTGGTGTGAGCGCACGCCCGCGCCGCCCTGCCCACAGTTGCTAGGAGAAGAGTTGTGCGAATCGCTGTGACCGGCTCCATCGCGACCGACCACCTCATGGTGTTCCCCGGAAGCTTTGCGGAGCAGCTGATCACTGACAAGGTCGACACGGTGTCCCTGTCGTTCCTCGTCGACCAACTGGAGGTTCGCCAGGGCGGCGTGGGGGCCAACATCACCTTCGGCCTCGGCCGGCTAGGCCTGCGGCCTCTGCTTGTGGGCGCCGCCGGCGTCGATTTCGCCGACCACGGCCGACGGCTCGTCGAAGCCGGGGTGGACACGACGTCGGTCCGGGTCAGCGAGACCCTGCACACCGCCCGCTTCGTGTGCACGACGGACCGCGACCAGAACCAGATCGCGAGCTTCTACACGGGCGCCATGGCAGAAGCCCGCGAGATCGACCTGCGGGAGGTCGTCACCCGCTGCGGACGCCCCGACCTGGTCCTCGTCGGCGCTGACGACCCCGCGGCGATGCTGCGCCATACCGCGACCGCCCACGCGCTCGGCATCCGGGTGGCGGCGGACCCGTCCCAACAGCTGGCCCGCCTGGACGCCGAGCAGACGCGGAGCCTCGTGGACGGCGCACACCTCCTCTTCACCAACGAGTACGAGAGCGCCCTGCTGCGCGAGCGCACCGGGTGGAGCGAGGAGCAAGTCCTGGAGCGGGTAGGCACCTGGATCGTGACGCGCGCCGCCGACGGGGTCTCGATCCTGACCGCCGACGGCGGCCGCGAGGACATCCCCGCCGTACCCACGGACATCGCCGCCGACCCGACCGGCGTGGGCGACGCCCTGCGCGCCGGCTTCCTCGCGGGCCTCGCGTGGAACCTGCCGTACGAGAACGCGGCGCAACTCGGCTGCGCGCTCGCCACGGTGGTGCTGGAATCCATCGGCACCCAGGAGTACAAGCTTCTCCCGTCCGACCTGATCGGCCGCGTCGACCGGGTCTACGGCAACGCCGCGGCCGCCGAGCTGGAGTCCTGGCTGGTGGCCGTCTCATGAGCGGCGAGCAGGCCCGCCGGGCGGACGCCCTCCGAGAGGCGCTCGCCACCCGCGTGGTCGTCGCCGACGGAGCCATGGGAACGATGCTCCAGGAGCAGGACCCGACGATGGAGGACTTCCAGCAGCTGGAAGGCTGCAACGAGGTCCTGAACGTCACCCGCCCGGACATCGTCCGCTCGGTCCACGAGGCCTACTTCTCCGTCGGCGTCGACTGCGTCGAGACGAACACCTTCGGCGCGAACTTCGCCGCCCTCGCCGAGTACGACATCCCCGAACGCAACTTCGAACTGTCGGAGTCCGGCGCCCGCATCGCCCGCGAGGTCGCCGACGAGTACACCGCCTCCACCGGACAGCAGCGCTGGGTCCTCGGCTCCATGGGCCCCGGCACCAAGCTGCCCACCCTGGGCCACATCACCTACGCCCAGATCCGCGACGCCTACCAGATCAACGCCGAGGGCCTGATCACCGGCGGCGCCGACGCGCTCCTCGTCGAGACCACCCAGGACCTCCTCCAGACGAAGTCCTCCATCATCGGCGCCCGCCGCGCCATGGAGGCGCTCGGCATCTCCGTCCCGCTGATCTGCTCCGTCACCGTCGAGACCACGGGCACCATGCTGCTGGGTTCGGAGATCGGTGCGGCGTTGACGGCGTTGGAGCCGCTGGGCATCGACATGATCGGCCTGAACTGCGCGACGGGTCCGGCCGAGATGAGCGAGCATCTGCGCTACCTCGCGCGCAACGCCCGGATTCCTCTGTCGTGCATGCCGAACGCCGGCCTCCCCGTCCTGACCAAGCAGGGCGCGCACTATCCGCTGTCGGCCCCCGAGCTCGCGGACGCGCAGGAGACGTTCGTACGGGAGTACGGGTTGTCGTTGGTCGGTGGCTGCTGCGGTACGACGCCCGAGCACCTGCGGCAGGTCGTGGAGCGGGTGCGGGGGACGGCGGTGACCGAGCGCAGTCCGCGGCCGGAGGCGGGTGCGGCGTCGCTGTACCAGACGGTGCCGTTCCGGCAGGACACCTCGTACATGGCGATCGGTGAGCGGACGAACGCGAACGGGTCGAAGAAGTTCCGCGAGGCGATGCTGGAGGCCCGTTGGGACGACTGTGTGGAGATGGCGCGGGATCAGATCCGTGAGGGCGCGCACATGCTGGACCTGTGTGTGGACTACGTCGGGCGTGATGGTGTGGCGGACATGCGGGAGCTGGCGGGTCGGTTCGCGACGGCCTCGACGTTGCCGATCGTGCTGGACTCCACCGAGGTCCCGGTCCTTCGGGCGGGTTTGGAGAAGTTGGGTGGGCGGGCGGTCCTCAACTCGGTCAACTTCGAGGACGGGGACGGTCCGGAGTCGCGCTTCGCGCAGGTGAGCGCGTTGGCGCGGGAGCACGGCGCCGCGTTGATCGCGCTGACCATCGACGAGGAGGGGCAGGCCCGCACCGTCGAGCACAAGGTGGCGATCGCGGAGCGGTTGATCGAGGATCTGACGGGGAGGTGGGGGATCCTTGAGTCGGACATCCTCATCGACACGTTGACGTTCACGATCTGTACGGGTCAGGAGGAGTCCCGCAAGGACGGCATCGCCACGATCGAGTCGATCCGTGAGCTGAAGCGTCGGCACCCGGATGTTCAGACGACGCTCGGCCTGTCGAACATCTCCTTCGGTTTGAATCCGGCCGCGCGCGTCCTGCTGAACTCGGTGTTCCTCGACGAGTGCGTGAAGGCGGGTCTGGATTCGGCGATCGTTCACGCGTCGAAGATCCTGCCGATCGCCCGGTTCGACGACGAGCAGGTCGGCACGGCCCTGGATCTGATCCACGATCGGCGTGCGGAGGGTTACGACCCCCTCCAGAAGCTGATGGCCCTGTTCGAGGGTGTCAACACGAAGTCGTTGAAGGCCGGCCGGGCGGAGGAACTCCTCGCGCTGCCGCTCGACGAGCGGCTCCAGCGGCGGATCATCGACGGCGAGAAGAACGGCCTGGAGCGGGACCTCGACGAGGCCCTGGAGACCCGGCCCGCGCTGGACATCGTCAACGACACGCTCCTGGAGGGCATGAAGGTCGTCGGTGAGCTGTTCGGTTCCGGGCAGATGCAGTTGCCGTTCGTCCTCCAGTCGGCGGAGGTCATGAAGACGGCCGTCGCCTTCCTCGAACCGCACATGGAGAAGACCGACGCGGACGGCAAGGGCACCATCGTGTTGGCCACGGTCCGCGGTGACGTCCATGACATCGGTAAGAACCTGGTCGACATCATCCTGACCAACAACGGCTACAACGTCGTCAACATCGGCATCAAGCAGCCCGTCTCGGCGATCCTCGAAGCCGCCGAGGAACACCGCGCGGACGTCATCGGGATGTCCGGACTCCTGGTCAAGTCCACCGTGATCATGAAGGAGAACCTCCAGGAGCTGAACACCCGAGGTCTCGCGGGCCGCTTCCCCGTCATCCTCGGTGGCGCCGCCCTCACCCGCGCGTACGTGGAGCAGGACCTCCACGAGATCTACGAGGGTGAGGTCCGCTATGCCCGCGACGCCTTCGAAGGGCTGCGCCTGATGGACGCCCTCATGGGTGTCAAGCGTGGTGTTCCCGGTGCCACGCTGCCCGAGCTCAAGCAGCGGCGGGTCAGGGTGGGGGCCGCGGTCGTGACCGAGTCGCAGGGCGGCGAGGGGCGGCGCGTGAGTCGGTCCGACGTGGCCGTCGACAATCCCGTCCCCACCCCGCCGTTTTGGGGTACCCGGGTGGTCAAGGGCATCCCGCTCAAGGACTACGCCTCCTGGCTGGATGAGGCCGCCCTGTTCAAGGGCCAGTGGGGGCTGAAGGCGGCGCGCGGCGGGCCTTCGTACGAGGAGCTCCTGGAGGGCGAGGGCCGGCCCCGCCTGCGTGGCCTCCTGGAGAGGCTGCACACCGAGAGCCTCCTGGAGGCGGCGGTCGTGCACGGCTACTTCCCGTGCGTCTCCAAGGGGGACGATCTGATCATCCTCGACGAGAACGGTTCGGAGCGGACCCGGTTCACCTTCCCGCGTCAGAGCCGCGGCCGGTACCTGTGCCTGGCGGACTTCTTCCGCCCCGAGGAGTCGGGCCAGACCGACGTCGTCGCCCTCCAGGTCGTCACCGTCGGCTCCCGCATCGGCGAGGCGACGGCCAAGCTGTTCGAGGCGAACGCCTACCGTGAGTACATGGAGTTGCACGGCCTCTCCGTGCAGTTGGCGGAGGCGCTGGCCGAGTACTGGCATGCCCGTGTCCGCGCCGACCTGGGGATTTCGGCCGCCGATCCGTCCTCCGTCGACGGGATGTTCCGTACGGAGTACCAGGGCTGCCGCTACTCCCTGGGCTATCCGGCCTGCCCCGATCTGGAGGACCGCGCCAAGATCGCCGACCTCCTCCAACCCGAGCGGATCGGCGTGCACCTCTCGGAGGAGTTCCAGCTCCACCCCGAGCAGTCCACCGATGCCCTCGTCCTGCACCATCCCGACGCCGGCTACTTCAATGCCGGAGGCCGCACATGAGCGCACTGCGCGATGTTCTGGAGAGCGGGGCGCCGTCGTTCTCCTTCGAGTTCTTCCCGCCGAGGACCGATGCCGGGGAGCGGGTGCTGTGGGACGCGATCCGCCGCATCGAGCCGCTCGCACCGTCCTTCGTCTCGGTCACCTACGGGGCCGGCGGCTCCTCCCGTGAGCGTACGGTCGAGGTCACCAAGCGGATCGCCGCCGAAACCACCCTGCGACCGGTCGCCCACCTGACGGCCGTGGGTCACTCGGTGGCCGAACTGCGCCACATCATCGGCCAGTACGCCGACGCGGGCGTACGCGATGTGCTGGCACTGCGCGGGGATCCGCCAGGCGATCCGAACGCCCCGTGGATCCCGCACCCCGACGGCTTCGGGCACGCCCACGAGCTGGTGTCGCTGGTACGGGCCTCGGGGGCGTTCAGCGTCGGGGTCGCGGCGTTTCCCGAGCGCCACCCGCGTTCACCGGACTGGGAGAGCGACATCGGGCACTTCGTGGCCAAGTGCCGGGCCGGCGCCCACTACGCCATCACGCAGATGTTCTTCGACGTCGAGGACTACCTGAGGCTGCGGGACCGGGTCGCGGCGGCGGGCTGCGACACCCCCGTCATCCCGGAGATCATGCCGGCCACCGACGTACGCCAGATCCGACGCTTCGCCGAGCTGAGCAACGCCACCTTCCCAAAAGACCTGGCCCACCGTCTCGACGCCGTGCGCGACGATCCCGCCGCCGGCCACCGCGTCGGCGTGGAGTACGCCACCACCATGGCCGAGCGGCTGCTCGCCGAAGGGGCACCCGGACTGCACTACATCACTCTCAACCGCTCCACCGCGACGCTTGAGATCCACCGCAACGTACTCGAATCAAGGAGCGCACCGCATGTCCTCGCAGCCCACCACTGACATCCAGGAGACCACGCAGGCGCCGGGGTCGGTGGACTTCACCGACTTCAAGGTCGCCGACCTTTCCCTCGCCGCGTTCGGCCGCAAGGAGATCACCCTGGCCGAGCACGAGATGCCGGGTCTGATGTCGATCCGCCGCGAGTACGCCGCCGCGCGGCCGCTGGCCGGTGCGCGGATCACCGGTTCCCTGCACATGACGGTGCAGACCGCGGTGCTCATCGAGACGCTGGTCGCGTTGGGGGCGCAGGTGCGGTGGGTGTCGTGCAACATCTACTCCACGCAGGACCACGCGGCGGCGGCGATCGCGGCCGCGGGGATCCCGGTGTTCGCGTGGAAGGGCGAGACGCTGGAGGAGTACTGGTGGTGCACCGAGCAGGCGCTGACCTGGCCCGGTCACACGGGCCCGAACATGATCCTCGATGACGGTGGTGACGCCACCCTCCTGGTCCACAAGGGTGTCGAGTTCCAAAAGGCGGGCGCCGTCCCGGACCCGTCGACGGCCGACAACGAGGAGTACGGTCACATCCTGAGGTTGCTGGGCCGCACCGACATCGACTGGACGCAGCTCGCCTCCGAGGTCCGCGGTGTCACCGAGGAGACCACCACCGGTGTCCACCGCCTGTACGAGATGCACCAGGCGGGTGCGTTGCTGTTCCCGGCGATCAACGTGAACGACGCCGTCACCAAGTCGAAGTTCGACAACAAGTACGGCTGCCGCCACTCCCTGATCGACGGCATCAACCGCGCCACCGACGTCCTGATCGGCGGGAAGGTCGCCGTGGTCTTCGGCTACGGCGACGTCGGCAAGGGCTCGGCGGAGTCCCTGCGCGGCCAGGGCGCCCGCGTGATCATCACCGAGATCGACCCGATCTGCGCGCTCCAGGCCGCGATGGACGGCTACCAGGTCGCGACCCTCGACGACGTCGTCGAGACCGCCGACATCTTCATCACCACGACCGGCAACAAGGACATCATCATGGCCGCCGACATGGCCAAGATGAAGCACCAGGCCATCGTCGGGAACATCGGCCACTTCGACAACGAGATCGACATGGCCGGCCTCGCCAAGATCGACGGGATCGTCAAGGACGAGGTCAAGCCCCAGGTCCACACCTGGACGTTCCCCGACGGCAAGGTCCTCATCGTGCTGTCCGAGGGCCGTCTGCTGAACCTGGGCAACGCGACCGGCCACCCGTCGTTCGTGATGTCGAACTCGTTCGCGGACCAGACCCTGGCCCAGATCGAGCTCTTCACCAAGCCGTCGGAGTACCCGACCGACGTCCACGTGCTGCCCAAGCACCTGGACGAGAAGGTCGCCCGTCTCCACCTGGACGCCCTCGGCGTCCGCCTCACCACCCTGCGTCCCGAGCAGGCCGCCTACATCGGCGTCAAGGTCGACGGCCCGTACAAGCCCGACCACTATCGCTACTGATCCTGACCCGCACGTGGAACAGCCCCCTCGCAGCACGGCGAGGGGGCTGTTCCACGTGCGGTACCAGCGGCCGGGGCCGCGGCAGTTGCTACTCGACCACGTCGATACGGCCCATCTGGCCGCCGGAGGAGTGACCGAGCTGGTGGCAGTGGAAGAGGTACTGGCCCGCGTAGGGACCCCAGGTCATGGCGATCTTCACGTTCTCGTTCGGCCCCAGCGTGACCGTGTCCTTCAATCCGGAGTCACGGACGCCGGCCGGCTGGCCGTTGCGCTCCAACACGCGGAAGAACGTCAAGTGGGTGTGGAAACTGTGCCACAGGTGGAAGTCGTGTGCTCCCGGCGCGGCAGGCGCCTCCATGTTCTTGACGTTCCAGATCTCGGTCGTGCCGAGCTTGGTCTGCACGTCGACCCGGTTGGGGTCGTAGGCCTTGTTGTTGATGGTCATGGCCGGGAAGGTGCGCAGCTCGAAGTCCCGTTCGACGGTCGCCTTCGGCAACGGCGGGATGTACGAGAGGCGCCCCGGGACCCAGCTGAAATCGATCGCTCTGCGGACCACGTCGAAGCGCATGACCTCGGGCCGCTCGTTGGGGCGGGCGCCGGTGTTCTCCAGGACGATGGACTTGCCGACGCCGTACCGGGAGAAGTCCACGACGACCTCGACGCGTTCGCCGCCCAGCATGACCAGTTCCGTCTGTTCGACTGGGGCCTCCAGCAGACCGCCGTCGCTGGCGATCTGTGTGAAGGGTGACCCATCCGCGAAGCGCAGCTTGATGTAGCGGTTGACACTGGCGTTGTAGATGCGCAGCCGGTACTTGCGGGCGGCGACCTGGAAGTACGGCCGCTCCTTCCCGTTGACCAGCACGTTCGAGCAGTCCGACGGGCGGGTGTACAACAGGTTGCCGTTGGCCTCGACCAGGGCTTCGCGGATCACCAGCGGAACGTCGTACGAACCCTTGGGCAGCGGGAGGTACTGGTCCTCGCGGTCGCTCAACAGGTACAGCCCCGCCATCCCCATGTAGACGTTGGTGTCCTCAAGGTGGTGCGCGTGGTCGTGGTACCAGAGGGACGACGCCCGCTGCTTGTTGGGGTAGCGGTACGTGCGCTCTGCTCCCGGTGCGATGACGTCCATGGGCAGACCGTCGTGCTCCGACCGGACGTGCCCACCGTGCAGGTGCACCGCGGTGTTCACGGACAGTTCGTTGATCTGGCGCACCACCACCTCGCGGCCGGATTGGGCCTGGATGGTGGGTCCGGGGAAGGTTCCGTTGTAGGTGCGGACCTTCGACTTCAGCCCCTTGACGATCTCCACCTCGGCTTCCCGCATCCGTATCTCGTACAGGTCGGAGGTGGCCGTCGCCGAGGTGCGCGACAGGACCGGAGGCACGGGCATCGCATGGTCGAACGGTACGGCGGCAGCCACCTCGACCGCCGAGCTCGTGGCGGAGGCGGAGCCACCACCGGTCACCCGGTCCCACGGGAATACGGCAGCGGCTCCGGTTACGGCACCCGCCTTCAACAGGTTCCGACGATTCAGCATGGACCAGGCTCATTTCGTAGGAGTGTCTTTTCGGTGCGCCGCAGCTCCCAGGGCAAGCCCGTGGTGAACACGAGCAGCAGGCCCGCCAGGACACACAGCCGCACCACCGAGACGGTGTTGTCGGCGATGGCGGGCCAAAGGGCCGCGGCTTTGACCGGCGAGATGGCCATGGCGAGGGCCGTCACCGGAACGGTCACCACCCCGCTCGCCACCGAGGCGGCGGCGACGAACGAGAGCTGCACGGAGAACGTTCCCGTGCCGGGTGTCCGCAGGCGGCTCTCGAAGCGGCGCAACAAGTACGCGGCCAGCGCCATGAGGGGCAGCACGAGGTACAGCGCCGCTGCGGCGAGGGCAAGTACCGATCCCATTCCGGCCACCTCCGACGGAATCGGTGCGCCGGCCGGGTCCGGCCCGCCGTGCCACCACGCATGGTCGCCCGGCTGCGGTGCGGGGGGCTTCGCGCGGTCGTGCGTCACCCAGGCGATGGCGGCCGTCGCCGCGAAGGCGAACAGTCCGAGCGCGGCGGGACGCAGAGGAGCCGGGCCCCCAGGCTGCGTCCGAGGTGCCCGCCCGCTGCTCCGCGCAGCCGTTCGTACCGTGTCGCCCGGTACGGCGACGTCCAACGAGCCGCGCATCGAGCCCGCCGGACTTCCGACAGCACGAAGGCGCGCCGGGACTTCGTCCCGATCCGACATGAACTTCCCCCGTCAGTTCGCGTACCAGGGGGCCAGGCTCGCAGAGCCCGCTAGAGACGGGCTGGAACCCGTTCGGCAGTACGGGACCTCCCGCCGGACCGGCCCTTCCCCGCCACGTCACCAGCAACCCTCGACCTGACGTCGAGCGGAGCTGCCCAGGCTCGTCCACCAGACACGGAATGACAGGGGGTGACCGGCTCGCCGGCGGCGCCGCCCACCGGATACGCCCGGCGACCGCGCCGCACCGACAGCACAGCAGAAGGACTCACCCGTGAAGGACACCCAATGACCCGACGCGTCGTCATCACCGGAATCGGCGTGGTCGCGCCCGGGGGGGTGGGCACCAAGGAGTACTGGTCCCTGCTCACCTCCGGCAGGACCGCGACCCGTGCCATCAGCCTGTTCGACGCCTCCCCGTTCCGATCCCGCATCGCAGCCGAGGCAGATTTCGACCCCCTCGACCACGGATTCACCGCCGAAGAGGCCCTGCGCCTCGACCGAGCGGCGCAGTTCGCGATCGTCAGCGCCGGCGAGGCCCTGCGCGACAGCGGACTGGCCGGTGCGGAGCTGGACCCCACGCGCACCGGTGTGACCCTCGGCAGCGCGGTCGGCTGCACCATGGGCCTGGACACCGAGTACAACGCGGTGAGCCGAGGCGGCAGCACTTGGCAGGTGGACCACACCCTGGCCGTCCCGCACCTCTTCGACTACTTCGTACCGAGCTCGCTGGCGGCCGAGGTGGCCTGGCGCGTCAACGCGCAGGGCCCCGTATCGGTGGTATCCACAGGCTGCACCTCCGGCCTCGACTCCATCGGGCACGCCGTCGAGCTGATCCGCGAGGGCAGTGCCGACGTGATGATCACGGGTGCGACGGAGGCGCCCATCTCCCCGATCACCGTCGCCTGTTTCGACGCGATCAAGGCGACTTCGCCGCGCAACGACGACCCGGAGACCGCCTCGCGGCCGTTCGACGCCACCCGGAACGGGTTCGTGCTCGGTGAGGGGTCCGCCGTTCTGGTGCTGGAGGAGCTGGAGAGCGCTCGGCGCCGAGGCGCCCATGTGTATGCGGAGATCGCGGGCTTCGCCAGCCGCTGCAACGCCTACCACATGACGGGCCTGCGGGCCGACGGCGCGGAGATGGCGGAGGCGATCACCGTCGCCCTCGACGAGGCTCGCCTCGACGCCACGGCCATCGACTACATCAACGCCCACGGTTCGGGCACCAAGCAGAACGATCGCCACGAGACGGCCGCCTTCAAGCGGAGCCTCGGGCAGCGCGCCTACGAGGTCCCGGTCAGCTCCATCAAATCGATGATCGGTCACTCGCTCGGCGCCATCGGTTCCCTGGAGATCGCAGCCAGCGCTCTGGCCATCGAGCACAACACAGTGCCGCCCACCGCGAACCTCCACACGCCCGACCCCACCTGCGACCTGGACTACACCCCGCTCGTCGCGCGTGAGCAGCGCACCGACACCGTGCTCAGCGTCGGCAGCGGATTCGGCGGCTTCCAGAGCGCCATGATTCTGACCCGCCCGCGCCTGGGAGATGCAGCATGACCGCCGACACCACCACGACCACTACCACTGCGACCGCGGATCGCGGCGTCCGTGCGGCCGACCCGGTCGTCACAGGCATAGGCGTTACCGCGCCGAACGGCCTGGGCACCGAAGCGTGGTGGAGTGCGGTCCTGCGCGGCGAGAGCGGCATTCGTCCGGTCAGCCGCTTCGACACCGCCCAGTACCCGGCCAAACTCGCCGGGGAGGTTCCCGGTTTCGACGCCGCCGAGCACATTCCCGGCCGGCTCCTGCCGCAGACCGACCACATGACGAGGCTCGCGCTGACCGCCGCCGACGAAGCTCTCGCCGACGCGGGCGTCGACGTCGCCGCACTGCCCGACTTCTCGGCCGGCGTCATCACGGCCAGTTCCGCCGGCGGTTTCGAGTTCGGTCAGAAGGAACTTCAGGCGCTCTGGAGCAAGGGCGGTCAGTACGTCAGCGCCTACCAGTCGTTCGCCTGGTTCTACGCGGTCAACACCGGTCAGATCTCGATCAAGAACGGGTTGCGCGGGCCCAGTGGCGTCCTCGTCACGGAGCAGGCCGGCGGTCTCGACGCTGTGGCCCAAGCCCGCCGACAGCTCCGCAGGGGCGTCAGGCTGCTGGTCACCGGCGGTGTGGACTCCTCCATCTGCCCGTGGGGCTGGGCGGCGCACCTCGCCGGTGGTGAACTGACCGCCGAAGAGGACCCGGACCGGGCGTACCTGCCGTTCTCCGCCGACGCGGCCGGCCACGTGGCGGGCGAAGGCGGCGCGCTGCTCGTCCTGGAAACCGCGGACTCCGCCCGTGAGCGGGGTGCGACGGTCTACGGATCGGTCGCGGGCTACGCCTCCACCTTCGACCCCGCACCCGGCTCCGGAGGCACCCCGCGCCTCCAGGCCGCCGCCGAACTCGCCCTGCGCGAGGCCGGGCTGACTCCCGCGGACGTCGATGTGGTCTTCGCCGATGCCGCAGGACGCCGGTCGGCCGACCGCGACGAAGCGCGCGCCATCGCCGCACTCTTCGGGGACTACGGCGTCCCCGTGACCGCGCCCAAGACGATGACGGGCCGGCTTGCCGCCGGAGGGGCCTCGCTCGACCTGGCCGCCGCCCTGCTCGCGTTGCGCGACCAGGTGCTCCCCCCGACCGTGAACGTGGGCCCGCCCGCCGCCGACTGCCCGATCGACCTGGTCACCGAGGTACGCCGGCCGGACCGGCTGCGCACGGCCCTGGTCCTGGCGCGGGGACGGGGCGGCTTCAACGCCGCGATGGTCGTCCGCGCCGCCTAGGACGTGACGTCGAAGCGCCATCGGCCGCTCCTCGACCGGTGGGGGCCTCGACATCGCGACCTGGCGGACCGGCCGCCCGCTCCGGCACCGGGCCGCCCCACCCCTACTTCCAGAGCCAGGAGGACCGTTGCCCACTCTAGAGACCACCGACTACGTCAGCACCATGGCCCAGGTGCCCACCCCGGTCACTGTCGTGACCACCGTCGACGCGACCGGCCGGCGCTGGGGTTTCACCGCCGGCTCCTTCACCTCGCTCTCGCTCGACCCGCCGCTGGTGCTGGTCTGTCCGGCCAAGACGGCCTCCTGCCACCAGGCCTTCGTCTCCGGTGACCGCTTCTTGGTGAACGTTCTTGCGGCGCAGCACGCCGACGTCGCGAGCAATTTCGCCCGCTCGGGCCACGACAAGTTCGCCGACAGCGGCATGGAGCCCTGCGAGCTGGGCCTCCCGGGCCTCCCCGACGCGACGGCCCGTATCGCCTGCACCCTCCACGACGTGCTGGACGGGGGCGATCACAGCATCCTCGTCGGCCGGGTCGAGGCGGTCTCCGTGACCGGCGGCGCGCCGCTCGTCTACCACAACCGGAGCTTCACCCGGCCGGCCGCAGGCATGGCCATGGCCTCGTCCCCTTCGTGAAGGTCCGTTCCGGGCCGCCAACTCCGATCCAGGAGACAACAGTGACCGCAAGCTTCCCGTCCGCCGCTCGACTGGTCGAGGTCGCCGAGGAGGTCTTCGCCTACGTTCAGCCCGACGGCGGCTGGTGCCTCAACAACGCCGGACTCATCACGGCTGGTGGCCGTCCCCTGTTGATCGACACGGCGGCCACCGAGTCGCGCGCTGTCGCGTTGAAGAGCGCGCTCAGGCAGGTCACTCCGCATGCCCCTCACTTCGTCGTCAACACCCATCCCCACGGCGACCACACCTTCGGGAACCGGCTGTTCGCCGAGGATGCGGTGATCATCGCCCACGAGGCCACGCGCGCGGAGATGGACCTCGCCGGACTGCACCTGACAGGGTTGTGGCCGGACGTGTGCTGGGGTGACCTCGCAGTCGAACTGCCGAGCCTGACCTTCCGCGAGACGCTCACCCTGCACCTGGGAGACATTCGGGCCCAGCTGATGCACCTGGGGACCGCGCACACCACGAACGACACGGTGGTCTGGCTGGAGGATCAGCGCGTCCTGTTCACAGGAGACATCGCCATGTCCGGCGCGACGCCGTTCTGTCTGACGGGCTCCCTCTCCGGCTCCCTCGCAGTGATCGAAAAGCTGCGGGCGCTCGACCCCCGCACCGTCGTTTCCGGTCACGGTCCCGTAGGCGGCGTCGAAATCCTCGACACCACCGCCGACTACCTGCGTCATGTGCAGAGCCTGGCGCGCGAAGGGCTGGCAGCCGGACTCACCCCGCTGGAAACGGCCCGCGAGGCCGACCTCGGCCCCTTCGCCGAGCTCCTCGACAGCGAGCGCCTCGTACCGAACCTCCATCGTGCTTACGCCGAAGCCAGGGGCGCGGCGCCGGGGCACCACCTCGACATCGGTGAGCTGTTCTCCGAAATGGTCGACTTCCACGGCGGCCTTCCCGCCTGCGCTGCCTGAACGACGTACGGATCCGTCCCGAACCCCAACTTGCACACCGTTGACGCCTCAGCGTCCGTACGAAAGGCAAACCATGCCATTCATCAATCCCAAGTTCGGCTACTTCACGGCCATCGAGGTGTTCGCACTAGAAGACCGCGACAGCCAGGAACGCGTTCTCGACACCAAGCGCCGGAGCATCGACACCGCGGCCCACCAGGGGTGGGTCTCCTCCACCCTGCACTCCGGCGTCACGAAGCCGGGCGCAGCCGACTACACGCAGTGGCGCAGCGCCGAGGAGCTGGAGGCGCACTTCGCAGCCGCCGGCCACGAGGGCGACCAACTGTGGAAGGGGGAGGTCGTCTCGTCCCAGCACCACCCGCTGGTGGACGAGCGGATCGAGGTTTCGCCGGACAGGCAGGACTGGACCTCGATCGCCATTCTGAGAGTGTCCCCGGAGAATCAGCAGGCTCTCATCGACGAGCTGACCCGTCCGCGGGACGAGTGGGTCGACCTGCTGCCGGGGTACGTGTCCCACAGCGTCGTACGAGGGCTGGACGGCACCTTCGTCGTCAACTACGCCCAGTGGGAGAGCGAGGAGACCTACTGGGGATTCCACGACGTGCCCGAGGAGCAGTGGCCGCTGCACGTCCGCGAGTCCCGGGATCGGGCACGCGGCCTGACGCTGTCGGCCGAGTACAACACCTACCGAGTGGTACACGCGCGCTCGGCCGGCTGAGTAGGCGAGCGGTACCCGCCCCGGCAACGCACGGACCCGGCCCCCGGCCGTGGCCGTACGGTGCCGGGGCTTCCTCGTGTGCGCCGTCGAGGGTTCGCGGGTCCGTCGCACACCCCGTCCCTCCGGCGGACCTGGACGCGCAAGGCAGCGGACCTCAAGCGGCATGGGACAGGGTTGAGTCGACTACCCGCCGAGGCCTCCACGCCGCCGCGGCGGCAGGACCGGCCCACCGGTGGCCGGACGTCCGGTGGGTACCCGGCCCACGTGTCCGCCCGACTCCCGGACCGTGGACGTGCTCAGCACCGGCACAGTCCGACCAACGACCCGCAGAGAGGGTGGGAGAACCATGTCCAGAACGGACGACACGATCCGGTCCCGGATCGACGAGCTCAACGGGATCAAGGAGTCCGCGCGGAGCGGCGATGAGAGCGCGACCGAGCACCAGCACGCCAAGGGCAAGCTGACGGCCCACGAGCGCATAGCACTCCTCCTGGACAAGGGCTCGTTCACCGCGGTGGAGCCGCTGCGCCGGCACCGGGCGACCGGTTTCGGGCTGGAGGCGAAGAAGCCGTACAGCGACGGCGTCGTCACCGGCTGGGGCACGGTCGACGGCCGTACGGTCTTCGTCTACGCCCACGACTTCCGGATCTTCGGCGGGGCGCTGGGCGAGGCCCACGCCGAGAAGATCCACAAGATCATGGACATGGCCGAGAAGGCCGGTGCCCCGCTGGTCTCGCTGAACGACGGCGCCGGCGCCCGCATCCAGGAGGGCGTCTCGGCGCTGGCCGGGTACGGCGGCATCTTCAAGCGCAACACCCGGGCCTCGGGCGTCATCCCGCAGATCAGCGTGATGCTCGGTCCCTGCGCCGGCGGCGCCGCCTACTCGCCGGCGCTCACGGACTTCGTGTTCATGGTCCGCGAGACCTCGCAGATGTTCATCACCGGCCCGGACGTCGTCAAGGCCGTCACCGGTGAGGAGATCACCCAGAACGGGCTGGGCGGCGCCGACGTCCACGCCGGCACCTCGGGCGTCGCGCACTTCGCGTACGACGACGAGGAGACCTGCATCGCCGAGGTCCGCTACCTCCTGGCGCTGCTGCCCTCCAACAACCGTGAGCTGGCCCCCGTCGAGCACTCCGGCGACCCGGCCGACCGGCTCAACGAGGCCCTGTTGGACCTGGTTCCCACGCAGTCCGGGCAGGCCTACGACATTCGCAAGGTCATCGAGGAGGTCGTCGACGACGGCGACCACTTCGAGGTCCATCCGGCCTGGGCACCGAACCTCGTCTGCTCGCTGGCCCGGCTCGACGGACACGTCGTCGGCATCGTCGCCAACAACCCCGCCGCGATGGCCGGCGTCCTCGACATCGAGGCCTCCGAGAAGGGCGCGCGGTTCGTCCAGTTCTGCGACGCCTTCAACATCCCGCTCGTCACCCTCGTGGACGTGCCCGGCTTCCTGCCGGGCGTCGACCAGGAGCACAACGGCATCATCCGACGCGGCGCCAAGCTGCTGTACGCGTACTGCAACGCCACCGTCCCGCGGATCTCCCTGGTCCTGCGCAAGGCGTACGGCGGCGCGTACATCGTCATGGACTCCCGCTCCATCGGCGCCGACCTGGCGCTGGCCTGGCCGACCAACGAGATCGCCGTGATGGGCGCCGAGGGCGCCGCGAACGTGGTCTTCCGCCGTGAGATCGCCGCGGCGGACGACCCCGACGCCGCCCGCGCGCAGCGCATCGCGGAGTACAAGGACCAGCTGATGCACCCGTACTACGCGGCGGAGCGCGGCCTCATCGACGACGTCATCGACCCGCGCGACACCCGGTCGGTGCTGATCCGTTCGCTGGCCATGCTGCGCGCCAAGCACGCCGACCTGCCCGCGCGCAAGCACGGGAACCCGCCCCAGTGAGTGCCGGCGGTCCGGCACAGGACGAGGAGAACCCCATGGACACGCAGCAGCCGGGACACCTGATCCGCGTGGTGAAGGGGCACCCCGACGCCGAGGAACTGGCGGCGCTGACCGCGGTCGTCCTCGCCCGGGCGGCCGCCTCCGAGGGCCAACACGGTGGAACGGCCGGCAGTGGCCCGGCCCTGGCCGTCTGGCGCCGGCCCGACCGGGTGCGCGGTTTCCTCGGCCCGCGCACCTGGCGCGACAACTCGAGCGAGGCGCGTTCCGCCTGACGGCACGGCCCTTCCCCCCTTCTTCCCCCGCAAGGAGACAAGAACATGGCACACCTCGTCCTCGAGGCCCTCGGACGGACGCGTATCGAGGTGGCGGAATGAGGCTCCTGGTCACCGGCGGAGCCGGGTTCATCGGCTCGCACTTCGTCCGGACCCTGCTCGACGGCGGATACGAGGGCCACGGCGACACCCGGATCACCGTCCTCGACAAGCTCACCTACGCCGGCAACCGGGACAACCTGCCGGCCGCGCACCCCCGGCTGGACTTCGTCCGCGGCGACATCTGCGACGAGGCGCTGCTGCGCGAACTGCTGCCCGGCCACGACGCGATCGTCCACTTCGCGGCCGAGTCGCACGTCGACCGGTCGGTGCACTCCGCGGCCGAGTTCGTCCGCACCAACGTCGGCGGTACGCAGACCCTGCTCGACGCGGCGCTGGCCACCGGCGTGCGGCGCGTCGTGCACGTTTCCACCGACGAGGTCTACGGCTCGATAGCCGAGGGAGCCTGGACGGAGGAGTGGCCGCTGCTGCCCAACTCCCCGTACGCCGCGTCGAAGGCCTCCTCCGACCTGATCGCGCGCTCGTACTGGAAGACGCACGGCCTCGACGTGTCGATCACCCGGTGCTCGAACAACTACGGGCCCCACCAGCATCCCGAGAAGCTGATCCCGCTGTTCGTCACCAACCTGCTCGAAGGCCTCCAGGTCCCGCTGTACGGCGACGGCCGCAACATCCGCGAGTGGCTGCACGTCGACGACCACTGCCGGGCCATCGCCCTCGTCCTCGACAAGGGTCGCGCCGGCGAGGTCTACAACATCGGCGGGGGCAACGAGCAGACCAACCTGCACATCACCGAACGCCTCCTCGCCCTGTGCGGCGCGGACGCCTCCGCGGTCCGCCGGGTGGCCGACCGCAAGGGGCACGACCTGCGCTACGCCCTCGACGAGACGAAGATCCGCGAGGAGCTCGGGTACGCGCCGCGCGTCTCGTTCGAGCAGGGACTGGCCGACACCGTCGCGTGGTACCGCGACAACCCCGGCTGGTGGAAGGCCGTGAAACACCAGAGCGACGACTTCGGCCGACAGAGCCGGGAAGGAACCACGTCATGAACGTCCACAAGGGACTCATCCTCGACGAGACCGCGAAGTTCCATCAGGACGCGCAGGACCAGGGGCCCTTCGTCCCCGGCACCACCGAGATCTGGCCCGCCGGCGCGGTCCTGGACGAGCGCGACCGCGCGGCCCTGGTCGAGGCGGCCCTGGAGATGCGGATCGCCGCCGGACCCAGCTCCCGCCGGTTCGAGTCGCGCTTCGCCCGGAAGATGGGGCACCGCAAGGCGCACCTGGCCAACTCCGGCTCCTCCGCGAACCTGCTGGCCATGACGGCCTTCACCTCGCACCTGCTGGAGGACCGCGCCCTCAAGCGGGGCGACGAGGTCATCACGGTCGCCGCCGGCTTCCCGACCACCGTGAACCCGATCATCCAGAACGGGCTCGTCCCCGTCTTCATCGACGTCGAGCTCGGCACCTACAACACGACCGCCGAGCGGGTCGCGCAGGCCATCGGCCCCAAGACCCGCGCCATCATGATCGCGCACGCGCTCGGCAACCCCTTCGAGGTCGCGGAGATCGCGCAGCTGGCCCAGGACCACGACCTGTTCCTGATCGAGGACAACTGCGACGCCGTCGGATCCACCTACGACGGCAAGCTGACCGGCACCTTCGGCGACATGACGACGGTGAGCTTCTACCCGGCCCACCACCTGACGATGGGCGAGGGCGGCTGCGTCCTGACCTCGAACCTGGCGCTCGCGCGGATCGTCGAATCGCTGCGCGACTGGGGCCGGGACTGCTGGTGCGAGCCGGGCGAGACCAACAAGTGCCTCAAGCGCTTCAAGTACCAGATGGGCACCCTCCCCGAGGGCTACGACCACAAGTACATCTTCTCCCACGTCGGCTACAACCTGAAGGCCACCGACATCCAGGCGGCCCTCGGCCTGACCCAGCTCGACAAGCTCGACGACTTCTGCGACGCCCGCCGCCGCAACTGGCGCCGGCTGCGGGACGGCCTCGACGGCGTACCGCACCTGATCCTCCCCGAGGCCACCCCGCGCAGCGACCCGAGCTGGTTCGGGTTCGCGATCACGGTTGACCCCGAGGCGCCCTACAGCCGGGCCGCCCTGGTCGACTTCCTGGAGGACCGCAAGATCGGCACGCGGCGCCTGTTCGCGGGCAACCTGACCCGCCACCCCGCCTACATCGGCCAGCCGCACCGCATCGTCGGCGACCTCACCAACAGCGACATCATCACCGACCAGACGTTCTGGATCGGCGTGTACCCGGCGCTGACGGACGAGATGCTCGACTACGTCATCGCCTCCGTCAAGGAGTTCGTGGGAGGCCACGCGTGAGCGGCCCCACCACCACCGCGGCCACCGCCGCCCCGGCGCTGGTCGCCCGCGTGGACGAGGAGCTGCCGCTGCGGCTGGCCCGCTCGGCGGGCGCCGCGCGGGGCGCCGTCCGGCACGCCGCGGACGTCCACGCCTGGCTCGAGGAGCGCCGTCGGGCGCACCGCTTCCGGGTGGACCGGATCGCCTTCGCCGACCTGGACGGCTGGTCCTTCGACCCGGACACCGGCAACCTCGGCCACCGCAGCGGGAAGTTCTTCACCGTCGAGGGCCTGCGGGTCACCGCGGGCTCCGACGGCCGCGAGCGCACGTGGCACCAGCCGATCATCCGCCAGCCCGAGGTCGGCATCCTCGGCATCCTGGTCAAGGAGTTCGACGGCGTCCCGCACTTCCTGATGCAGGCCAAGATGGAGCCCGGCAACCGCAACCTGCTCCAGCTGTCGCCCACCGTGCAGGCCACCCGCAGCAACTACACCAAGGCCCACAAGGGCGCCGACGTCCGCTACATCGAGTACTTCACCCAACCCGGCCGCGGCCGGGTCCTCGCCGACGTCCTCCAGTCCGAACACGGCTCCTGGTTCTACCGCAAGAGCAACCGCAACATGCTGGTCGAGGCGGTCGGCGACGTCCCCGAGCACGACGACTTCCGCTGGCTGACCCTCGGCGAGATCGGCGAGCTGCTGCGCCAGGACAACGTGGTCAACATGGACGCGCGCACCGTGCTGGCCTGCGCGCCGCTCCCGGACACCGAAGCCCTCGCCCTGCACTCGGACACCGAGCTGCTGTCCTGGTTCACCACCGAACGCTCCCGCCACGACGTGAGCGCCCGGCCGGTACCGCTCGCGGACATCCCCGGTTGGAAGCGCGGCGAGGACTCCATCGACCACGAGGAGGGGCGCTATTTCAGCGTCGTCGCGGTCGGCGTCCAGGCCGGCAGCCGCGAGGTCTCGGGCTGGACGCAGCCCCTGTTCGAACCGACGGGGGTGGGCGTCACCGCCTTCCTGACCCGGCGGATCGACGGCGTGCCCCACGTACTGGTCCACGCCCGCGTCGAGGGCGGGTTCGCCGACACGGTGGAACTCGGCCCGACGGTGCAGTACACCCCGCCGAACCACGCGCACCTGCCGAAGGAGGAGCGCCCGCCGTTCCTCGACCTGGTCCTCGGCGCCGACCCCGCGCGGATCCGCTACGAGGCCCTGCACTCCGAGGAGGGCGGCCGGTTCCTGAACGCGGAGAGCCGCTACCTCTTCCTCGACACCGACGAGGACCAGGCCCCGCTCCAGGCCCCGCCGGGCTACCTGTGGGTCACCCCGGGGCAGCTCGCCGGGCTGCTGCGGCACAACCACTACGTCAACGTGCAGGCGCGCACCCTGCTCTCCTGCCTGACCTCGGGGGCGGTAACGCTCTGATGGACCCCGTCCGCATCGGCGTGATCGGCTGCGCCGACATCGCACGCCGCCGGATGCTGCCCGCCCTGCGGGCGGCGTCCGGCATCGAACTCGTCGCGGTCGCGGCCCGCGACGCGGCCAGGGCCCGCGAGACGGCCGATGAGGCGGGCTGCGAGGCCGTCACCGGGTACGGGGCGCTGCTGGCGCGCCCGGACATCGACGCCGTGTACGTCCCCCTTCCGGCGGCCCTGCACGCCGAGTGGGTGGAGGCGGCGCTGCGCGCGGGCAAGCACGTCCTCGCGGAGAAGCCGCTCACCACCGACCTCGCGGAGACCCGCCGGCTGCTGGACCTGGCCGGGTCCGCCGCGCTGGTGCTGCGGGAGAACGTGATGTTCGTCCACCACTCCCAGCACGCTGCTGTCCGGTCCCTCGTCCACGGCGGAGCCATCGGTGAACTGCGCGCGTTCCGGGCGGAGTTCACGATCCCCCGGCTCCCGGACACCGACATCCGCTACGACGCCGCCCTCGGCGGCGGCGCCCTGTGGGACACCGGGGTCTACCCGGTCCGGGCGGCCCTGCACTTCCTCGGGGACCGGCTGGAGGCGGAGGGCGCCGTCCTGGTCGCCGGCGTGCCCAGCCGGTCCGTCGACACGGCCGGCACGGCCCTGCTCCGTACCCCCGAAGGGGTCACCGCGCAGCTGTCGTTCGGACTCGACCACGGCTACCGCAGTGCCTACGAGATCACCGGCAGCCGGGGACGTCTGACCGTCGAGCGGGCCTTCACCCCGCCCGCCGCGCACCCGCCCACGATCCGCCTCGAACGCCCCACCGGCGTCGAGGAGATCGGCCTCGCCCCGGACGACCAGGTGCTCCGTTCCGTCGCCGCCTTCGTCACGGACATCCGCGTCGGGGCCCGCCCGGAACCGGTCCTCCTGCGCCAGGCGGAACTGCTCGACGCCATCAAACGGAGCGCGCGCGTCGTATGAGGCGCGCATCCAGCGGGGGTGCGGCGGATCACGGTCCGCCGCGCCCCCGACCCATGATCTCCAACCCAACCGGAGAGGCCATGCCTTCGACCCACGACGAGATCGCGGACCTGCGCGAGCAGGTGCGGATCCTGCGCGACCGCGCCGACCTGCGCGCACTGTTCGACCGCTACGTCAGCTCCCTCGACACGTACGGGGAGGCCGAGCCGGCCGGGGACCGGTTCGCCGAACTGTTCACCGAGGACGTCACCTTCGCCTTCCCGATCGGCACGTCCGAGGGGATCGAGGGCTTCACCGCCTTCCAACGGGAGGCGGGGGCGCGCTGGGCGCGCTCGCACCACCTCGCCTCCAACCACTCCATCGGCCTCGACGGTGACCGGGCCACCCTGCGCGCGCAACAGCTCACCTTCCACGTCCACCACGACGGGGACCGCTCCGCGCGGCGGTTCGACGTCGGGGGCCACTGCGTGGCCGCCGCCGTACGGACCGACTCCGGCTGGCGGCTCAACCGCATCGCCTACCACGTCGTGTGGGACTCCGGCGACCGCCTGCCCGAGTTCGCCGGAGCCCGGCTGTGAGAACCCGGTGAACGCCGTGCAGATCGCCGGCTACTGGGTTCCCGCCCGGGAGCCCGTACGCGAAACCAATCCGGCGGCGCGGCCGTGCGCCCCGCCCATGACCACGCTCCTGCGCCGCCGGGCCGCCTGGGGACTCGCCGTGGCCCGCGGACGGTCCGTGCGCCGCGGCCCCTGACCCGCTCCCGTTCCGCCCGTTCGCCCCGCCAGGAGGTCTTCGCCATGCCCCCCTCACCGCATTCCGGTGCGCCCGCCGTCCGGGCCGTCACCCTCGACGGGGGCGGCATCCCGCTGTCCGGGCTGCTCGCGCTGCCCCCGGGCGGCGCGCCCCGGGCCCTGGTGGTCGCCCTGCACGGCGCCGGGATGAGCGCGGGGTACTTCGACAGCCGGGCCCGGCCCGGGCTCTCCCTGCTGGAACTCGGCGCCTCGCTCGGGTACGCCGTCCTGGCCGTGGACCGGCCCGGGTACGGGGCCTCGGCCGCGGTCCTGCCCGAGGGGCAGGACCTGGCGGGGCAGACCACGACCCTGCTCGCCGCACTGGAGGGCTTCGCCCGCGCGCACGACACCGGCGCGGGTCTGCTCCTCGTCGCCCACTCCAATGGCGGCCGCCTCGCCCTGTCCACCGCCGCCGCGCTCGGCGCGGGCGGACCGGGCGCGGCTGTCGGCCCGCTGCTCGGCGTGGACGTCTCCGGGATCGCCCGGCGCCTGGCCGTGGAACCCGGGGCACTGCCCGGCTCCGCCGGTCGGGTCCAGTGGCGCCGGCACTGGGGGGCGCTGCGGTTCTACCCGCCCGACGCGTTCCGGCTCGGGCAGGAACTGCTGCGGCCCGTACCGGCGGTGGAGGCCCGGGAGATCCTGGAGTGGCCCGCCGCGTACCCCGCCGTCGCGGCCCGGATCCGGGTTCCCGTCCGCTTCACCTTCGCCGAGCAGGAGCAATGGTGGAGACACGATCCGGACGCGGTGGAGGAATTACTCGCTCCGCTGTCGATGGCGTCCACTGAGGTGGTCCGTCAGCCCGACGCCGGCCACAACATCAGCCTGGGCTGGGCGGCCCGCGCCTACCACCTGCGTGTCCTGTCCTTCCTGGAAGAGCGCCTGTTGGCCCGGAACGTCGTCCGCGCCCCGGTTCTGACGGGCCCTGACCCGGACCTGAAAAAGGTTGACGTGGATCTGACATAAAGCCCGTTGACCCGTGGATCAGTACCTAAGAGGCTTTTCGTGAGCATCCCGTGACGTGTAACGAAATCCGTCATCACAGGGACACGTCCACTCGTTCTGCCGGTACCCGCTTGATTCAGAATGATTCATCCCGAAAAGGAACACACATGAGTGACGTGAAGGACCTGGTGCAGGTCGCCGGAATCATCGACGCCGAAGAGGCCAAGCTGCTGGCCGAGGAGGGCGTCGACTGGTTCGGTTTCCCGCTCCGCCTCCCGTCGGGCAAGGACGACATATCCGAGGCCGCGGCCACGGAGATCATCGCCGGTCTGGTCGCCCCTCAGGAGGGCGTCCTCATCAGCTACCTGACGGACGCGGACGAGATCAGCGCGTTCACCACCCAGCTCGGTGTCAAGGCCGTCCAGCTCCACGGTGACGTGGAGCCGGAGCAGCTGCGCAAGCTCAAGGCCAACCGCCCCGACCTGTACGTGCTCAAGAGCCTGGTCGTGAAGGAGGACAACGCCGAGGAGCTGCTCCAGCTCGTCGACGACGTCGCCGAGTGGGTGGACATGTTCATCACCGACACCTTCAACCCGGCCACGGGTGCCAAGGGCGCCACCGGCCTCACCCACGACTGGAACGTCAGCGCGGAGCTCGTCCGCCGCTCGCCCAAGCCGCTGATGATGGCCGGCGGTCTGAGCCCGGAGAACGTCGCCGACGCGATCCGCTTCGTCAAGCCCGCCGCGGTCGACGCCCACAGCCTCCTGGAGGGCCCCGACGGCCGCAAGGACCGGGCGAAGGTCGCGAAGTTCGTGGCCGAGTCGCGCCGCGCCTTCGCCGAGATCGCTTCCTGATCCCGGCGGCACCTCCCCACCACGTGGCTGTGGCGGCCCGGGGGGCCCTTCGCGGGGCCCCCGGGCCGGGCCGCAGCCCGTCTCCACCGACCGACGAGAAGCAGGTTCTCATGGCGACCGGCCACCACAACGTCCACCCGCTGCCGCAGACCAACCAGCTGCGGGCCATGCACACGATCATCCGCGACCGCGGTGCGTCCCGCGCGGACTTCGTGTTCTACTCCCGGCGCATCATCCGCCTCCTCCTGGAATCGGCGCTCGACCAGCTGCCGTTCGACAAGCACGAGGCCACCACGCCGGTCGGCGAGACCTACGACGGACTGAAGTTCGCCGCGAAGCTGTGCGCGGTGCCCGTGATCCGGGCCGGCGACTCCATGCTGGACGAACTGCGCACCGTCGTGCCCGACGTCCGCGTCGGCAAGATCCTCATCCAGCGGGACAAGACCACCAAGCTCCCGCACCTCTTCTACAAGAACCTCCCGGACGACATCGCCGACCGGCACATCCTGCTCCTGGAGCCGATGCTCGCCACCGGCGGCAGCGCCAACGCGGCCATCGAGGTGCTGCTGGAGGCGGGCGTGCGCGAGGAGAACATCGTCTTCGTCAACTTCATCGCCGCGCCCGAGGGGATCGAGGCCGTGCACCGCGTGCACCCGGCCGTCAAGATCGTCACCTCCTCGGTCGAACAGCGCCTGAACGAGAACGCGTTCATGATCCCGGGCATCGGCGACTTCGGCGACCGCTACTTCGGCACGACCGACTCGGCCGTGGTCCGATGAGGAGCAGCCGCACGCTGACGGACTCCGCGCTCACCGCGCTGGCGCCGGCAATCTGGGGTTCGACCTACCTGGTCACCACCGAGTTCCTGCCGCCCGACCGGCCGCTGCTGGCGTCGCTGCTGCGGGCCCTGCCCGCGGGCCTGATCCTGGTGCTGATCGGACGGACCCTGCCGCGCGGCATCTGGTGGTGGCGCGCCCTGGTCCTGGGCGTCCTGAACATCGGCGCCTTCTTCTACCTCCTGTTCCTGGCGGCCTACAACCTGCCCGGCGGCGTCGCGGCCCTGGTGATGTCCATCCAGCCGATGCTGGTGCTGCTGCTGGGCGCGCTCCTGCTGAAGGACAAGATCAAGCCGGTCCACGTGGCCGCCTGTGCGCTCGGCGCGGCCGGCGTGGCCCTGCTCGTCCTCCAGCCGAACGCCGGACTCAACACGACGGGTGTCGTGGCGGGCCTGCTGGGCGCCGTCAGCATGGCCTCCGGCATCGTGCTCACCAAGCGCTGGGGTCGCCCCGAGGGCGTCGGCCTGCTCCCCTTCACGGGCTGGCAGCTGACCGTCGGCGGTCTGGTCCTGCTCCCGATCGCCCTGATCGGTGAGGGACTGCCCGACGAGATCACCGCCGAGAACCTCTGGGGCTTCGCCTACCTCGGCATCATCGGGGCCCTGTTCGCCTACGCGATCTGGTTCCGCGGCGTGCAGCGCCTCCCGGCGCTGGCCGTCTCGTTCCTGAGCTTCGCCTCGCCCCTGGCGGCCACCCTGCTCGGCTACTTCGTCCTCGACCAGGCGCTGTCGCCGCTCCAGATCGCCGGCGCCCTGACCGTGGTCGCGGCCGTCATCCTGGCCCAACCCCGGGGCGGCGGGAAGAAGCCGGAGCCGAAGTCCGAGCCGGACACCGAGCCCACCCCGACCAACCCGCGGGAATCCGTACAGGCCTGACCGGCCTGCTTTCCCGCCCCCGAGCTCCACGCCGGCCTGCCCCCCGGGTCGGACGCGGAGTGGTGGTCGGCACACCGCGGCCTCCCCCGTCCGCGGTGTGCCTCCCACCCCACGACGACCCGTGAGAGGACCGAGTCCGTGCCCCACATCCACGTCAGGCACTACCCGAGGAACTTCACGGCCGAGCAGCTCAGGGAGATCGACGAGGCGGTCACCGCCGCCGTGACGCGCACCTTCGCCACCGGCGAGGACACCGTCTCGATCTCCCTGGAGCCGGTCACACCGGAGGACTGGGACATCCAGGTCCTCGACGAGATAGCGGCCCGCCGGGATCTGCTCCTCAAGGCGCCCGGCTACTGGAACGAGAGTTGAGAGAGCCCCGATGAGCGCAAGCAGCGGCATCCCCGTCGTCTACACCGAGGAGGTCCGCGAGGCCCTCCACGAAGGCCGGGCCGTCGTCGCCCTGGAGAGCAACGTCATCACGCACGGCCTGCCCTACCCGGACAACGCGGCCACCGCCCGCAAGGTGGAGGACGCCGTACGGGCCGGTGGCGCCGTGCCGGCGACGATCTGCATCGAGGCCGGCGAGATCCGGGTCGGCATGTCGGAGTCCGACGTCGAGCGGTTCGCCTCCCTGCCGGGCATCCCCAAGGTGTCCAGCCGGGACATGCCCGTCGTCCTCGCGCAGGGCGGCCTGGGCGCCACCACGGTGGCGACCTCCGTCGTGGCGGCCGAGCTCGCGGGGATCCCCTTCTTCTCGTCCGCCGGCATCGGCGGTGTGCACCGGGGCGCCCAGGAGACCTGGGACGTCTCATCGGACCTCATCCAGTTCACCCGCTCCAAGGTCGCCGTCGTCTGCGCGGGCGCGAAGATGATTCTCGACCTCGGCCTGACGCTGGAGTACCTGGAGACGCAGTGCGTCCCCGTCGTCGCCTACCGCTCGGACGACTTCCCCGCCTTCTACTGCCGTACGAGCGGCCACCGGGCGCCCCACCGCCTGGACGACGAGGACCAGATCGCCCGCGCCATCGAGGCCCACTGGGCGCTCGGCAACAACAGCTCCTTCCTCATCACGACCCCGGTCCGTGAGGAGGACGCCATCGACTCGGTCGAGGTCGACACGGCCATCCGGGCCGCCGTCGCCGAGGCCACCCGCGACGGGGTCTCCGGCCAGGGCATCACCAAGTACCTGATGCGCGCCGTCGACGCCGCCACCGACGGCCGTTCCGCCCGCGCCAACATGGCCGTCCTCGCCACCTGTGCCGAAGCGGCGGGCCGCCTCGCCGTCGCGCACTCCCGCCACCTCGCCGAGCGCGCGGGCGGCTGATCCGCCGCGCCCTTCCGGCGTTCCCGCTCCACTCCGTACCACGCGTTGACCCGAATCTGGAGAGTCACATGTCCGAGAAGCTGTTCGAGCCGGTCACTCTGGGGAAGCTGGCCCTGAGCAACCGAGTGGTCATGGCACCCATGTCCCGCAACCGCGCCACCGCCGAAGGCCTGGCCACCGATCTGATGGCCACCTACTACGGCCAGCGGGCCGGCGCCGGCCTCATCATCAGTGAGGGCGTCCAGCCCAGCGTCGTCGGCCAGGGCTTCGGCAACAGCCCGGGCCTGCACTCCGAGGCCCAGGTCGAGTCCTGGAAGCCCGTCACCGAGGCGGTGCACGCGGCCGGCGGCAAGATCGTCGCGCAGCTCATGCACGCGGGCCGCATCGGCCACCCCGACCTCTACCCGAGCGGCCACCAGTCCGTCGCCCCCTCCGCCGTCACCGCGGCCGGCCAGGCCTACGGTCCCGCGGGCCCGCTGGACTACCCGCAGCCGCGGGAGCTGACGGTCGAGGAGATCGCCGAGGTCGTCAAGGAGTTCGCCGACGCCGCGCAGAACGCGATCGAGGCCGGCTTCGACGGGGTCGAGGTCCACGCGGGCAACGGCTTCCTGCTCCACCAGTTCCTGGCGGAGAACTCGAACCGGCGCACCGACCAGTACGGCGGCCCGATCGAGAACCGCATCCGCTTCGCGATCGAGGTGATCGAGGCGGTCTCCGAGCGCATCGGCGCCGACCGCGTCGGCGTGCGCATCTCGCCGGCCAACCCGTACAACGACATCGTCGAGGGCGACACCCGCGCCATCTACGAGGCGCTCGTCGCGGCCCTGCCGCCCATCGCCTTCATCCACCTCCTGGAGGGCGGCGACCGCGACCACACCGCGGCCCTGCGCGCCCAGTGGACCGGCACGATCATCCTGTGCCCGCACCCGGAGAACGGCGTCGCGGTCTCCAAGGCCATCGCCACCGAGGCGCTGGAGACCGGCGTCGGCTGCGCCATCGCCTTCGGCTCGGCCTTCATCGCCAACCCGGACCTCGTCGAGCGCCTGCGCACCGACGCCCCGCTGGCCCAGGACGACACGACCAAGTGGTACGGCGGCGACCACACCGGCTACACCGACTACCCGACGCACGCCGCGGCCGGCGCGGCGTGAGCGACTCCGGGCAGATGCTGCTCTTCTCGGGGCGGGCGCACCCCGGGCTCGCCGAGGCCATCTCGGCCGAGCTCGGCACGACGCTCGTCCCGACGAAGGCGATCGACTTCGCCAACGGCGAGATCTACATCCGCTACCACGCCTCCGTGCGCGGCGCCGACTGCTTCGTGGTCCAGAGCCACACGGCCCCGATCAACAAGTCGATCATGGAACAGCTCATCATGATCGACGCGCTGAAGCGGGCCTCGGCGCGGAGCATCACGGTGATCCTGCCGTTCTACGGATATGCCCGACAGGACCGCAAGCACAGCGGCCGGGAACCCATCTCGGCCCGCCTGGTGGCGGACCTGCTCAAGACCGCCGGCGCGGACCGGATCCTCACGGTCGACCTGCACGCGGACCAGATCCAGGGCTTCTTCGACGGCCCCGTCGACCACCTCTTCGCCATGCCGGTCCTCGCGGACTACATAGGCGCCAAGGTGGACCGCGAGTCCCTCACGGTGGTCTCGCCCGACGCCGGCCGCGTACGCGTGGCGGACGGCTGGTGCGACCGGCTGGGGGCGCCGCTGGCCATCGTCCACAAGCGGCGCGACAAGGACGTGGCCCACCAGGTCACGGCCCACGAGGTCGTCGGTGACGTCCGCGACCGGGTCTGCGTCCTGGTCGACGACATGATCGACACCGGTGGCACGATCTGTGCCGCGGCCGACGCCCTGTTCGCCCAGGGCGCGCGGGACGTCATCGTGGCGGCCACCCACGGCGTGCTCTCCGGGCCCGCCGCGGACCGCCTGAAGAACTCGCGCGTCAGCGAGTTCGTCTTCACGGACACCCTCCCGGTGCCCGGGGCCCTCGGACTGGACAAGGTCACCGTCCTGTCGATCGCCCCGCTCATCGCGAGCGCGTCCCGTGAGGTGTTCGAGAACGGATCGGTGACCCGGCTGCTGCAAGGCCGGTGACCGCCCGGACGGACGGGCCGACGGGGGCCCGTCCGTCCGTACGGGGAAAACAGGCTCACCCGGCCTGTCGATCCGCTCCCACCGGGCGCCGCGGCCACGGCCCGGCGCCCGCGCTCTTCGGTTCTTCTCGCCGAGTCGCCACCTCGGCTTCTGACGGCCCACCGCACCGCGGCGTCCGCCTCGCGCGGAGGTCCCCCCACGAACGGTGAGCCGTCGCACCACCGGGCCCGCCGCAACGCCGGAGCCCGGTGGGCGCGGGCGTCCGAGCACGCCCGCTGTTCCACAACGGAAAGTAAGGAAGCGGGAAATGACTCTTCAGGAGACCAGCGTGCTCGAGCCCACCCTTCGCGGGACCAAGACGTTGCCGGGCCTGCTCGCAGAGCGGGTCGCCGAGCACCCGGACGCGACCGCCGTCATCTACCGTGACGACAAGCTCACCTACCGGGAACTGGCCGCCAGGAGCTCAGGACTGGCCGACTACCTCAGACACCTCGGCGTCTCGGCGGACGACTGCGTCGGTCTCTTCGTCGAGCCCTCGCTCGACCTGATGATCGGCGCCTGGGGCATCCTGTCCGCCGGCGGCGCCTACCTGCCGCTGTCCCCGGAGTACCCGGAGGACCGGCTGCGCTACATGATCGAGAACAGCCAGGCGAAGATCATCCTGGTCCAGCAGCGCCTGGTGTCCCGGCTGCGCGAGCTGGCCCCGAAGGACGTCACCGTCATCACGCTGCGCGAGTCCGAGGCGTTCGTCGTCCCCGACGGGCTCCCGACGGCCGAGGCGACGGGCGCGCGCCCGGACAGCCTGGCCTACGTCATCTACACCTCCGGCAGCACCGGCAAGCCCAAGGGTGTGATGATCGAGCACGACTCGATCGTCAGCCAGCTCGGCTGGCTCCGCGAGGCACACGGCATCGACCGCTCCAAGGTCGTCCTGCAGAAGACCCCGATGAGCTTCGACGCCGCGCAGTGGGAGATCCTCTCCCCGGCCAACGGCACCACCGTCGTCATGGGCGCCCCCGGCGTCTACGCCGACCCCGAGGGCCTCATCGAGACCATCGTCAAGCACGGCGTGACCTCCCTCCAGTGCGTCCCGACGCTGCTCCAGGGCCTCATCGACACCGAGAAGTTCCCCACCTGCACCTCGCTGCAGCAGATCTTCAGCGGCGGCGAAGCCCTCTCGCGCATCCTGGCGACCCAGGCCACGCAGGAGATGCCGGGCCGCGCCCTGATCAACCTGTACGGGCCGACCGAGTGCACCATCAACTCGTCCTCGTACACCGTCGACCCGGCCGCCCTGGACGAGGGACCGCAGTCCATCTCCATCGGCAGCCCCGTCAACGGCACCGAGTACCACATCCTCGACAAGGACCTGTCGCCCATCGGCGTCGGCGAGATCGGCGAGCTGTACATATCCGGCGTCCAGCTGGCGCGCGGCTACCTGCACCGCCCCGACCTGACCGCCGAGCGCTTCCTGGAGGTCGAACTCACCGAGGGCGCCCCGCCCGTCCGCCTGTACAAGACGGGCGACCTGGGCCAGTGGAACCCGGACGGCACCGTGCAGTTCGCCGGCCGCGCCGACAACCAGGTCAAGCTGCGCGGCTACCGCGTCGAGCTGGACGAGATCTCCCTGGCGATCGAGAACCACGACTGGGTCCGCAACGCCGCCGTCATCGTCAAGAACGACGGCCGCACCGGCTTCCAGAACCTGATCGCCTGCGTCGAGCTGAGCGAGAAGGAAGCCGCCCTGATGGACCAGGGCAACCACGGCTCCCACCACGCCTCGAAGAAGAGCAAGCTCCAGGTCAAGGCGCAGCTGTCCAACCCGGGCCTGCGCGACGACTCGGAGCTGGCGGGACGCGCCACGTACGACCTGCCCGGCGCCCAGGCGACCCCGGAGCAGCGCGGCCGGGTGTTCGCCCGCAAGACGTACCGCTTCTTCGAGGGCGGCGCCGTCACCGAGGCGTCCCTGCTGGACCTGCTCGGCGCGAAGGTCGCCTCGGCCTACTCGCGCAAGGCCGCCGACCTGGCGCCCGCCGAACTGGGCCAGATCCTGCGCTGGTTCGGCCAGTACGTCAGCGAGGAGCGGCTGCTCCCCAAGTACGGCTACGCCTCCCCGGGCGCGCTGTACGCGACGCAGATGTACTTCGAGCTGGAGGGCGTCGCCGGGCTGAAGCCCGGTTACTACTACTACCAGCCGGTGCGTCACCAGCTGGTGCTCATCAGCGAGAAGACCCCGACCGGCCGGCCCACCGCCCACGTCCACTTCATGGGCAAGAAGGGCGGCATCGAGCCGGTCTACAAGAACAACATCCAGGAAGTCCTGGAGATCGAGACCGGGCACATCGTCGGCCTGTTCGAGCAGGTGCTGCCCGCGTACGGCCTCGACATCCGGGACCTGGGCTACGAGCCCGCCGTCCGCGAGCGCCTCGACGTGCCGGAGGAGGACTTCTACCTGGGCACCTTCGAGCTGGTCCCGCACACCGGGCAGCGCGAGGACCACGCCGAGGTCTACCTCCAGACGCACGGCGGCAAGGTCGCGGGCCTGCCCGCCGGCCAGTACCGCTACGCCGACGGCACGCTCACCCGCTTCTCCGACGACGTCGTCCTGAAGAAGCACGTCATCGCGATCAACCAGTCGGTCTACGAGGCCGCGAGCTTCGGCATCACGGTCGTCAGCCGGGCGCCCGAGGCGTGGATGCACTACGTCACCCTCGGCAAGAAGCTCCAGCACCTGATGATGAACGGGCTCGGCCTGGGCTTCATGTCCTCCGGCTACAGCTCCAAGACCGGCAACCCGCTGCCCGCGGCGCGCCGGATGGACACCGTCCTGACGGAGCGCGGCGTGCCGAGCGGCCCGTCGTACTTCTTCGTCGGCGGCCGCGTCAGCGACGAGCAGCTCGGCCACGAGGGCATGCGCGAGGACACCGTCCACATGCGCGGCCCGGCGGAGATGATCCGCGACGACCTCGTCAGCTTCCTGCCGGACTACATGATCCCGAACCGGGTCGTGGTCTTCGACCGGCTTCCGCTGTCGGCCAACGGCAAGATCGACGGGAAGGCGCTGGCCGCGTCCGACCAGGTCAACGCCGAGCTCGTGGAGCGGCCGTTCGTCGCCCCGCGCACCGAGACCGAGAAGGAGATCGCGGAGGTCTGGGCGAAGTCGCTGCGCCGCGAGAGCGTCTCGGTCCAGGACGACTTCTTCGAGTCGGGCGGCAACTCGCTGATCGCCGTGGGCCTGATCCGCGAGCTCAACTCGCGCCTCGGCGTCTCCCTGCCGCTCCAGAGCGTCCTGGAGTCCCCGACGGTCGAGAAGCTCGCCCGGCGCCTGGAGCGCGAGGTCGCGCAGGAGTCCTCCCGCCTGGTGCGGCTGCACCAGGAGGGCACGGGCCGGCCGGTGCTGTGCTGGCCGGGCCTGGGCGGCTACCCGATGAACCTGCGCACCCTGGCGGGCGAGATCGGCCTGGGCCGCTCGTTCTACGGCATCCAGGCGCACGGCATCAACGAGGGCGAGAGCCCCTACGCGAGCATCGGCGAGATGGCCGCGGCCGACATCGCGGCCATCAAGGAGCTCCAGCCGAGCGGCCCCTACACCCTGTGGGGCTACTCCTTCGGCGCCCGGGTGGCCTTCGAGACCGCCTATCAGCTGGAGCAGGCGGGCGAGACGGTCGAGAACCTCTTCCTGATCGCCCCGGGATCGCCGGCGGTGCGCGCCGAGAACGGCGCCGTGTACGGCCGTGAAGCCTCGTACGCGAACAAGGCGTACACGACCATCCTGTTCTCCGTGTTCACCGGCAGCATCAGCGGCCCGGACCTGGAGAAGTGCCTGGAGGTCGGCAAGGACGAGCAGTCCTTCGCCGAGTTCATCGGCGAGCTCAAGGGCATCGACGTCGACCTCGCGAAGCGCATCATCGACGTCGTGGGCCAGACGTACGAGTTCGAGTACTCGTTCCACGAGCTGGCCGAGCGCACCCTGACCGCGCCGGTGACCATCTTCAAGGCCCGGGGTGACGACTACTCGTTCATCGAGAACAGCAGCGGGTACTCGGCCACGCCGCCGACGGTCATCGACCTCGACGCCGACCACTACAGCCTGTTGCGCACGCCCGACATCGGCGAGCTGGTGAAGCACATCCGCTACCTGCTCGGGGAGTAGGAACGGGGCGGTACGAAGGAGCGGTCGCCCCGCCGGATCCGTCCGGCGGGGCGACCGCTTTCGTCTTTCCGCGACCGCTTTCGCCTTCCCGTAACCGGCTTTCTCCTTCCCGCGACCGCGCGGGGCGGGCCGGTCGGGGGACGGGTCAGGGAGAGCAGAGCCCGTCGACGGGGTCCGCGAGGAGCGCCCCGTAGGCGTCGCCGACCGGATCGAAATCCAGCGCGACGTGCCCGGACAGGCTGTGCACGTCGCGCCAGATGCGTTGCAACGGATGCCCGGCGAGCTGCGTCGCGCTGCCGACGGAGCGCATCAGGTCCTCCACGACGTCGACCAACTGCTCCACCGCGTACGCGCAATCGGCCGGGGTGCGCGCCAGCTCCAGCTCCGTGGCCCGCGGGGCGTCCGCGACCCGGGCCGCCCGCGCCAAGAGCAGCCCGGCCGCGTCGACGGCGATCACGGCACGGGCGAGGGACAGGCACAGCCGGCGGTCGGCACCGTCCTGCGGGCCCCCCGTGTCCGCGGTCCGTACGCGCAGCGCGGCCCGGGCCGCGCCGAGCGCGGGGGCGCCGAAGAGCAGCCCGCTCAGGAGCCGCAGCGGGGCCGTGTGGCAGCGGGCGTCGGAACCGACGCAGCGTCCCTCGATCATGTCCTGCCGGGCGAAGCCGCGGTGCGCGGGCACGAAGACGTTGTCGGCGAGCAACGTGTCGCTGGCCGTGCCGCGCATCCCGAACGAGGACCAGGTGTCGGCCACCTGGTAGTCCCGGCGGGGCAGGGCGAAGAACCACGGGACCTGGCCGCCGCCGGCCTGCGGCAGCCGGGCGCACACCAGGGCCCATGCGGAGAACCCGACCGCGCTGGTGAAGTCCCACTCACCGGTCACCCGCCAGCCACCCGTGACGGCGGTCGCGCTGCCCCGCGGCATCAGCGCGCCCACCACGGGGGTGTCCGCGCCCGCGGCCCACAGCTCCCGCTGTCCCTCTTCGGGGAGGAAGGCACCCATCCGACCGGCGCCCGCGATGACCGACGCGCACCAGGCGGTCGAGGTACACCCCTGGGACAGCACGTCGAGCGCGCCCAGCAGGTCGGCGGCGGAACCGGCGTCACCGCCCCAGCGGGTCGGGACGAACAGGCGGGCGAACCCGGCGTCGACGATGCCCTCGGTCACCGCGGGCGACAGCACGCGCTCGGCATCGGCCCGGTCCGCGTACCGGACCGCCACGGAGGCCAACCGCTGCGCCCTCGTGTACAGGTCTGCGTCCGATGTCCGGCTCGGCATCAGTGCCACTTCCTTGCTTCTCCGGGTGTCGCGCCAGGCATGTGGCATGGCGGCCAACCCTCCCCCCGCCGGATCCAGCACCGCTGGTGGTCCGCTCGACACGGGCCGGCCGACACCCATGTGCCCACCGCGAGCCGGAACCCGCGGGGCCGGTACGTGCCCTTCCGGTGCCACGGGGCCGGTCGTGTCCGGCGGGACGCTCCGATGCCCTGACAGGCGGGCCGCGAGGATGTCACGATCGGCTCCGCGCGCGGGTACGGGGCCCGCCGACGGCAGGTGAGGACGCGTCATGAATCCGGACGGAGCGGTACCGGGGCAGGATCCACACGACCGGGCGACGGGGGAACCGGCCCCGGCCGCCGGGGGCGGTGCACGGGCCGCCGGGGTGCTGCTCGGACTCTCGACGGTGCTCGTCGGGCTCATGGCCGGCCTGTTCTTCGCCTTCGACGTCTCCGTGATGCCGGGGCTCGCCCGGCTCGACGACGCCGCGTACGTCACCGCCATGGACCGCTTCAACGCGGCCATCGACGGCAACGGCCTCTTCGGGAGCGTCTTCGTCCTGGCCCTGCTCACCACCGCCGCCGCGGCGCTGCTCTCCCTGCGCGCGGGTCACCGTGCGGTCGCGCTTCCGGCGGGCGTAGCCGCCGTCGCCTACCTCGCCGTCCTCGTGATCACCTTCGCGGTGAACATCCCGCTGAACGACGAGCTCGCGGACGCGGTCGGCGTGGCCCAGTCCGCCGGCCCGGTGGTGGACAGGTTCAAGGGGACCTGGGTGACCACGAACATCCTGCGCACCCTGCTCTCCACGCTGGCGCTCGTCGCCCTCGTCCGGGCCCTGCTGCTGCACGGCCGCGCCACGGCGCGCTGACCGGGCCGGGACGGCCACCGCACGGCGGGGGCCGTCCCGGGGATCGAGGATCAGGCGCCGCCGTGCAGGACCAGCGCCCAGGCCAGCAGGCCGGTCGCGGCCGTGCACAGCAGGGTGCGCCACACGTTCGCGCGCACCCACGGGCCCTCGAAGGCCCGCCGGACGGCCGCCGGGTCCGCGAGCCCGTCGGCCGGACCGGCCTGCGCCAAGGCGTTGTTGAGCGGGATGTTCACCACGCCGGTCACCACCATCGCCAGCACGTAGCAGACGAACGCCCCGATCAGCGGGCCCAGCGCCGCCCGCCCGTCGGCCGGTACGTGCAGGCCCACGGCGAGCCCGGTGAACAGGAGCGCCCCGAGGTAGCCCAGCATGAACCAGCCGTTGAGGATCGCCACGTTGATGCGCTGCATCACCTCGACGACGGTCCGGTCCCCGGTGGCCCTCAGACCGGGCATCACCGCCACGGAGAACCCGTAGAAGAGACCGCTGACCAGGCCCGTGGTGATCGTCGCCGCGATCAGTGACGCGAACCGTGCCGTTTCCATGTTGAGCTCCCCCGTGCGTAGTCGAAATCCGGTCAACGAGCCTGCGAACGCGGCCGATCCTACGGGCGGAAATCCACGACGTCCCGGCAAATCCGATGAGCTGATAGCACCCGGTTTCAACCGATGGACACCTTTCGGCGCGCACAGGCGCACGGGGTACCCTCCGCTTCCGCGGGCCCGCACGCCCGGCATCGACGCCTGGAGAGGAAACAGACCGTGACCGAACCGAAGCACCGGCTGGACGCATTGCGGGCCGAAATCGAACGCCGCAACCCCGCCCAGCCCGAGTTCCACCAAGCCGTGCGCGAGGTCCTGGACACCCTCGCCCCGGTGTTCGCCGCACGCCCCGAGTACGCGGAGGCCGGCCTGGTGGAGCGGCTGGTCGAACCCGAGCGGCAGATCATCTTCCGGGTGCCGTGGACGGACGACCGCGGCCGGGTCCACGTCAACCGCGGCTACCGGGTGGAGTTCAACAGCGCGCTCGGCCCGTACAAGGGCGGCCTGCGCTTCCACCCGTCGGTGGACATCGGCGTGGTGAAGTTCCTGGGCTTCGAGCAGATCTTCAAGAACGCCCTGACCGGCCTGGGCATCGGCGGCGGCAAGGGCGGCAGCGACTTCGACCCGCACGGCAGGTCGGACGCGGAGGTCATGCGCTTCTGTCAGTCCTTCATGACCGAGCTGTACCGCCACATCGGCGAGCACACGGACGTCCCGGCCGGTGACATCGGCGTCGGCGGCCGCGAGATCGGCTACCTGTTCGGCCAGTACCGGCGGATCACCAACCGCTGGGAGGCCGGAGTCCTGACCGGCAAGGGCACCGGATGGGGCGGCTCCGAGATCCGTCCGCAGGCCACCGGCTACGGCAGCGTCCTGTTCGCCGCCGAGATGCTCGCCGTCCGCGGCGAGTCCCTCGACGGCCTCACCGCCGTCGTCTCCGGCTCCGGCAACGTCGCCCTGTACACGATCGAGAAGCTCCAGCAGCTCGGCGCCAACCCGCTGACCTGCTCGGACTCCCAGGGCTACGTCATCGACGACAAGGGCATCGACCTGGCGCTGCTGCGGCAGATCAAGGAGGTCGAGCGCGGGCGCGTCAGCGAGTACGCGCAGCGGCGCGGCTCCTCCGCCCGGTACGTGCCCGGCGGCCGGGTCTGGGAGGTCCCGGCGGACGTGGCCTTCCCGTCGGCCACCCAGAACGAACTCGGCGCCGACGACGCCCGCGCGCTCATCGCCGCCGGCGTCAAGGCGGTCTCGGAGGGCGCCAACATGCCCACCACCCCCGAGGCCGTCCACCTGTTCCAGGAAGCCGGAGTCGCCTTCGGCCCCGGCAAGGCCGCCAACGCGGGCGGGGTCGCGGTCAGCGCCCTGGAGATGGCCCAGAACGCCGGCCGCACGGCGTGGGGCGCCGGCCGCGTCGAGGAGGAACTCGCGGGCATCATGCGCGACATCCACGCGGTGGCGTACGAGACGGCCGAGCGGTACGGGGCTCCCGGCGACTACGTCACCGGCGCCAACATCGCCGGCTTCGAGCGCGTCGCCGACGCGATGCTCGCCCAGGGCGTGATCTGACGACGGAAGCCGGGGCACCCGGCCCGGGTACCGGGCCGGGGCCGTAGCCTGGTGTTCCACCACCGACAGGGAGCCATCCGTGCTGAGCGCGCTTGACGGGACGTACGGCGATCGGAAGGACGCGCTGAGCGTCGCCGGACGGACCGCCTCGTACGAGGAGTTGCTGGGCGCCGCGAGCGCCGTCGCCGCCGACGTGGCGGGTACGACGGCCTTCGCGGTGACGGCGACGCCCTCGTTGGAGACCGTCGCGGCGGCCGTCGGCGCGCTGTTGGCCGGGGTGCCGTTCGTACCGCTGCCGCCCGACGCGGGACCGGCCGAGCGCGAGCACATCCTGCGGGACTCCGGCGCCGTCGAACTCGACGTCGACTTCGCCCGCCGGGCTCCCGCCCGGTCCCTCCCGGCCGTGCCCACCGCCGACCCGGCGCTCATCCTGTACACCTCCGGCACCACCGGACCGCCCAAGGGCGTCGTGCTGAGCGGCGCCGCGATCACCGCCGACCTGGACGCCCTCGCCGACGCCTGGCAGTGGAACGCCGAGGACACCCTCGTCCACGGGCTCCCGCTGTTCCACGTGCACGGCCTGGTCCTCGGCGTGCTCGGCGCGCTGCGCACCGGCAGCCGCCTCGTGCACACCGGCCGGCCGACCCCGCGGGCCTACGCGCAGGCGGGCGGCAGCCTCTGCTTCGGGGTCCCGACCGTGTGGTCCCGCATCGCCGCCGACCCGGAGGCCGCCGCGGCCCTGTCCGGGGCCCGGCTCCTCGTCTCGGGCAGCGCCGCCCTGCCCGCCCCGGTCTTCCGGGACCTGGAGCGCCTGACGGGGCACCGGCCGGTGGAGCGGTACGGGATGACGGAAACGCTGATCACCATCAGCGGCCGGGCCGGCGGCGAGGTCCGCCCGGGCACGGTCGGCACCCCGCTGCCCGGCATCCGGACCCGCATCGCGGCCGAACCCGGCGCGGAGATCGGCGAACTCCAGCTGACCGGACCGACCTTGTTCTCCGGCTACCTGGGCCGCCCGGAGGCCACCGCCTCCGCGTACACCGAGGACGGTTGGTTCCGCACGGGCGACATCGCCGCCGTCGACGCGGCGGACGGGGTCCACCGGATCGTCGGCCGGGCCTCCATCGACATGATCAAGTCCGGTGGGTACCGGATCGGCGCGGGCGAGATCGAGAACGCGCTGCTGGACCACCCCCGGGTGAGCGAGGCGGCCGTGGTCGGAGTTCCCGACGCCGACCTCGGGCAGCGGATCGTCGCCTTCGTCGTCGCCGAAGGGGTCACGGGCCGCGAACTGACCGACTTCGTCGCCGCGCACCTGTCGGTCCACAAACGACCGCGCGAGGTCCGCTTCATCGCGGCCGTACCGCGCAACGCCATGGGCAAACCGCAGAAGAAGCTCCTGCTGACGGACGACACCGGGGACCACGCATGACCATCGCCAAGACCACCAGGGACGTCCGCACCACCGGAAGCCCGTGGATCCGCCGCTTCCACACCGCGGTGCGACCGCAGGACGCACCCGTCCTCGTCGTGCTCCCGCATGCGGGGGGCAACGCCTCCTTCTACTTCCCGATCTCCCGCGACCTCGCCCCGCACGCCGAAGTGCTCACCATCCAGTACCCCGGCCGGCAGGACCGCTTCGGCGAGCCGAGCCCCGAGACGGTGACGGGCCTCGTCGACGAGGTCGAGCGGGCGCTGCGGCCCTGGCTGGGCAAGCCCCTGGTGCTCTTCGGACACAGCATGGGCGCCGTCCTCGCCTTCGAACTGACCCGCCGCCTGGAGCGCGCGGGCACGGCCCCGCGGGGCCTCGTCCTCTCCGGCCGCCGCTCCCCGCTGCTGCCCGAGGAGGGGACCACGCACATCGACGGCGACGACGCGCTCATCGCCCGGCTCGGCGAACTCTCCGGAACGGACCCGCAGTTGCTCGCCGATCCGGACTTCCGGCAGCTGATCCTGCCGTCGCTGCGCAGCGACTACAAGGCGATCGAGACGTACCGCTACGAGCCGGGACCGCTGCTGAGCACCCCCGTCAGCGTGCTGTGCGGGCAGTCCGACCCGCGGGCGAGCGTGGCCGGGTCCATGGACTGGCGGCAGTTGACCGGCGCCGCCTTCACCTTCCGGTCGTTCCCCGGCGGGCACTTCTACCTGGCGGAGCAGCACGACGCCGTGGTCCGGGCGCTCACCGAGGACCTCGTCGCCTTCGCCGGGGCCTGACGGGCGGGGGCCGCGACCGGTACCGGCCGCGCCGGCCGGATCCCGTCGGAGATCATCTAGGCAGGGCCGGGGGGCGTCGGTACGTTGCTCGCATGGACCAAACGGCTGGCGATCCCAGAACCGATCAACGCGCCCTCGTAGCGGCCTCCATCACGGTCGTGATGTGGGCCTCCGCGTTCGTATCCATCCGCGCGGCGGCCGAGCACTTCGGGCCCGGGGCGCTCGCGCTGGGCCGGCTGCTGACGGCCTCGGTCGCGCTGGGCGTCGTGCTCCTGGTCAAGCGGGTGCCGCTGCCGCCGCGCCAGGCCTGGCCCGGGATCCTCGTTTCCGGCGTGCTCTGGTTCGGGCTGTACATGGTGACGCTGAACTGGGGCGAGCAGGAGGTCGACGCCGGGACCGCGGCGATGGTCGTCAACATCGGCCCGATCGTCATCGCCCTGCTCAGCGGCTGGCTGCTGAAGGAGGGTTTCCCGCCGATGCTGCTGGCGGGCATGGGCGTCTCCTTCGTCGGCGCGGCCGTCGTGGGCGTGTCGACCTCCAACGGCGGTTCCTCCTCGGTCCTCGGCGTGCTGCTGTGCCTGGTCGCCGCCCTCGCCTACGGGGCCGGGGTCGTCTCGCAGAAGCCCGCGCTGCGGCACGCCACTCCGCTCCAGGTGACGACGTACGGCTGTTTCGTCGGGACGGCGTGCACCCTGCCGTTCGCCTGGCAGCTGATCTCCCAGCTCCCCGAGGCCCCGCTCTCGGCCACCCTCAACATGGTCTACCTGGGCCTGTTCCCGACCGCCCTCGCCTTCACCACCTGGACGTACGCGCTCTCGCGCACCACCGCCGGGAAGATGGGCGCCACCACGTACGCGGTGCCCGCCGTGGTGGTGGTCATCGCCTGGTTCGCCCTGGACGAGGTCCCCGGTTGGCTGACCCTGCTCGGCGGGGCGATCTGCCTCGGCGGTGTCGCGGTCTCCCGCCGGCGGCCCCGGCCCGCGGCGGCGGAGGCCACCGCCGGCAAGTGATCCCGCCCGCCCCGGCGCCCGCCCCGGCGCCCGCCGGGTGCGGTCGGGCGGTCGGATTCAGCCGCGGGCGGTGAGTTCGGCCTCCAGCCCGCCCAGCAGGATCCGCAGGCCGAACTCGAAGGTCCGCTCGGGCGCCGCGGCGTACTCGGTCGCCGCCGGGCCGTCGACGCGCGTGCGCAGCCGCGGGAACTGCCGGGCGACCTCGGTCGCCTTGGTGACGGTCTCCCGGATCAACTCCTCGGGGTCGCCCCCGTCGCGTCCCAACCGCCGGATCAGCGAGGCTTCCGCGGAGGTGCCGAGGACGCTGCCGAGCACGTACGTGAAGACGGTGCCCGCCGCCCGGTCCGCCTCCGGGCCGGTGAATCCGGCCGATTCGTAGACGGCCAGGCTGAGGTCGTCGAACCGGGCCTTGCCGGGTCCGTAGAAGAGGTACGAGCCGAAGGCCGGGACCAGCCACGAGTGTCGGCTCAGCATCGCGTGCAGGCTCAGCGCCATCGAGGTGGCCGCGGCGTGCCAGCCGATCGCCTCCGGGTCCGGCAGTTCGATCTCGTGCCACACGTGGTCGCCGGCGAGCAGGACGAGGTTGTCCTTGTTCTTGACGTGCCAGTAGACGGCCGTGGCCGCGGTGCCCAGGCGCTTGCCCAGGCTGCGCATGTTCAGGCCGTCCAGTCCCTCCTCGTCGAGGAGTTCGATCGCGGTCCGGACGATGTGTTCCTGGGTGAGCGTGTCGCGTGCCATGGCGCTCACGATAGGCCGCGGACCCCCACTTGCACAAAGTTCAGTCCCGCTCTTGCACTTAGTTCAAGTCTCGGTCTACAGTCTCCTTGAACTTAGTGAAAGTCGAACGCGGCGCCAACCGGAGCCGCATGAGGGGGACTCACCATGAACGCGCTCGTCGCCACGCTCCAGCTGCTCGTCGCCGCCGCCTTCCTGAGCATCCCGGTCGTCCGGGCCCGCTACGGGGCGACCGCCATGGGGGCCGCGGAGGCGGAACTGCGCCGCCAGGGCGTACGGCCGAGCGTCCTCACCGAGAACGGGATGCGCTTCGACGCCGGCGGCCACGAGACCTGGGCCCCCGTGTCGTTCGCCGCGATGATGGTGGCCGCGGCCGGCGCCAACCTCCTGGACGTCTCCTGGTCCCCGGTCCTGACCTACGTCCTCCAGTCGCTGATCCTGCTGGTCAACTGCGTGATCCTGTACAGCAACCTGACCGCGGTGCCCTCCGTGACGGCCGCCTTCGCCCGCAAGGGCGACGAGGAACTGGCCCGCGTCGATGTGGCCGCCCTGCTCAAGGCCGCCGAGGACGGCTTCCCCGCGTGGGTCTGGGTCCTCCAGAACGCCCGCCACGTGGTCGTGTTCGGCGCCTCCATCGCGGCGATCGTCATCACCGCCCTGGTCTGAGGCCCCCGGGGCCGGGCCCCGGCCCGGCCCCCACCGTGTGACCCGCCCCTCCCCGGGGGCGGGTCACAGGACGTAGGTGGCCTCGTTGCGCCCCAGCAGGTACCCGAGCTGCAACCGGTTGAGTGCGCCCATCTCCTGCTTGATGGCCGCGATGTGGGCCTGGAGGGAGCGCTCGCTGATCCCGATGCGGCGGGCGATGGCCTTGTCCGCGTAGCCCTCCACGAGCAGCCTGCTGATCGACTCCCGGATCGCCGGAACGACTTCGTCCGCCGCCTTCGCGGCGTGCAGCGGCACGAAGGGAAAGGGCTTCGCCCGGTCCCAGGCCTTGTCGAACGTGTCGCGGAGAAATCGTACGATCGTCGGTTCGGTAATGGAGATCGCCGTGGTACGGTCCTCGTTCGCCGAAATGAAGGCGATGTCGTCGACAATGATCAACCGGTCGAAGAATTCCTCCAATGTGCGAACCTGCGCTCCGTATTCGGTAACCGCGCGGACATATTCCTTCGTCGCCTCGTCGAATCGCGTGGTGTGCTGATAGAGCGTTCGCATCGCGATCCCCGCCGAGATGTGCCGGCGCACGGATTCCAACGCCTCCTTCAGCACCGCGCTCGGCCGCGCCCCGTCGGGCTGCGCGGTCAGGATGTCCCGCCGGACCGCGCCGAGGGCGTCGTTGATCGCGGTGGAGATACTGCCCAGACCATGCAAGTAACGGACCCCCGGCCCCACCACCACCTCGTCCGCGTGGGCCTCCACCGCCGGTGCGGCGGCCGGTCGCGCGGCCTGTTGAGCGGCTTCCTGGGCCAATAGCCCGAGGTGCGTTGCGAGTTCCCGCAAGAACGCCTGCGGTTCCCCCGCCGCCGCCGCACACAGCGCTTCAGGTGCACCGCTCTGTGCGGTTTCGACGTATTTGACTACGTCCACGTGCCACCCCTGTCTGTCCGGTATGCAGCTGTCTGTAGCGGTCTGGACCCCGTGGGTTCCCGCAATGCGTAAACCGGAGCCATCGTAGGTCTACCTCGTCGTGACCCGGCAGGGGAGATTTGGTCTCACCGCAGGAACGAACACGCAGAAGGCGCCCGGCGATCACCACCGCCGGAAACCGCCTCGGTTTGGCGTTCCTGGAATGGCCGAAGACGAAACGACTTGAGGGGACTGGGCAAAATGGGGAAGAACCACATGGTGACTCGTCGGACCGGCCGCGTTTCGGGAATCCGCGGTCGCGTCGGACTCGCCGCCGCGGGCGTCGCCCTCGGAGTCGGCACGGTCGTCACCGGGATCGCCCAGGGCGCCCTCACCACCGACTCCGGCAGCCACCTGCGCCTCGGCGACGTCGGCTGGAACAACACGAACCCGCACGTGGTCGCCGGTGACGTCGGCTGGAACAACCCGCAGCCCACCGGAACCACCCCGGCGCCGGCCACCACGACCCCGGCTCCCGGCCCCACCAACGACGTTGGCTGGAACTGACCGTCCACCGCCGCCCCGTCCTGCACTGCGTCACCTCCCGCCACTGACCGACCGGCAAGAGAATGGCTGATCCTCGTGGTTGCCCCCTCCCCCTGGTTCCTGACCCCCGAGACCGCCGCCGCTGCCGCCGACGAGGCCACGGCCGCCACCCGCGTCTACTGCTTCCCGCACGCCGGCGGCAACCCCCGGACCTTCCTCGACTGGCAGGCCGGCCTGGGAGAGGACGCGCGGATCCTCGCCGTCTGCCCGCCCGGTCGGGGCCACCGCTTCCGTGAGCCGGCCCTCACCTCCGTCGCCGCCCTCGCCGACGGAGCGGCCGCCGCAATCGCCCTCGCCGCCGCCACCGCCGACCGGCCCTTCCTGCTCTTCGGCCACAGCTTCGGCGCGGCCCTCGCCTTCGAGGTCGCCCGCCGGCTGGACGGCGTACGCGGCTTCGCCGGCCTCGTCGTCTCCGGATGCAGCGCCCCCTCCCTGCTGCCGACCCGCCGCGTGGTCGAAACCGCCCGACTGGAGGGCCGGGCCTTCACCGAGGCCGTCGGCTTCTTCGGCGGACTGCCGCCCGAGGTCGTCGAGGACGAGGCCGTCCAGGAACTGCTCCTCCCGCACCTGAAGGCCGACTTCAGGCTCGTCGCCGGCTACCACTACCGGCCCGCCGCCCCGCTGGACGTCCCGGTCACCCTGCTCAACGGAACCGACGACCCGCACGTCGACGCGGCCGCGCTGGACGCCTGGGCCCGCGAGTGCGCCACGCCGCCCGAGCGGCACTGGGCCGACGGCGGCCACTTCTACTTCGAGGGCCGTCCGGACGCCGTCACCCGGGTGCTGCGCCCCCTGGCCCGCGCGGCGGCCCCAGCCACGACACCTGCCGGGGATGAGTACGTTGAGCTGATCTGACACCGGCCGACGCACCCCAGCAGCTCACCAGCGAGGACCCTCATGAACCACTCAGCCTCCTTCGACGCGCCCCTTTCCGAATCGGCGGTCGCCGACCGACTGCGGCGCGCCATCGCCTTCCGGGACCTGCACGAGGGCCCGCACCCCTTCGTCGTCCCCAACCCCTGGGACGCGGGATCCGCCCGCATCCTGGCCTCCTTCGGCTTCGCCGCCCTCGCCACCACCGGAGCCGGCCTCGCCCACAGCCTCGGCCGCCCCGACGGGGCGAACCGCGTCGACCGCGCCGAACTCCTCGCCAACGCCGCCGCGATCATCGAGGCCACCGACCTGCCCGTCACCGCCGACCTGGAGAGCGGCTTCGGCGAACGCCCCGAGGACGTCGCCGAGACCATCCGCCTCGCCGCCGCCGCGGGCCTCGTCGGCGGCTCCGTCGAGGACTCCACCGGCCGCGACGAGGACCCCGTACGCCCCCTGGACGAAGCCGTCGAACGCGTCGCCGCCGCCGTGGAGGCGGCGAAGGGACTCGACTTCCCCTTCACCGTCACCGCCCGCGCCGAGAACTTCTTCCAGGGCCGCCCCGACCTCGACGACACCATCCGCCGGCTGCGCGCCTACGAGGCCGCCGGCGCCGACGTCCTCTACGCCCCGGCCCTGCCCGACGCGGACGCCATCCGCGCCGTGTGCTCGGCCGTCGACCGGCCCGTCAACGTCCTGATGGGCGGCGCCCTGCCGCTGTCCGTCGCCGACCTCGGCGCCCTCGGCGTACGCCGTGTCAGCACCGGCTCCGCACTGTCGCGGGCCGCCCTCGGCGCCCTCACCCGGGCCGCCCGCGAGATGAGCGAGCTCGGCACCTTCGGCTTCGGAGCACAGGCCCTTCCGTACGCCGAGGCCAACGAACTCCTGGCCGACCCCGCCCCGTCCGCCGACCGAGAGAGCGAACCGGCACCGTGAGCCTTCCGCACCCGTTACCCGCCACCACCGACGCGCCGCCCGCGGCCCCGACCGCCGGCGTTCCCGCCGTCCACCTGTCCGCGCCCCGCTACGTCCTCGGCGAACGCCACGACGACCACACCTCCATCGAGGGGCTCGCCGAGCGCGCCCGCCGGTTCGGCATGCCGCCCCGCGCCGAACTGTGGGGCTGGGGGAGCGTCCACCGCACCGCCAAGTCCCTGGAGACCCTGGCCGCGGAGACCGTCCGGGCCACCCTCGACGCTGCCGGCGTCGCCCCGTCGGACGTCGACTGCCTCATCCTGTGCTCCACCCGCTTCCCCGGCGGCCCCCGCACCCACGGCGCGTTCGTGGAGAACGTGCTGGCCGCCACCGGCCTGGGCGCCGCGGCCTTCATCGGCCTCACCCTCGGCCGCTGCGCCAACCTCCTGGCGGGCATCCGCACCGCCCAGGCGTACGTCGCCGCCGGCATGTACCGCCGGGTCGTCGTCGTCACCGCCGACCGGGTCACCGACGAATCCGTCCGCATGGACAACTTCGCCCTGTTCAGCGACGGAGCCGCCTCCTGCCTCGTCGCGGCCGCCCCGATCGGCCCGGACGCCTACGAGATCGTCGCCGGGGCCGGCGCGCAGGACCCGGCCGGCCTCGACTGGTCCAACGAGATCAGCTCCGACCTCGCCCGCGAGGTCAACGACCGGATCCTGGACGACGCCGGAATGAAGATCGGCGACATCCACGGGGTCCTGCACCCCAACCTCTACAAGCCGCTCGTCGTCCTCAAGGAGCGCCAGGCCGGCTTCGGCCGCGAACAGCTCTTCCTCGACAACATCCCGCGCGTGGGCCACTGCTTCGCCGCCGACCCGCTGATCAACCTCGTCGACCGCGCCGAGGCCGGCGCCCTCAAGCCCCACGGGCACTACCTGCTGGCGTCGAGCGTCCCCGGCGTACGCATCGGCGTCCTGCTGCGCCGGCTCCCGGCCGCCGACACCGCGCCCTCCGCCCCCACCCCCGACACCACCACCGCCCGACGGGAGGGCCGCTGACATGACCGCCGCCGACATGACCACCGACACGACCGCGACCGGGGCCACCGACGCAACCGGGATCGGGGCAGGGGCCGCCCGTACGGAATCCGGCGCCGGCCCCGAGGGCGACGGCTTCCCCGACCTCGACCTGGCCCGCAGCTCCTTCGCCCCCGCCTTCCCCCTGCCCGACCTCACCACATCCCTGCCCGCCGGCCCCTTCGAGGCCTCCCCGGCCGGCGCCGCCGAGGCCGTCCTCATCGCCGCGGCCCCGCCCGCCGACCTCTTCCGCCGGCTGCTCGCCGACCAGGAGGGCGAGGCCGCCCTGCTCGCCGCCCGCCGCGTCCTCGCCGCGTTCCTCGCCCCCGAGGGCGACCCCGCCGCCGACGACCCCCTCCCCGAGCCGGCCGACGCCGACGCGGTCGCCGCGTACGTCGGCGCCGCCCGCGCCGAACTCGCCGCCGTCCTCACCCCGCTGAGCACCCACCCCGACCCCGAGGTCCGCACCGCGGTGCTGCGCCAGCGCGCCCCCCTCACCCTGACCGGCGGATGCTGGCTCGACACCGTCTCGCAGGCCGCGACCCAGCCCGCCGAGATCGTCGGCCGCCTCTTCGGCCAGCACTGGCTGCTCCAGGGCGAGGGCACCGCCGAGGCCGGCCTCCTCGGCCGCCGCCGCCGGTCGCTGGCCGGGCACGGGGTGTTCCTCCCCGCCGTCGAGGCAGCCGCCTTCCTCGACGCGGCCGGCGCCCGCCCCCTCACCGCCCTGCACGCGGCCTTCCACCTGGCCCTGTCCCGGCTGCCCGCCTCCTTCCTCCCCGAGGTCGTCGGCGTCCACTACGCCGCCCACGCCCTGGGCCTCGACGAACTCCTGCTCGGCAGCGAGCCGATGCTCGCGGAGAGCGACGTACGCCCCGTCCTCGCCGAGTACCTGGCCCTCACCGCGCAGTCGCCGACCGGCGACGAGGACCGCCGCCGAGCCCTCGCGGCCGTACGTCTCGTCGTCCGCCTGGAACGCGAGCACACGGCCGCCCTCGCCGAGCTCGCCGCCTGGCACGAGGGCCTCTCCCTCGACGCCAAGGTGGCCCTGATCGTGGAGCGGCACGCCCCGCACGCGGGTCGCCAGCACCGCGCGGTCCGCCTCGGTGCCCGCAAGCTCACCGACTGGCTCGACGACGAACAGCTCGACCCGGCCGCCTTCGTCCGGGAGTTCCGCACCGCCCGCCAGCTGCGGCCCGGGCGCGACGGCGGCCCCTGCCGGTTCCTGAAGTCCATCAAGTTCGGCGGCCCCATGTTCGGCATCTTCGACGAGCGCGAGGCAGCCGTGTTCGCGGCCTGGGCCCGGTCCGTCGCCGCCGGCGAGCCCGCCGGGGCCGACCTCGTCCCGCTCACCGCCGGCGACGAACCGGCCCGCGCCTGGAGCGGCCGCCTCGCCTCGGTCGAACCCGCCGACGTGCTGGTCCGCGAGCCCGGTCCCACCGAGGACCACCGCCGCTTCTTCCACCGCCTCGTCAACTTCGAGCGCCACCCGAACGTCCTGCCCGCGGCCCGGGCCCGCGCCGAGGCCGGACTCGCCGACGCCGAGCTCCTGTTCGAGCACGGCGCCGGGGGGCTGCTCACCGACGCCTCGTACTTCGACTACACGCCCGAAGCCCTGATGGAGCGGGTCGAACGGATCTACCGCGACAAGCTGGTGGACCCGTACGAGCCGCTCACCGAGATCCCCTCGCGCGACGAGGTCGTCTTCGAGCAGTCCACGTACGCCCTGGGCAGCCTCATCGACGGCACCTGGGCCCACCGCGTCGGCAACCTCGGCCGCCGGCACCGGCGCAGCGACGACATGCTCTTCTCCATCTACGCCGACGAGATGGGTCGCGGCGACATGGCGAAGAACCACATCACGATCATCCACAAGGTGCTGGCCGGCATGGACATGGACCTGCCGCACATCCGGCAGGAGGCCTTCCTCCAGCAGGGGGACCTGCCGGACCACCTGTACGGCTTCTCGATCCACCAGATCTGCCTGTCGCTGTTCCCCGACAGCCTCCACCACGAGATCCTCGGCTACAACCTGGGCATCGAGATGTTCGGCCTCGGCGCGATGCGCCTGCACGAGATCCAGAAACTGCGCCGGCACGGCCTCGACGTCTCCTACGAAGAGGCGCACCTGTCCATCGACAACTTCTCCGCCGGGCACGCCCGCCAGTCCGCCGAGATCATCGTGGCCTTCCTCGACGACGTGCTGACCGCCTCCGGGGAGGAGGCCGTCCAGGGCGCGTGGCGCCGCATCTGGCGCGGCTACGCCTCCTTCGCCCACTTCGTCGAGCACGGCCTGGTGAAGCGCGTCCGCGCCGAGGCCGCGGCCGAGTCCGAGGAAACCGCCCGGACCCCCGCCGACCTGGTCATCTGAGGAGCCTCACCATGGAACTGACGACGAGTTTCGACCCCGAGGTCCTCGCGCTTCCCTTCTACGAGGACTCCCACCGCCGGCTCGCCGAGTCGGCCGGGGCCTGGTGCGACAGCAACCGGGTCCTGTGGGAGGAGATCCGCACCCTGGACCCGGACGCCGCCGGACGCCGCCTCGTGCGCGCCCTCGGCGCGGCCGGCTGGCTCTCCGAACTGGACCCGCGCGGCGCCCCCGTGAACGACTTCCGTGCCGTGTGCCTGCGCCGCGAGGCCCTCGCGTACGCCGAGGACCTCGCCGACTTCGCCTTCTCCATCCAGGCGCTCGCCGCGACCCCGTTGCTGCGCTTCGGCAGCGAGGCGCAGCGCCGCCGCTACCTGCCGGGGATGGCCGCCGGCACCCTGATCGGGGCGTTCGCGGTTTCCGAGAAGGAGGCCGGCTCGGACGTGTCCTCCGTCGGGCTGGAGGCGGCGCGCGCCGAGGACGGCTCGTACCTCCTCAACGGCCGCAAGGCATGGATCGCCAACGGGACCATCGCCGACGTGTTCGTGGTGATCGCCCGTACCGGGCAGGGCCCCGGGCCGCTGGGGCTCTCCGCCTTCCTGGTGCCCGCGGACACCCCCGGCCTGCGGGTCGAGCGGATCGACGCGATCGCGCCGAGGTCCTTCGCGCACCTGTCCTTCGAGGACTGCCGGCTGCCCGCCGACGCCCTGCTGGGGCGGCCGGGCAAGGGCTTCGTGATCGCGGTGGACCTGCTGGAGCGGTTCCGCACCACCGTCGGCGCGGCCGCCCTGGGCTTCGCCCGGCGGGCCTTCGACACCGCCCTCGCCCACGTACTGGGCCGGGAGGCGTACGGGGGGACCCTCTTCGACCTCCAGCTGGTCAAGGCCTCGCTCGCCGACATGGAGGTGCAGCTGAACGCGGCCGCCCTGCTGGTGGCGCGCGCCGGCTGGGAGACCGACCGGGGGAGCCGCCGGTTCGCCCGGCACTCCAACATCGCGAAGGTCCACGCGACCGAGGCCGCCCAGGGCGTCGTCGACGCCGCCGTACAACTGCTGGGAGCGGCGGGCATCGTGCAGGGCGGTGTCACCGAGCGGCTCTACCGGCAGGTCCGGTCGTTGCGCATCTACGAGGGCACCTCGGAGGTGTTGAGGATGGCCATCGCGGGTTCGCTCGACATGCGCCGCGCGGCCCGCGCGGCGGCCTGACCCGCACCGCCCGCACCACCCGCCCGACCCGTACCACCCGTTCAGCAAGGAGCAGGCAGTGAGCACCACGTCCCCCCGAACCGGCAGCGCCGGCAGCGCCGTTCCCGCCCGTACCGTCGGCCCCGTCGAGGCGCTGCGCCTTCCGGACCCCTACCCCTTCTACGCGCGCCTGGTGGCCGAGCGCCCCTTCGCCCACGACGAGGCGCTCGGGGCCTGGGTCGCCGCCGACGCGGCCGCGGTGCGCGCGGTGTTGGGCAGCGACGCGCTGCGGGTGCGGCCGCCGGCCGAGCCGGTGCCCGCCGGGATCGTCGGTACCCCCGCCGGGGAGGTCTTCGGCGACCTGGTGCGCATGACGGACGGTCCGGTCGTGGCCCGACTGAAGGCGGTGGTGGCCGAGGCGCTGGCCCGCGCCGACACCGCCCGCGCGGCCCGACTGGCGGCCCGGCACACCCGTGAGGTGCTGGCGGCGGGCGGCGAGGTCCCGTACGAGGAGCTGATGTTCGGGGTTCCGGCCCGGGTGGTCGCCGAGCTCTGCGGTCTGACGGAGGGGGCCGGTCGGGAGGCGGCCCGTGCGATCGGCGACTTCGTCCGGTGCATCCCCGCCTCCGCGACCCCCGCCGAGCAGCGGGCCGCGGCCACGGCTGCGGCCCGGCTGCGCGAACTGCTCACCCCGCCCCTGAACGCGGCCTCCGCCACCCACGTGGCCGGCCGGGGCGCCGGCGCCCCCGCGGCCGGATTGCTCGCCGAGCTGGTGGGAGCCGCCGACCGGCACTCCTGGCCGCACCTGGCGCCCCTGCTCTCCAACGCCGTCGGCTTCCTGTCCCAGACCTACGACGCCACCGCCGGTCTGATCGGCAACACCCTGGTCGCCCTCGCCCGGGGCGCCGACGTGCCGGGCACCCCGCAGGCCACCGCGGCGCTCGTGCGCGAGGTGGTCCGCCACGACGCCCCGATCCAGAACACCCGTCGGTTCGCCGCCCGGTCCTTCGTCCACGCGGGCTCCGAAGTGGAGCCCGGTCAGCAGGTGCTGGTGCTGCTCGCCGCCGCCAACCGGGACCCCGCGGTCAACCCGGACCCCGACGTCCTGTCGCCCGGCCGGGTGAATCCGGTGGTCTTCACCTTCGGTGCGGCGGCCCACCGCTGTCCGGGGGAGGAGCTGGCCGTGGCCCTCGCGGGCGCGGTCGTCACCGAGCTCCGCACGGCAGGCTTGAACACCACCGCGACCCCCGCATACCGCCCTCTGGCGAACGCCCGGATCCCGCTCCTCTAGCGCGCAGGTAGTCCTCACCCGGGGACGACGTCACCCCGCGACCGCGATCAGGCCGTGGGTCGGCCACCTCCATGCCTTCAGACAGGACAAACCGCAACATGTCGGACACCATTCACCTCTGGATGCGGCACGAGGCCCGCGTCACCGAACGCCGTGCCCCCCTCACCCCCGAAGACGCCGGCCGCCTGGTGGCCGAGGGCATCCGCATCACCGTCGAGGAGTCGGACCAGCGGGTGTTCCCGCTCGACGCCTACACCGCCGTCGGCTGCGGGGCCGCCCCGACGGCCTCCTGGCACGAGCAGGCCCCCGACGACGCGTACGTCCTCGGCCTCAAGGAACTCCCCGCCGGACCCGACGTGCCCGCCCTGCGCCACCGGCACATCTACTTCGGCCACGCCTACAAGGGCCAGGCCGGCGCCCGCGAACTGCTCGCCCGCTTCACCGCGGGCGGCGGCGCCCTCCTCGACATGGAGTACCTCACCGACGGAGCGGGCCGCCGCGTGGCCGCGTTCGGCTACTGGGCCGGGTACGTCGGCGCCGCCCTCGCCGTCCTGCACCACCGCGGCGCCCTCACCACCCCGCTGAACCCGACCGACCGGCCCGCCCTCGACGCCCTGCTCGCCTCCGGAGCCACCGCCGACGACCCCACCACCGCCCTCGTGATCGGCGCGCTCGGCCGCAGCGGCCGCGGCGCCTGCGACGCGCTGACCACCGCCGGCCTGGAACCGACCCGCTGGGACCTGGCCGAGACCCGCGACCTCGACCGCGCCGCCCTCCTCGGCCACCACCTGATGGTCAACACCGTCCTGACCACCACGCCCGTAACGCCGTTCCTGACCAAGGCCGACCTCGACGACCCCCGCCGCCGGCTGTCCCTCGTCTCCGACGTCACCTGCGACGTCACCTCCGACTGCAACGTCCTGCCCGTCTACGACGAGACCACCACCTGGACGCAACCCGTCCGCGCCCTGCGCGCCGGACCCGACCGGCCCCTCGACCTGATCGCCATCGACAACCTGCCCTCGCTCCTCCCCGTCGAGGCCGCCACCGCCTTCTCCGCCGAACTCGCCCCGCAGCTCCTGCGCCTGACCGCCCCTGCGGACGACGTCTGGGAGCGCGCCCTGCACACCTACCGGACGGCCGTCGAAGCCCAGGAGGATCCCCTTGTCCGCTGACCAGCCCGCGACCGCCGCACCGACCGCGGCCGCGGCGTCCGGCACCGTCCACTGGATAGGCACCGGCCTGTCCACCGGCCGCTCCGGCCTCTCCCTCGTCTGCGAACGCGCCCGGCGGGTGGTCCTGTGGGACCGCACCGCCGAGCGCGGCGCGGCCCGCCTCGCCGCACTCGGCCTGGCGGGCCGCGCCGAGGTCCGCGCGTTCACCCCGGCCGCCCTGGCGGCCGGGGTGGGCCCCGGCGACGTCCTCGTATCGATGCTCCCGGCGACCGAGCACGCCCCGCTGCTGCGCCTCGCCACCGACCGGGCCGCCCACTTCGCCTGCACCAGCTACGTCTCCCCGGAACTCGCCGAACTGGCCGCCGAGGCCGCCGACCGCACCCGCACCGTCGTCCTCACCGAGGCCGGCCTCGACCCCGGCATCGACCACCTGCTCGCCCACGACCTGGTCGCACGGGGCCGCGCCGCCCTCGGGGAGATACCCGCGACCGCCGTGTTCACCTCCTACTGCGGAGGCGTGCCGGCGGTCCCCAACTCCTTCCGTTACCGCTTCAGTTGGGCCCCGTACGGGGTCCTCGCCGCCCTCGGATCCCCGGCCCGGCACATCGAGGCCGGCGCCGAGGCCACCGTCCCGCGCCCCTGGGAGGCCACCCGCTCCCTGACCCTGGCGGGCGAGGAGTTCGAGGTCTACCCGAACCGCGACAGCCTCCCCTTCGTCGCCCAGTACGGCATACCGGACCACTGGCGGCTCGACACCTTCGTCCGCGGCACCCTGCGCAACGCCGGGTGGCACACCGCCTGGAAGGACGTCTTCGACACCGTCTCCACCGGGGACCAACAGGCCGTCCGCGCCCTGGCCGGCTCGCTCGCCGCCCGGTACCCCACCACCCCCGCCGACCGCGACCGCGTCGTGCTGTCCGTCGCACTCGAACTGCGCACCCCGGCGGGCCCGTCCTGGCGCGGCTCCCACCTGCTCGACCTCACCGGCGACGCCGACGAGTCCGCGATGGCCCGCTGCGTCTCCCTCCCCGTCGCCTACGGCGTCACCCGGATCCTGGCCGGCGCGCTGCCCGCCGGACTCAACCGCGCCGCCGCGCCCGAGGACACCGGCCGCTGGCTCACCTTCCTCGGCGCCCACGGCCTGCGCGGCGCCCTCGAAGAAACCCCCACCCCGTCAGGAGTCCCGGCATGACGCAGCCCGCCCACCTGCCCGAAGCCCCCGCCCTCCCCGAGGCGTTCATCCTCACCGGAGCCTTCCGGGTCGTCTGCCGCAACCCCCGCTACCTGGAGGAACTCGCCGCCCGCGGCCTGAGGATCCTGCTCATCACCCCCGACACGAACCGCGAGGCCGTCCGCCGCGCCCGCAAGGACCCCGAGCACCCGGCGTCCCTGATCGACGAGATCGCCTACGTCGACGGCTCCCTCGACCTCGACGGCTCCTTCACCCCCGGCTTCGTCGCCGGGGCCCGCGCCTGGCACGGCCGCTACACCGTCCGCGGCGCGTACGCCGTCGGCGAGACCCTCGTCGAGCAGACCGGCCTGCTGTGCGACGCCCTGGGCCTGCCCGGACCGGGCCTGCGCGCCACCCGGGTGTGCCGCAGCAAGTACCTCCAGCGCTGGTACCTGGAGGAGTTCAGCCCCGCCACGCTCGTCCTGCCGCCCGGCGCCCGCGAGGACGCCGACCTGTCCGCCCTGCGCTACCCGGTCGTCGCCAAGCCCGCCACCCGCCACTCCAGTTCGGGCGTCGTCGCCGTCGCGGACGCCGCCGAACTGCGCGCGCTGCTGCCGGAGTACCCCGAGCACGAGACGCTGATGATCGAGGAGAAGGTGACCGGCCAGGAGTACTCGGTCGAGTCCCTCGTCCAGCACGGCGAGCCGCTCTTCACCTCCGTGACCCGCAAGGAGACCACCGAGTCCGGCGACCGCACCTTCGTCGAGCTCGCCCACTCCGTCCCCAACGCCGGCACCGGCGAGGACGCGGTCCTGCTGACCGCCAACCGCCGGATGCTGGAGGTGCTCGGCTTCCGCGACGGGATCGCCCACGCCGAGTGGCGCATCGGCGAGGACGGCGAACCCCGCCTGATGGAGGTCGCCGCCCGCACCCCCGGGGACGGCCTCGTCGCCCTCTACCACCTCGCCACCGGGCAACCCCTGGAACCGGAGATCATCCGGATCGCCCTCGGCGAGGACGCGCACTACCCGCCGCCGCGGCGCTTCACCCGCCAGGTCTACCTGGAGCACGAGGCGGGCTGCCTCGCCGACGTCACCCTCGACTGGCCGGGCGTGCGCCCCCAGTGGGTCGGCGAGGCGGGCACCTGGCCCGCGTTCGCGCCCGGCGATCCGGAGGACGGGCCCGCGCTGCGCGCCCTCCTCGTCCTGAAGGAGGCCGGCGCCCGGCTCCAGCCGCTCGCCTGCTCCGACGACCGGGCGGTGACCTTCCTGATCGACGCGCCCACCCCGGAAGGGCTCGACGCGCTGGAGTCGGCCGTCCGTGCCGCCGTCACCGTCGTCGTCGACCCGGAGGACCCCGATGAGCACTGACGTCCGGCCCGTCGAAGCGGAACGGGAAGCCGCTCCGCCCGCCCCGGCACCCGGGGTGTGGACCACCTTCAAGGAGGCCCCGAGCGCGGTGAAGACCGTGCTGGCCGGGGTGCTCGTCAACCGGCTCGGCGGCTTCCTGCACGTCTTCCTCGTCCTCTTCCTCACCGCCGAGGGCCACTCCAAGGGCCGCACCGTCATCGCGCTGGGCGTGTACGGGGCGGGCGCCGTCGCCGGCTCGCTCGTCGGCGGCACCCTCGCCGACCGGCTCGGCATCCGCGGCGCCACCGTCCTGTCGATGAGCAGCACCGCCGTGCTCACCGCCGCCCTGCTGTACCTGCCCGGGTTCCTGCCGCTGCTGGTCGCCATCGCCCTCGTCAGCCTGGGAGCCCAACTGTTCCGGCCGGCGTCGGCCACCCTCCTCGCCGAACAGACCGACGGCGACCGACAGATCATGATCTTCGCGATGTACCGCTTCGGCCTCAACGTCGGAGCGACCGCCGCGCCCCTGCTCGGCTACGCGCTCTACCACGCGGGCGGGAGGACCTACACGCTGCTGTTCTGGGGCGAGGCCGCCCTCGCCCTGGCCTTCGCGTTGGTCGCCCGCGCCACCCTGCCCGCCCGGACGAGGCCGGCGCCCGGCGCCGTACGCCCGGAGGCACCCGCACGGACCGGCGGCTACGGCGCGGTCCTGCGCGACCGCCGCTACCTGCTCTACCTCGTCGCGGCCTTCTTCCACTCCGCCGTCTACATGCAGTACCTGTCCACCCTGCCCCTCTACATGGAGGAGGCCCGGCTGGCGCTGTTCTGGTACACCTTCGCGGTCGCGCTCAACGGCGTCATCGTCATCGCCTTCGAGCTGCTGGTCACCAAGGTCTCGCAGCGCTGGCCCCTGAAGATCACGATCGGCCTCGGCTTCGCCCTCGTCGGCGCGGGCGTCGCCTGCTACGGACTGCCGATCGGACCGGCGGCCATCGTCATCGGCACGCTGATCTGGTCCCTGGGCGAGATCCTCGGCGGCCCCGCCGTCTTCGCCTACCCGGCCAACGCCGGCCCCGAGGCCCTGCGCTCCCGCTACATCGGCAGCTTCCAGTTCGTCTTCGGCCTGGGCTCCGCCCTCGGACCGATGGCCGGCACCTGGCTCTTCCTCCAGTTCGGCTCGCTGGTCTGGCCGCTGGTCGGTGCCGCCTCCCTGCTCGCCACCCTGTTCGGCCTGATCGCCGTCCGCACCCGCCCCGCCTAGGCGGTGTCCGCCACCGTCCCCGCTCCCCCTCCTGCTGATCACCGATTCGAACGAGAGGTTCCGACCATGGGGCACGAGAGCTTCCGGCCCGGCACCAGGCACTTCCGTTGCCTGGGCGTCGGCGTGGGCCCGGCCAACCTCAGTCTGGCGTCGCTGCTGCACAGCATGCCGGACGTACCCAATCTCTTCCTCGACCGCAAGGAGTCCTTCGGCTGGCACGACGGCCAGCAGATCCCGGGCACCACCCTCCAGGTGTCCCAGTTCAAGGACCTGGTCAGCCTCGCCGACCCGGCCAGCCCCTTCTCCTTCCTGGCGTACCTGCACGCCAAGGGCCGCGTCTACCACTTCCTCAACGCGCAGTTCGACGACGTACCGAGGCTGGAGTTCCGCAACTACCTGGCGTGGGCCAGCCGCCGCAACGAGAACGTCGTCTTCGGCGAGGGCGTCCGAGAGGTCGACTTCGACGACGACCGCAGCGTGTTCACGGTCCACACCGACCGCCGCACCGTCACCGCGGACAACGTCGTCGTCGGCGTCGGCAGCCGGCCCTGGGTGCCGCCGCAGGGGGAGGGCCTCCTCGGCCCCACCCAGTTCCACGTGGCCGACTACCTGGGCGCCTCCCGCGACGTCGGCGGCAAGCGGGTCGTCGTCATCGGCGGCGGCCAGTCCGGCGCCGAGGCCTTCCTCGACCTGATCTCCCGCAGCGGCTGGGAACTGCCCCGCCGCGTCTCGTGGATCTCCCGGCGGCCGAACTACCTCCCCATCGACGACTCGCCCTTCACCAACGACTACTACATGCCCAGCCACGCCGACTACTTCTACGGACTGCCCCGCGAACGCCGCGAGTCGTTGAACTCCCGCAACCTCCTGACCAGCGACGGCATCTCCGAATCCACCCTCCGCGAGATCTACCAGACCATCTACGTCCACCGCTTCGTCGAGGGCAACGAGGACCTGGTCGCCCTGTACCCGGGCCGCGACGTCTTCGACGTCGGCCGGGGCCCGTTCGGCGGCTGGGAGGTCTGCGCCCGCCACACCGGCGAGGCCGACTCCGTCGAGAGGTTCGAGGCGGACATCGTCGTCTGGGCCACCGGTTACCGGCCCGCCGGCATGGACTTCCTCGCCCCCGTCGCGGACCGCCTGGAGCGCGAGGGCGAGGAACTGCGCGTCGACGAGGACTACGCCGTCCGCTGGGACGGCCCCACCGACCGCCGGATCTTCGTCCAGAACGGCGTCCGCGGTCAGCGGGGACTCGCCGACCCCAACCTCAGCCTCAACGCCTGGCGCAGCCGGCGCATCGCCGACCGGCTGTGCGGGGTACGCGGCGACGAGCAACTGTCCTCCTTCATCGAGTGGTCGTCCAAGGCACCCCAGGACGAACGGTGGAGCGCCTGATGTCGGCCGACCGTGCCGGCGCCCCCGGCATACCCACCGGGTCCGCCGCGTTCGCCGCCGCCGGCGGGGGCGCGGGCGGGCCCGCCCGGGCCCGTACCGACGTGGCCGTGGTCGGCGCCGGGATACTCGGCGTCCTCATCGCCCGCGAGGTGCTCGCCCGGGACCCCGGTGCCACCGTCACCGTCCTCGACCGCGACATGACCGGCTCCGGCGCCACCCGCCGCTCCGCCGGCCTGCACTTCCCGCGCGGCGCGAACGAAACCGTCCGCACGCTCGCCGCCGAGAGCCAACGCTTCTACGAGGACCTCCGCGCGGCCCGCCCCGACCTGCCCATCCACCCGCTCGGGATGACGGTGCTCGCACCTGAGGAGGCCGAGGAGCAACTGCGCGAGGCCTACCTCCCCGAGGCCAAGCTCCGCTGGACCGCCGACCTGCCGGCCGCCGTCCCCGCCCTGCCCCGGGGCCACGGCGCCTGGGAGGGCGACGGCTGCCAGTACGCCGACGTCCACGCCCTGACCCAGCGCCTCGCCGCCGACCTGCGCCCGGCCGTGGCCTTCCGGGAGGGCGTCGAGGTCACCGCCCTCGCCTCCGGCCCCGGCGGCACCCGCCTGACCCTCACCGGCGGCGCCACCCTCGACGCCGGCCACGTCGTCCTCGCCCCGGGGCCCTGGCTCGCCGCGCCCGCCTGGCGGGAACTCGTCGCGCCGCTCGGCGCCCGCGTCAAGAAGATCGTCGCCCTGCACGTCGAGGTGCCCTGCGCCCCCGGCGACCGGGCCGTCGTCCTGCACACCGAGGACGCCTTCCTGCTGCCCCTGCACCACCGGGGCCACTGGCTGTTCAGCTACACCTGCCAGGAGTGGGACGTCGACCCCGACACCGTCGACCCGTCCCTCACCGACGGCCACCTGCGCGAGGCCCGCGCCCTGCTCACCCGCTACGCCCCGGGCCTGGCCGCCCACTGCCGGTCGGGCCGGGTCTTCTGCGACGCGTACGGGGCCGACGGCACCCCGGTCGTCACCCCGCTCGACCCCTACGGCCGGCTGCTCTTCGCGGGCGCGGCCGGCGGCTCCGGCTACCGGCTCGCCCCGGCGCTCGCCGCCCGCGCCGCCGACCTGATCCCGTCCCTGCCGTCCCCCTCCTCCCTTGCGCCCCTCCCGTCCCCGCGAAAGGCCACGACATGATCATCGCCAGTTATGACGCCGACGTCCTGGAGCAGGCGTTCGGCATCGACATGAGCGGTGTGGAGGGCCTCGGCACACCCGCCGGCTGGGGCCGGATCGCACCCGGCCGGGCCACCGACCACCACCGCCACGACGAGACCGAACTGTTCGTGATCACCGCCGGACAGGGCGAGTTCGTCATCGACGGCGAACGCCACCCGGCCGCCCCCGGCACCGTCGTCCTCTTCGAACCGTTCGAGTCCCACGTGCTGGAGAACACCGGCGGCCCCGACGCCGGCGACCTCGTCTTCTTCACCCAGTACTGGCGCGACGCCGAACGGGCCGCGACCTCCGCGGCGAACCCCGCCCGCAAGGGCTTCGGCGACCGGCCCGTCTTCGTCTTCTCCACCCCGCCCACCCCCAACGGCGACCTGCACCTCGGCCACCTCGGCGGCCCCTACCTCGGCGCCGACGCCTTCACCCGCTACCAGCGCATGAACGGCGCCGAGGCCTACCACCTCACCGGCAGCGACGACTACCAGAGCTACGTCCTCGGCGCCGCCCGCGCCGACGGCCGCACCCCCGCCGAGACCGCCGCGCACTACAGCGCCGAGATCGCCGAAACCCTGCGGCTGATGGACATACCCCTCGACCAGTACACGGTCACCGACCAGGACCCCGCCTACCGCGAGGGCCTGCGGGACTTCTTCGGCCGCGTCGTCGCCTCCGGCGGGATCGCCGTCACCGAACAGGACGCCCTGCACGACGCCACGACCGGCCAGTACCTCTACGAGGCCGACGTCAAGGGCGGCTGCCCCGGCTGCGGCAATCTCACCAACGGGAACATCTGCGAGGAATGCGGCGAACCCAACACCGTCACCGACCTCACCGACCCGCGCTCCACCGTCTCCGACGCCGCGCCCCGCACCACCCCGGCCGCCCGCTGGACGCTGCCCCTGCACACCTTCGCCCCCGAGGTCCGCGACCACCACCGCACCGGCCGCGTCCCCGCCCGGCTCCGCGAGCTCGCCGACCGCCTCTTCCGCCGCCCCCGCGTGGACATCCCCCTCACCCACCCCTCCGGCTGGGGCGTGGAACCCCGCGAGGGGGCCACCGAGGGCCAGGTCATCTGGGTCTGGCCCGAGATGAGCTACGGGTTCCTGCACGGCATCCAGGCCCTGGGCGCCCGCCTCGGCCGGACCTGGCGGGCCGCCGACCCCGAACGCGACTGGAAGATCGTCCACTTCTTCGGCTACGACAACAGCTTCTACCACTCGGTGCTCTACCCGGTCCTCTACCGGCTCGCCTTCCCCGGCTGGAACCCCGACATCGACTACCACGTCAACGAGTTCTACCTCCTCGAAGGCGCCAAGTTCTCCACCAGCCGCCGGCACGCCATCTGGGGCAAGGACGTCCTCGGCCCCGACACCGTCGACGCCGTCCGCTACTTCCTCGCCGCCACCCGCCCCGAGGGCCTGCGCACCGACTACACGCGCACCGCCTACGAGGCCACCCTGAACGACACCCTCATCGGCACCTGGCAGCACTGGCTCACCGACCTCGGCGCCCGCGTCGCCAAGCACCACGGCGGCACCGCCCCCGACGCCGGCAACTGGACGCCCGAGCACTCCGCGTTCCTCGCCCGGCTCGGGACCCGCCTCGCCGCCGTCACCGCGGCCCTGGAGAACGACGCGTTCTCCCTCAACCAGGCCGCCGCCGAACTCGACGGCATCGTCCGCGACACCGTCCGCTTCGGCCGCGCCGAAGGCCTCCTCGCCGACACCCCGGGATGGGAGGACGAGAACCGCACCGCCGTCGCCCTCGAACTGGCGGCCGCCCGCCTCCTCGCGCACGCAGCCGTCCCCGTCATGCCCCGCTTCGCCGCCCGGCTGGCCGCCGCCCTCGGCCAGGACGCCCCGAGCGCGTGGCCCCGTGCCGTCGAACTCCTCGCCCCCGGCAGCGCCGTCGCCCTCGCCGACGCCGTGTTCTTCCGGCCGTCGCCCGACGCCGGAACGGAGGCCGCACCGGAGGTCGCACCGGTCGCAGCACCCGCCCTGACGCCCTGGCTCACCCAGGTCGCCCGCACCGTCCTGCGACTCGGCGACGACGAGCCGATCGCCGACCGCACCCTGACTCAGCTCGCCGCCGGCTCCCTCCAGGCCGTCACCGTCCAGTACCAGATCCTCGACGCCCTCGACGTCGACCTGTCCATGGACGAACTCCTGCACGGCGGCACCCTCGCCGAACTGGCCGCCGTCATCGCCGAACGCGCCGAACCCGCCGCCGTCGCCGCCCTGACCTCGGGAGAGCCCCGATGAACCACCTCCAGCTGCTGCGCGAAATGGGCCGGCGCGGGCTGTCCGTCACCCTCGCCGACGGTGACCTGCGCCTCCAGGGCAACCGCGACCGGATGGACCCCGAGTTCATCGCCCGCGTCAAGGCCGCCAAGCCCGCCCTCGTCGCCCACCTCGCCCGCGAGGCCGAACACGGCCCCGGCTTCCCCCTCACCCCCCTCCAGCGCGGCTACTACGCCGGCCGCAGCGGAGTCTTCGAGATCGGGGACGTCGCCAGCCACGTCTTCCACGAGATCGAGGGCCACTGGGACGTCGACCGCCTGCAGAGCGCCCTCGCCACCGTCGTCGCCGCGCACAGCGCCCTGCGCTCGCGCTTCCTGTCCCCCGACCGCCAAGTCACCGAACACGGCGACCACACACCCGTCATCGGCGTCCTCGACCTGCGCGCCCACGACCCCCGCCGGCAGGAACTCATCCGCACCGAACTCCGCGAGATGCGCTCCCACCAGGTACTGCCCGCCGACCAGGCCCCGCTGCTCACCGTCGACGTGACGATCCTCGCCGACGACAGGATGGTCCTCCACGTCGGCCACGACGGCCTCGTGATGGACGGGATCAGCATGTTCCTGTTCTTCCGGGCCTGGTGGCACGCCTACCGCAGCCCCACCACCGACGCCCCCGAGGAACTTCCCTTCGAGGACTACGTCGCCGCCCTCGAAACCGCCCGCGACCGGGCCCCCGCCCGCCGCTCCCGCGACTACTGGACGGCCCGCCTCGACGACCTCGCCCCCCACCCCGACCTGCCGCTGCGCACCAGCCCCGCAGCCCTGTCCGGCTCGCGGTTCACCCAGCGCGCCGTCCGCCTGGACCGCACCGCCTGGACCGCGCTCAAGGACCGGGCCGCCGAGGCCGGGCTGACCCCGTCCGCCCTGCTGCTCGCCGCGTACGCCGAAACCCTCGCCTGCTGGGGCGCCGGCGAACGCTTCACGCTCACCACCACCGTCGCCAACCGGCCGCCGATCCACCCCCGGATCTTCGAGACCATCGGGCAGTTCTCCGACACCCTCCTCGTCGAGGCCGCCACCGACCGGACCCTGACCTTCGCCGAACGTGCCCGCGCCCTCCAACGCCGGCTGCACGCCGACATGGACCACCGCCACTTCTCCGGCATCGAGGTCCTCAAGGAACTGGCCCGCCGCCGCGGCGGACTGGCCGGCGCCCGCATGCCCTACACCTTCAACAGCGCCATCGGCCACGTCAGCAGCGAGGTCGACGGGTCGACCCTGGAACTCTTCGGCAAGGAGGTCTTCTCCGTCAGCCAGACCCCCCAGGTGTGGCTGAACGCCTTCGCCATGGAGCAGCACGGCGGACTCGTCGTCCAACTCGACGGGCTCGACGAACTGTTCTGCGAGGGGCTCCTCGACGACCTGGCGCACGGCTACACCACCCTCCTCGAAACCCTCGTCGACGCGGGGGCCTGGCAGCGCCACGGCTTCGAGCTGATGCCGCCCGCGCAACGCGCCCGCCGGCTCGCCGCGAACGACACGGCCGTCGCCCTGCCCGACGAGATGCTCGGCGACGCCATCGTGAAGCGGGCCGCCGAGACCCCCGGGGCGCCCGCCGTCCTCACCGCCGACCGGACCGTCAGCTACGGCGAACTCCTGCACCGGGCCGCCACCGCCGCCGGCTGGCTGCGCGCGCGGGGAGTGGGCCGCGGCGAACTCGTCGGCCTCGTCATGCGGCGCGGACCCGAGCAGATCATCGGCATCCTCGCGACCGTCCTCGCCGGAGCCGCGTACCTGCCCGTCGACGCGGGCCTGCCCGCCGCCCGCCAGGAGTACATGCTCGCCGACGGCCGGGTGCGGTGCGTGCTCACCGACACCGCCCCGTCCGACACCGGGCCCCTCGCCCCCCTGGCCGTCCTCGACCTCACCGGACCCGCCTCCGGCCGCGCCGAGGTCCCCGACCGGCTGCCCGGCTCCCACCCGGAGGACCTCGCGTACGTCCTCTACACCTCCGGCACCACCGGAGCCCCCAAGGGCGTGATGGTCACCCACCGCAACGTCGCCAACGTCGTCGCCGACTGCCACACCCGCTTCCGGATCACCCCCGACGACCGGTTCTTCGCCATCAGCGCCTTCAACTTCGACCTGTCCGTCTGGGACGTCTTCGGCGCCCTGTCGGCGGGCGCGGCCCTCGTCATGCCCGACCACGACAAGGCCGTCGACACCGCCCACTGGCTCGACCTGTGCCGACAGCACGGCATCACCGTGTGGAACTCCGTCCCCGCCATCGCCGGACTGCTCCACGACCAGGCCCGCACCGACGGCGCTCCGCCGCCGGCCCTGCGCCTCGTCATGATGAGCGGCGACCGCATCCCGCCCGAACTGCCCGCCGCGCTGCGCACGATGACGCCGGGCCTGGAGGTCGTCTCCCTCGGCGGTCCCACCGAGACGACGATCTGGAACATCCTGCACCCCGTCGGCGAGGACGAGGACGGAAGCGAGTCCATCCCGTACGGGCGGCCCAACGCCAACAACCGCGCCTACGTCCTCGACCGGGACGGCCTTGACGCCCCCGACTGGGTCACCGGCGAGATCGTCGCAGCCGGCACCGGCCTCGCCCGCGGCTACTGGGGCGACGAACAGCGCACCGCCGAACGGTTCTTCACCGACCCGGTGCGCGGCGAACGCCTCTACCGCACCGGCGACCTCGGCCGGTACCTGCCCGACGGGAACATCCAGATCCTCGGCCGCAGCGACTTCCAGATCAAGATCAACGGGTATCGCATCGAGGCCGGCGAGGTCGAGACCCGGCTCGCCGCCCTTGCCGAGGTCACCCGGGCCGTCGTCGCCGCCCGAGGCAACCGCCTCGTCGCCCACCTGGTCCCCGCCGGCTCCCACCGCCCGCACCTCACCGAAGTCCGCCGGGCACTGCGCGCCGACCTGCCCGACTACATGCTCCCGGCGGCGGTGATCTGGCACGGCTCGCTCCCGCTCACCAAGAACGGCAAGGTCGACCGTACGAAGCTGGCCGCGCTCGGCACCGAGGACCCGGCGGCCCCCGCCCCGCAGGCGGGCGGCAGCGCCCCCGCCACCCAGGCCGAGAAGATCCTCTGCGACATCTGGTCGACCGTCCTGCGGCGGCCCGACGTGGGGGCCCTCGACACCCTCGCCTCCCTCGGCGGCGACTCCATCGCGGCGGCCCGGATCCTGACCGCGGCCCGCAAACGGTTCGGCGTCACCCTCACCCTCGACCGGTTCGCCGAGGTCGACACCGTCCGCGCGATGGCCGCCGTCCTGCGCCCGGAGGCCGCCCGATGAGCGGCGCGGCGCCCTCACCGGCGTCCGTCCGCCCCGCGTCCGACGGCGGGCCGGCCGCCGGGCCCGACACGATCCGGCGGATCGTCACCGACCCGCCGGCCGCCGGCAGCATCTCCGTCGCCCGCCTCGACGGCACCCGCACCATCCCGCTGCGGGAGCTGTACGAGCGCTCCGGCCGCCTCGCCCACCACCTGCGGGACGCCCACGGCATCGGCCCCGGCGACCGCATCGGGATCCTCGCCGCGAACAGCCTGGAGTGGGTCCTGCTCGACCTGGCCGCGCTGCGCCTCGGGGCGCAGACGGCCGGCCTGGAGCCGGGCAAGTTCACGCCGTCCGCCGAACTGCTGGACCGCTACGACCTGCGCCTGCTGTACACCGACCGGCCCGCCGGCGAGGTCGCCGGCGAAACCGGCGACGAGACCGGCGACCGGCCCGCCGCCGGGTCCGCCCCGTGGCCGCCCGGCGTCCTCGGCACCGGCGCGATCCTCGACCTGACCGAGCCGGACGGCTCCCCCGACCGGCCCCTGCCCCCCGTCCACTGGGGGTTCCGGGACGTCACCACCATCAAGTTCACCTCCGGCAGCACCGGCGTGCCCAAGGGGCTCGGCGCGACCGCCGGCAGCATCGACAGCTCCCTCACCGCCGTCCAGGAGATCTTCGCGCACGGCCCCGGCGACGACCTGTTCGTCTTCCTCCCGCTGTCCTTGCTCCAACAGCGCTACTGGGTGTACTCCGCGCTGCTCCACGGCCACGACGTCACCCTCACCACCTACGAGGCGGCGTTCGCCACCCTGCGCCGCGTCCGCCCCACCGTCGTCATGGGCGTACCCGCCTTCTACGAGAGCGCCCGCCGACAGATCGAGGGCCGGCTGCGCCGATCCGCCGGCCAGGACCCGCGCCAGGTGGCCCGCGCCCTGTTCGGCGACCGGATCCGCTACCTGTGGACCGGCTCCGCACCCGCCTCGCCGGCCGTGCTCCGCTTCTTCACCGACGTCGGCCTGCCCCTGTTCGAGGGCTACGGCCTCAACGAGACCTGCATCGTCACCAAGAACCACCCCGGCGCCCACCGGGAGGGCAGCGTCGGCCGGGTGGTGAGCGGCAAGGAAGTGCTGATCGGCGAGGACGGAGTCATCAGCGTCCGCAGCACCCATCCCGTCAACAACCACTACGCGTACGCCCGCCCCGGTGACTCGGAGAAGGTGTTCGACGCCGACGGAACCGTCCGCACCGGCGACCTCGGCCGGCTCGACGAGGACGGCTTCCTGTTCGTGCGGGGCCGCGCGGACGACGTCATCGTCCTCGACAACGGCAAGAAGGTCATCGTCCGGCCCATCGAGGAACTGATGCGGGCCGACCCGGCCGTCGCCGAATGCGTCCTGTTCAGCCCCACGCAGACCGACCTCGTCGCCGTGGTGTCCCCGGCCGAGCTGCCGGCCGACCGCGCGGCCATCGCCGCCCGGCTCGCCGCCGTCAACGCCGCCACCGGGGCCGACGAGCGGATCAGCCGTGTCCTCGTCGCCGATCCGCCGTTCAGCATCGACAACGGCCTGCTGACCTCCCAGTACAAGCCCAAACGGCCCGCCATCGCCGCCGCCCACCACATCCCGCTGCACGACCAGGAGGCCGGAATCCATGCCTGACACCCAGCTCGTAGAAGAGGCCGCACGCGCCCAGCTCTCCCTCGTCCTGATGCCCGAGGTCGAGCCCGAGGACCTCGACCTCGACGCCGACATGGTCGCCGCCTACGGCCTGACCTCCCTCAACAAGGTCCTCTTCCTCACCGAGGTGTGCGAGGAGACCGACGTGGACCTCGCCCACTTCACCGAGCACGACCTCGCCGTCATGCGTACGCTGCGCGACGTCACCGACGCCCTCACCCGCCACCACGTCCCCACCGGAGCCTGAATCATGAGCTGGACCGACCACGCCGCCACCGTCCTGGAGAACGACCGGGTGCGCCTCGCCCCGATCACCGAGGCGGACCGCGAGGGCATCCGGGCCGTCGCCATGGACCCCGCGATCTGGCGCTACTTCGTCGCCGCCGTCGAGACCGAGACCGACTTCGAGGCCTTCTTCGACGCCAACCTCGCCGACCACGCCGCCGGCCGCCGGGTCGTGTACGTGATCACCGACAAGGAAAGCGGCCGCGTCGCGGGCAGCATGAGCTTCGGCAACATGGCGGAGGCCGACCGCCGGCTGGAGATCGGCTGGTCCTGGCTCGGCCGGGACTTCCGCGGCCGCGGCGTCAACCACTGGGCCAAGGCCCTGCTGCTGGCCCACGCCTTCGAGGTGCTCGAAGTCGAACGCGCCGAGTTCAAGACCGACGTCCTCAACCTCCAGGCCCGCCGCGGCCTCGCGAACATCGGCGCCACCGAGGAGGGCACCCTGCGCAGCTTCAACTACATGCCGGGCGGCCGCCGCCGCGACGCCGTCTTCTACAGCATCCTGCGCGCCGAGTGGCCGGCCGTCCGCGAGGCCCTCGCCCGCGGCCCGAAGAAGGCCGTGCCGGCGTGAACACCGCGGGCGACATCACCTTCATACGGGCCGGCGGCGAGCCCCGCGACATCGGCCGCGCCCACGGCCGGGCCCTCGCCGCCCCCCTGCGCACCTTCCTCGACGACGGCCTGGCCCGGCTGAACCACCTCACCGCCCGACCCCTGACCCTGCCCGACCTGCTGCCGACCGTCGCCGCCTACCGGGCCGGGGTGACGGCGGCCCTGCCCGACCTCGCCGAGGAGGTCGCGGGCCTTGCCGAAGGCGCCCGCATCGGCGAGGACGAGGCCTGGCTGCTCCAACTCCGCCGCGAGATCATGGGCTACTCCAAGGTCCCCACGGCCGGTGACTGCACCACGTACGCCCGCACCACCGCCGACGGAACCCCCGTCCTCGCCCAGACCGTCGACCTCAACGGGAACCTCGACAGCCACATCGCCGTCCTGGAGACCGCACGCGCCGGCTCCCCCCGGCGCGCGCTGGTCCTCAGCTTCGCCGGGCTCCTCGGCTACCTCGGCGTGAACAGCGACGGCCTGGCCGTCGGCCTCAACCTGGTCCTCGGCGGCACTTGGCGCCCGGGCGTCCCCCCGTACCTGGCCATCCGCCACCTCCTGGACCACGCCGGCAGCGTCGACGAGGCCCTCAAGATCCTCGCCGGCCTGCCACTGGCCAGCTCCCGCTCCCTCATGCTGTGCGACCCGGAGCGGGCCCTGTACGTCGAACACCTCGACGGGGAACTGCGCGTACGGGAGGCCGGGCCCGGGGGCCTCGCCCACACCAACCACTTCCTCCACCCCGACTTCGCCCCGGCCGACGAGCTGAACGTCTTCGCCCGGAACTCCTCCGTGCGCCGGCTGCGCGCGGCCGGCGAAGGGCTCGCCGCCCTGCGCGGCGACGCCGACGCCGAGGACCACTTCGCGCTGCTCGCCAAGGAGCCGCTGCGCGTTCCCGACCGCGGGGACATCCGGGCGGAGCGCACCGTCGCCGCGGTCGTCATCCACCCGGCCGCCGGCCGGCTCCACGTCCGCCCCGGCGACCCGGCGCTCTCCGCCACGCAGGTGTTCTCCCTGTAGGCCGCCCCTTCCGCGACGAAGGACCGTACCCATGGAAGGAGCACGATGGACGCATGGCTGGTCGACCTCGACCGGGTCGACCCCACCGACATCAGCGCGCACTATCCCGAGGGCCTCACCGAGGACGAGCTGCGGCGCGGCGCCGAGTTCGTCCACGCCCGGGCCGCCCACCGCTTCTACCGCGCCCGGCTCACCGTCCGCCGGCTGCTCGCCGAACGCCTCGGCGTCCCCGCGTCCGAGCTGCGCATCCACTACGACCCCGCGGGCAAGCCGTACCTGCCCGACCAGCCCGGCACCCACATCAGCTGGTCCCGTTCGGACGGGCTGCTGCTGCTCGGGGCGACCGAGACCGGACCGGTCGGGGTGGACGTGGAACTGGTCCGCCCGGCCACCACCAACCTGGACGTGCTGACCTTCGTCTACCCGGGCGTGCCCGCGAGCGCGACCCCGGAGACCTTCTTCCACGCCTGGACCCTGCTGGAGGCCGCCGTCAAGGCCACCGGGCGGGGTCTCACCGACGGCGCCCGGGAGGTCGACCTGGACTTCGGCCCGGACGGCGCGGTCACCCTGCGCGGGATCAACGGCCACGGCCCGTCGCCCTGGCACGGCCGGACCGAACTCCGGCCGACCCGCCGGGACGCGCCCTGGGCGATGACCGCCTTCGTGTCCCGGGACCTCGCCCCCGTCACGGTCCTGCCGTGGCCCGTCCGGGAGCACGCCCGGGAACCCGTACGGGAACCCGGCCGCGGGCGGGCCCGGGAGGCCGTCCTCACGCCGCGGGGCTGAGCACCGCCGTGCCGTCGGGGGCGATCGCGGTGAAACCCGTGTACGGAACCAGCGCGGGCGGCACGGACACCGAGCCGTCCGCGCGCTGGTACTGCTCCAGGATCGCCACGAGGGTCCGGCCGATCGGCAGCGCCGAACCGTTCAGCGTCGCCGCGAAGACCTTGCCCCCGTCCCGGTCGCGGACCCGGATGCCGGCCCTGCGGCCCTGGAAGTCCCCGCAGTCGGAGACGGAGGAGATCTCCCGGTAGGTGCCCTGGCCGGGCAGCCACACCTCGATGTCGTACGTCCGCCGGGCGGCGAACCCGAGGTCCCCGGCCCGTAGTTCCACCACCCGGTGCGCGAGCCCCAACCGGCGCAGCGCGGTCTCCGCGTGCCCCACCAGGAGCTCCAGCTCCTCCTGCGACCGGTCCGGCCGGCAGATCCGCACCAGCTCGACCTTCTCGAACTGGTGCAGCCGCACCAGCCCCCTCGTGTCCCGGCCGTACGAGCCCGCCTCCGCCCGGTAGCAGGGCGTGAAGGCCGTCAGGGCGAAGGGGAGCTCGGCGTCCTGGAGGGTCTCCCCGCGGTACAGGTTGACCAGCGGCACCTCGGCCGTCGGGATCAGCAGCAGCTCGCGGTCGGCGGCGTCCGTCGCGAACAGGTCGTCGGCGAACTTCGGCAACTGCCCGGTGCCCGTCATCGTCTCCCGGTTCACCAGGTGCGGCACGCCGTGCTCCACGTACCCGTGCTCCCCGGTGTGCAGGTCCAGCAGGAACGAGGCCAGCGCCCGCTCCAACCGGGCCCCCGCGCCCCGGGTCACGGCGAACCGCGAGCCCGAGAGCTTCGCGGCCCGCACCGGGTCGAGGATGCCCAGCCGGGTGCCGACGTCCACGTGGTCGCGCGGGGTGAACTCGAAGCCCGGGGGTTCCCCGAAGACCCGGCGCACCACCGGCGGATCCTGCTCCGTGCCGTCGGGGACGTCGGGATGGGGCCGGTTCGGGACGGCCAGCAGCAACGCGTCGAGGGACTCCTGAGCCACCCGGAGCTCCTCCGACACCGACCGCAGGCGCTCCTTGGCCTCCTGGATCCGGGCGCGGGCGGCCGCGTCGGGCCGCACCCCGCTCCGGGCGGAGCGGTTCTGCTCCGCCCGCAGCTTGTCGCGTTCGGCGATGAGCCGGGAGCGCAGGTCGGTCAGCTCGCGCAGGGCGGCGCGGTCCAGGTGGTGTCCGCGGCGGGCCAGGTCGGCCCCCGCCGCGTCCTGCAGCAGGGCGTGCGGGTCGTGCATGACGGCTCCTCGGTCCTCGTCGGTGGCGTGCGTGGGTGACGTGCCCGGTGGCGGCCGACGGCCGTCACCGGCTCACCGCGGGTGGTTGCGGATGATGTCGACGGCCTCCGGGATGCCCATGTACGGCAGCCGCACCTCGGCCATGTCGTCGGTCCACTGCTCGGCGAGGTCGTAGCGCTGCTTCGGGGTGGTCTCCAGCAGCTTGCAGCCGGGGAAGACCTCGTACCCGTCCAGCAGCTCGGCGTGCGCGAACATGCCCTCCTGGAACAGCTCCTCGCGTTCCAGCACGAACTCCTCCGACGGCAGCTCGTCCCACAGCTGCCGGCCGCGCCGGATCAGCTCGATCAGCCGCGGCCGGTACGAGGGGTTGCGCGCCAGGTGCTCGCGGACGATGGAGCTGCCCACGGTCAGGTGGCGGATCTCGTCGATCGAGGCGCCGCGCGCGATCTCGGCGGCGGCCGGGTCGAGGAGCGTCCACTTGCGTTCGCTGAGCTCGGCGGCCGGCGCCAGCACCCCTTCGATGACGATGGTGAACACGGCGACCGCGCCGATGAAGTCGCCCTCGTCGCGGACCACGGTCGTGGCGAACTCGGCGATCGGGTTCAGCACCCGCCGCGTGTAGTCGACGCCCTGCTCCTTGATGAAGCCGAGCAGCCCGGCCTCCGGCACCCCCAGGTCCACCAGGTGCTTGCGGAAGATCATCGCGTGCCGGGCCTCGTCCACCACCTGCGTGGTGAAGAACTCCTGCTCGACGACGCCGGGCGCGCCGATCACGTAGTGCGACAACACCTCCACCGCCCGGGACTCCGCCAGCGACCGGTTGCCCAGCTCCAGCACCAGCGCCCGGCGCAGCGGCCCGTCCTCGCGCATGTGATCGGGGGTGACGGCGTCGTGGCCGGCCTCGGCCCGCCCGCGCAGGGTGCCCTGGGCGACGGCCGACAGCCAGTACCCCAGGTCGCACTCGTCGGCGGTCAGGGTCATCTCCTGCGCGCCGTCCAGCAGGTTGGGCGCGCGGTCCCAGTCGGCCTCGACGGGGATCTGCGGAACGGTGGTCATGACACCTCGCTGGGAGAGACGGAAACGGTGGAAGCGCCGGAAGGGGCGGGCACACCGGAAGGGGCGGCGCCGGCCGACGCCGCGGGAGTGACGGCGGCGCTGTGCATGCGGCCGGCGAAGCTGAGCATGGGGGAGTCGACGGTGTGGCTGCCGCCCGTCACCTCGGCGAGGAGCATGTCGTGGTCGCCGACCTGGTGCCAGCCGAGGATCCGACAGGCCATGTGCGCCAGGCTCCCGCCGAGCAGCGGAGCACCCGTGAGCGGGTCGGTGGACCAGTCGAAGCCCTCGAACTGCGCGTCCCCGAGCGGACGACCGGGGTTCGCGAACCGCCGGGCCACGTCGTTCTGCGCCGAGGACAGCACGTTCACCGAGAACCGGCCCGCCCTGCGCACCAACGAGGCGAACGTCGACGTGGGCCGCAGACAGGCCCCCAGCACCAGCGGGTCCCTCGACAGGGTCACCACCGCGCTCGCCGTGGTGCCGTGCCGGACCCCGCCCTGGCTCACGGTCAACACCGTCACGCCCGACGCCAACCGGCGCAGCGCCAACCGGGCCGCCTCCGGATCCTCGTACCCCTGCGCGGGCACCGCCGCCGAACGGTCCGTGAGCCACGTCGGATAGCGGCTCACCGGTGCGCCCCGACCGCCGCGGTCGCGCCGGTGGCGGCGGCCTGCTCCTCGTAGGGCAGCGGCACCGGGCCGTCGGTGGCCGCGCGGCGCTTCAACATCGCCGTCACCCGGTCGACCAGCGGCGTGGGAACCGGCTCGAAGGGCAACCCGAACGGCTTCAGGAAGTTCCCGAAGACGCCCCGGTCGCCGAACACGTGGAACGGCAGCGCCAGCAGCGCCCACTCGGGCCCGACCAGCCACATCCACAACACGCCCACCAGGGCCACGCTGAGCAGGCTGTGCATCGTGTTGTACAGGACGTAGTACGCCTTGTGGATCCGCCCGTCCGGGCTGCGCCGGTAGGCGATGGCCCCCGGGATGTAGCCCAGCAGGTCGATGTACAGGAACAGGCCGATCGCCACGAACCACCGGATGTCCGTGAAGTGCCAAAGGATCATGCCGATCGTCACGGCGAAGGCGACCAGGTACTCGGCGCGGTGCAGGTTGAAGGTGACCGGTGACTCGACCGGGTTCTTGATGTCCATCAGGTGTCCTTCCGACGGGGCGGCTGATCAGGACAGCCGCAGGGGGCTGCCGGCGAAGTAGTCGGCCAGCTCCGCGGCCACGCTCGCGCGCGACGGCGGGTGGAAGGCCAGGGCGCGGACCGCGCTCGCCAGGTACGCCACGTCCGCGGAACGGATGAACGCCATCCCGCCGAGCATCTCCACGGCCTGGTCGACGGCCGAGGCGAGCAGGTCCTGGGACGCGTAGCGGGCGGTGAGCACCGCCGCCACCGCCTCGTCGCCCTCGGTGCCGTCCTCCAGGGCCCGGGCGGCGCCCTCCACGAGGGCCACCGCGGCGTCGAGCCGGACCACCAGCCGCGCCCGCTCGTCGGCCGTGCCGCGCCCGCCGGCGACCACCCGGGCGACGAGCTCCGAGGCGGCGCCCACGTAGGTGGCGGTGGCCAGCAGTTCGAACCAGGTGAACCCGGCCGTCTGCAGGTCGTCGAGCCGGTCGGCGTCCTCGGGGGTGCTGTGGATGACGAGGTCGGCCGGGACGTCGACGTCGGTGAGCACGACCTCGTCGCTCTGCGCGGCGGCCAGCACCGGCGTCCCCCAGAACGGCCGGGTCGTGATGCCCGGCGAGGCGGCCGGAATCAGCATCAGCGCCAGACCGGAGCGCCCGTCGTCCCCCGTCACGGCCACGCTGGCCGTCAGCACGTCCATCGAACGGGACAGGCTGCACGGCTTCTTCGACCCGTTGACCCGGTACCCGCCCGTGGTGCGCTCCGCGACGACGGACGGCGTCAGGATGTTCTGGCTCGTGCGCCCCTCCGCCCAGCCGGAGGCCAGCAGCAACCCGTCCGAGGCCACCGCCGTCATCACCTTCAGCTGACTCGGGGTGAGCCGGTCGGTGGCCTCCGCCAACCGGAACAGCATCGCGACGGTGAAGTGGTGCATCGTCGAGGCGACCCCCAGCGAGGGCGAGGCCGCGGCGAGGGCCCGCTGCACCCGCACCGCCTCCAGCGGCCCCGCGGCCGCGCCTCCGTACGCGGCGGGCACCAGCAGCCCCGGACCGGCGTGCTCGCGGTACAGCTCCAGCACCGGGCTGTCCGCGCTCTCCCGCGCCCCACCGTCGGCGGAGGTGAGCGGCAGGTTCTCAAGCGCGTCGAGAAGACCTGGATGGAATTGCTCGCAGATCCCGCGGGCTGTCGTCAGGGAACGCATCGGCGTTTTCTCCTCGGGCTCTCTCGGAATTCTCCTCCGGACCGGTCGGGGCATTCCCTGCGATCCGAAAGGCAATATTCGGAAAGAAGTGTTTCACTCACCGTCTGACTGAGGCCTGACACTCATCTGACCAGTGGTTTCACCTGACTTGGCCCTGACGGCGGGCTGACCGGGGGGTCGCCCGGCACTTGTGGCGGCGCGTCGCCCGTGCCATAAGTGGGGAAGTGCTCGCGGGAGAATGGATCTGAAATGACCGGAACGATTCTGGAGACGGATGTCGCGCTCGACGCCATCCGGCAGTACGCGGACGCCGGAAATCCGAGCGCGTATTTCGCCTTCAGTGACGGGAACAGCTACTTCCGGCTGCCGGACGAGCCCGGGATCATCGTCTACCGGCCCGTGGGCCGCTATCTGGTGCAGTTCGGCGGCCCCTTCGCACCCTTCGCCCCGGCTGGCCCCGACGGCCCCCGGGCCCGGCTCCTGGCCGGCTTCACCGCCTTCGCCGCCGAACAGGGCCGCGAGATCGTGTCGGTCCAGCTCCAGGGCGCGGACGCCGACGTCTACGTCGACCAGGGCTTCACCGTGAACCAGATGGGCGCCTCCTACGCCGTCGACCTGGAGACCTTCACCCTGGCCGGCACCAAGTTCATGCAGCTCCGCAACAAGATCTCCCGGGCGCTGCGCAGCGGCCTGGAGATCCGCGAAGTCCCCTACGAGGACTGGGCCGACCAGATCGCCGCGCTCGACACCGCCTGGCTCGCCACCAAGGGCGAGGGAGTCAAACCGCTGGAGTTCCTCGTCGGCCAGACCGGCGGCCGCTACCAGCCGCTGCGCCGCCTCTTCGCCGCCGTCAACGACGGCCGGCTGATCGGCTACGTCTCCTACGCCCCCGTCTACGGGCCGCAGCCCGGCTGGATGCACGACCTGAGCCGACGGCAGCCCGACTCCCCGCCCGGGGTGATGGAGGCCCTCAACAAGGCGGCCGTCGACGTGTTCACCGCCGAGGGCACCCGCTGGCTGCACTTCGGCTTCACCCCCTTCACCTCGCTGACGGCCCCCCAGTTCCCGGGCCACAGCCTGGGCTTCCACTGGTTCATGCAGCACCTGTGGGAGCACGGCGCGCACATCTACCCGGCGCGCACGCAGCTGGAGTACAAGCAGAAGTGGGCGCCCTCCGCGGTGCTGCCGGAGTACATCGCCTTCCAGCACCGGGCCAGCCTGCCCGCGCTGGTCCACGTCTTCCGCGCCTGCAACGCGGTCTGAGAGAGGGAGGCCCACACATGCCCCCGACGCCCCCGACGCCCCCGACGTCCTCGACGTCCTCGACGGACGAGGAGATCCGGGCCCAGGGCCTGCTCGTCGTCGAACAGTTCCAGGCCTGCGCGGCCGCCCCCGACGACATGGAGGCGGTCCGCGCCGTCGAGGAGGGGCTGGCCCGCCTCGACGCCCTGCTGCGGGAAGGAGCCGCCGCGTCCTGAGAACCCGTACGTCCTCCCCGCCCGCGCCCCCGTACGGATTCCCGTGTGGGGGCGCGGCCGTGGGCGGGCCCGGGCACGCGGAGGGCGGGGCGGTGGGGGAGTTCCCCACCGCCCCGCCCTCCGCTGCTGTCCGGCCCTCAGCGCAGGGCCGGCCGGGTGCTCACCACGGTGCCGGCCGGGCCGCGCACCAGCATCGGGCGCCGCCGCAGGGCCGGACCCGGCGCCGCCTCCACCGGCCCGGAGGCCGGGGAGAGGTGGGCGACCAGGAGGTCCTGGAGCACCGGCCCACCGGCCGGGGCCAGCAGCTCGTGCCGGTCCTCCACGACGGCCCGCCGGTCGAACAGGACGCCCTGCCCGGGCGCGGGGGCCGCCTCCACGAGCGGCCCCGTACGCCCGGGACCGTACAGCCGGGAGCGCAGGCTCCCCGCACCGTCGCGGCCGACCACCGCCACCAGGGTGAACGCGCAGTCGGCCGGGCGTCCGGGCGGCTCCACCCGCGCCGCCTCCCCGGCGGGGGCGACGGTGCGGACCCGGTGCAGTTCGATCAGCCAGTCCGCGTGGATGTCGAGCCACGGTCCGCTGAGCGTGGACCGCAGCAGGGCCGACAGGCCCGCCGCGAGCCGCCGGTCCGCGAGGTCCCGTGCGGGGCTCACGGGCCCGGCGGTCGCCGGGACGTACTGGAACAGCCAGTCGTCGTCGGCCGTCCACGACATCCGCAGCCGCAGGGGCGGCCGCGGGAGGTCCCCGAAGCCGGCGGCGACCACCGCGGGAACGGGCGGCAGGCCGGTGAGGGCGAACCCGTGCTCGCGCAGCGCGTGCCCGCTCGGCGACGCCACGGCCTCAGCCCGCGGCGACGGGCGTGCGCTCGGCGGACAGCCGCGCCAGTTGCAGGCGCTCGTCGAGGTGGCGGGCGGAGGAGTTGGCCCGCCACAGCGCGCCGCGGGCGATGCCCCGACGCATGTAGGCGGTGTCGGCGCTCGGGATGACCACGTTGTGGAACCAGCCCGCCGCGTGCTGCGAGTCGATGGTGATGTGCAGCCGGTGGTAGGTGATGCCGACCTCGGGCAGCCCGAGCCGCTCCCAGGCCCGTACGACGTTGCGGAACCGGTCGGGGGCCAGCCATTCGGTCATGCCGAGGAAGCCGACCGCCTCCGGGTAGAGGTTGCGGTAGCGGCACAGCAGCACCGCGAGGTTCCCCGAATGCAGGTCGGTGGTGGTCATGGCGGCTTCGAGGTCCTCGGCGCGGACGTCGAAGACCTCGTAGATCTTGTTGAAGAGGTGGGTGTGGACGGCCTCGGGGTCGCCGTTGCCCATCTCGTCCCAGTAGTTGCCGGCGATCTCCATCTTGCTCGCGCCGGCCGTGCCGATCTGCATCATCGCGAGGAAGTCGTCGAAGCGGCCGTCGATCAGCGACTCCTGGATGACGTACGTGCGCAGGTCCTCGCTGCGCGCCTCGCGGTTGATGAAGTCGGTGTAGTAGGGGTGCTTGAAGGCGCGGTGCTTGCGGACGAGGCCCTTGAGCCAGGACAGGAACTGCTTGGGTTCGGTCGGCGCGGACTCCAGCAGCCCGGGTTCCAGGTGGGCGTCCTCGGTGGTGAGGGTGGCGTGCTCCAGGAGCCGGGTGACCTCGTGGAGGAGCACGGAGCCCTCGGCCGTGGGCCGGGACGGTATCTGCATGACCGTCTGGTAGATGCGCGACAGCAGGAGTTGCTGCTGGTAGTGGGCGTCCTCCCGGTCGGGGCCGGTCACCGCGGCCGCGTTCATCCGGGTGACCGCCTCGACGACCCGGGCCCGCTCGCCGGCGAACTTGGCGTCGATCTCGTCGGCGTCGACGGTCAGCCAGGACGAGACCTCCTCGACGAGCGCTGCGGCGTCGGTCCTGCGGATCGCGGGATCGGTGTGGTTGTCGGTGCTGGGCAACTGCGTCTCCATGTCTCTCAAGGTCGCTCGGGAAACGACGCCTGGTCGGGTCGCGCGGGTGTGGTGAGGGAATCGGATCCGTCGACGCGGACCCGCGGGCGGATCGGCTGGATACACGTCCTCGCTCCGCGAGTCCGGGGCGGGAGGGGCGCCGGAGGGGGCCCGGGCCGGTGCGGCGGGGGCCCCTCATGCCAAAGACACGCGCACCCCTTGGTTCGGATCGGGATGCGCGTGCCTGGGATGAGCACCTGCGGAGAGGGCAGGATTCGAACCTGCGTGGGCAGAGCCCGTCCGGCGAGTAGCCCCACCGGACCCCATTCGGCCGCTTTGGGAACCTCTCCAACGGCCTTTCTCTGGCATCAGCTTGGCATGCCGTCGCTGACATGCTGCTGATGGATTTCTGAGACCGGAATTCGGGATGACGGTCAGGGGCCCATCAGTGGCCGCTGGGATAGTGAAGGGCGATCGAGCCACTTCACCACATACCCGGGGAGTTCCCGTGAGCGCCGAGACCGCAAAAATCGCCGTATCGCGTCTCTACAACGACGAGAACGGCGAATCGCATTTCATCGACGAGACGCTGGAGGTGACCGCCGTCAATTTCGCCCCGCCCGCGCCGCCCATCTTCGTCTCCGAGGGCGTGCCGGCCAAGCAGGCCGTCTACCTCTTCCTGCCGGCCGGGTACGTGGGCGACTTCCACCCCGCGCCGCGCCGCCAGATCATGACCCTGATCAGCGGCCTGCTGGAGTGCGGGGTCAGCGACGGCACCTGGCGGACCTTCACCCCGGGCAACACCCAGCTCGTCGAGGACACCCAGGGCAAGGGGCACGCCACCAAGGCCCTCCAGGACTGCGTGATGATCGTCTCGCAGCTCGACTGAGCGCACCCGCGACGGCGCGGGAGCACGCCGGCACGGCGCGAGGAGAACGGGAAGGGGGGCCCGGGCCGATCGGCCCGGGCCCCCCTTCCCTCGTCCGTTCCGGCCTTTCCACCCGGCCTTCGTCCTCCGCTCGGGCGTCAGCCCTTGACGTAGCCGAAGCTCTCGACGATCAGGCCGTTCTCCAGCCGGGTCACGTTGACGCCGCGCACGAAGTCCTTCGGTCCGGTGCCCCAGCGCAGCGTCCAGCGGCAGACCGCGCGCTCGCCCGCGACCCAGACCTCCTCCACCTCGAAATCGGCCTGCGCGTTCGACGCGATCGAGGACCAGAACTGGAGACATTCGTCGTATCCGACGTGCTTGGAACCGTCCGGGGCGGGCCCGGAGTTCTCCAGCCGGCAGTCCTCGGCGAGGAGGTCCTTCAGCAGGCCCGGATCGTGCTGCTGGAATGCCTGGTTGAACTGGTCGATAACCTTGCGTGTCTGCTCGTCGGACATCGGGACTCCTCATGTCTCATGGCTCACCGCGGTACGGCCCGCCGGTCGGAACGGGCCGCAAGGAAAGTAATACAGTCCAACGGGCCGTGCGGTCCAAGTAACCGGATGTTCCGGCCATTTGAGTCAGTCGCACGTCAGTGCCGGCCGCCTACGTTCGTAGTATGACCACAGCAGACAGTGCGCCTCTCGCATTGGCCTATCAGCAGGCCATCGAATACCTGACGGGTCTCGCCGATCGACCGGTGGGTGCCACTGCCGGCTCCGAACAATTGCTGAAAATGTTCGGTGGCCCGCTGCCCGCCGGACCGGCCGAAGCCACCGACACCATCGAGCTGCTCGGCCGGGCCGTCGCCGAGGGCGGCATCCCCACCGCCAACGGCCCCCGCTACTTCGGTTACGTCACCGGCGGCACCCTGCCCGTGGCCATCGCGACCGACTGGCTCGTCTCCGCCTGGGACCAGACCGCCAGCCTCTACAACCTCTCCCCGGCCATCGCCGTCGCCGAGGACGTCGCCGCGCAGTGGGTCCTCGAACTGCTGGGCCTGCCCGCCCACGCCTCGGTCGGCTTCCCCACCGGCTGCACCATGGCCCACCTGACCTCGCTCGCCGCGGCCCGCCACAAACTCCTCGCGGAGGCGGGCTGGGACGTCGAACGCGACGGCCTCGGCGGCGCCCCCGACATCGCCATCGTCGCCGGCGCCCAGCACCACATGACCATCGACCTCGCCGCCCGCTACCTCGGCTTCGGCACGGCACGCATCCGCAACGTGCCCGTCGACGACAAGGGCCGGATGGTCCCCGCCGAACTGGAACGCACCCTCGCGGGCCTCGACGGGCCGGTCATCGTCTGCGCCCAGATCGGCGACGTCAACTCCGGGGCCGTCGACCCGGTCGGCGAGATCTGCGACATCGCGCACCGCCACGGCGCCTGGGTCCACGTCGACGGCGCCTTCGGCCTGTGGGCCGCGGCCAGCCCCCGCCTGCGCCCCCTCGTCGAAGGCGTGGAACGGGCCGACTCCTGGGCCCTGGACGCCCACAAGTGGCTCAACGTCCCCTACGACTGCGGCATCGTCGTCATCGCCCACCCCGAAGCCCACCGGGCCGCCATGCTCAACGAGCGGGCCGGCTACCTGCCGCCCGGCACCGACGGCGAACGCGACGCGATCGAATGGGTCCCCGACTTCTCCCGGCGCGCCCGCAGCCTGCCCGTCTGGGCGGCGCTGCGCTCCCTGGGCCGATCCGGCGTCGCCGACCTCGTCGAACGCTGCTGCCGCCACACGCACCGGTTCGCCGAGCGGCTGACCGGAGTGCAGGGCGTCGAGCTCCTCAACGACGTCGTCCTCAACCAGCTGCTGGTCCGCTTCGGCGACGACGACCGGGTCACCCGAGCGGTCATCGCCCGCATCCAACGCAGCGGCGTGTGCTGGTTCGGCGGCACCGTCTGGGAGGGCAGGGCCGCGATGCGCGTCTCCGTCGTCAACTGGCGCACCACCGAGGAGGACGTGGACCGGAGCGTCGAGGTGATCCGCGAGGCCCTGGCCGCCGAACTCGCCGCAGCCTGACGACCCCGCCGCACCGGATCCCCGAACCGCCCGGAACCACCCCCGGAACCACCCCCCACCAGGGCCGGGCCCGCCACCGCGGGCCCGGCCCCGCGGCGTTCCCGGGGGCCGGTGGCCGGCTCCGTACGCGGGTCCGCCGGGTCGGTCGGCCCGCCGCTCCCGCAGTCCGCGGTCCGTGCGTCGGTCCGTCCGCCGGTTCGTGCGTCGGTGCGTCGGGCGGTTCGTGCGTCGGTCCGCGCGCCGCCCCGTCCGTCGTCCGCGCGCCGCCCCGTCCGGCGGTCCACCCGCCCGCCCCCGGGCACACGACGGGGCGGCCCGGCGGAGGTTCCCGCCGGGCCGCCCCGGAACCGTTCCCGCCGGGGGCCGCTACTTCAGCTCCTCCTCGTCGCAGCGCGCCACCCACGCCGCGAACGTCTCCGACGGGTCCGTCCGCCCGGCCAGGTAGCCGCGCGTCAGCCGCTCCACGTAGTCCGGCAGGTCCGCCGCCGTCGTTTTCAGCCCGCGCAGCTTCATCCCGAAGCCACCCTCCTGATCCGCGGCCAGCGTCAGGCTGCCGCCCAGGTGGACCTGGAAGCCCTCGACCTGCCGGCCGTCCTCGTCGGCGACCAGCTGCCCCTTCAGACCGATGTCCGCGACCTGCGTGCGCGCACACGAGTTGGGGCAGCCGTTGACGTTCACGCTCAGCCCCACGTCCTCGCCCGCCAGCCGCTTCTCCAACTCCGCGACCAGCGTCGCCGCCCGCTCCTTGGTCTCCACGATCGCCAGCTTGCAGTACTCGATCCCCGTACAGGCCATCGTGTTGCGCCGCCACGACGACGGCCGCGCCTCCAACCCGATGCCCCGCAGCCCCTCCACCAACGGCTCCGGATCGGCCACGTCCAGCACCAGCAGCTTCTGGTACGGGGTCAACCGCACCCGGCCGCTGCCGTGCTCCTGCGCCAGGTCGGCCAGCGCCGCCAGCTTCGTCCCCGACAGCCGACCCACGACCGGCGCGGCACCCACGTACGACAGACCGTCGTGCTGGGGATGCACCCCGATGTGGTCGATCGGGACCGCCGGGAGCTCCGGCGGCGGCCCGTCCAGCAGCGGCCGGCCCAGGTACTCCTCCTCCAGCACCCGGCGGAACTCCTCCACGCCCCAGTCCGCGATCAGGAACTTCAACCGCGCCCGGCCCCGCAGCCGCCGGTAGCCGTGGTCGCGGAACAGCCGCGCCACCGCGACCCACACGTCCGGGACCTCGTCCAGCGGCACCCACACCCCTACGTGCCGCGCCAGGATCGGCACCGTGGACAACCCGCCGCCCACCCACATGCCGAAGCCCGGACCGTGTTCCGGGTGCACCGTGCCCAGGAACGCCAGGTCGTTGATCTCGTACGGGATGTCCGGCAGCCACGACACCGCCGACTTGTACTTGCGCGGCAGGTTCGACAGCGACGGGTCCCCGACGTACCGGGCGGCGATCTCCCGCACCGCCGGCGTCGCGTCCAGCACCTCCGCCGCGCCCACCCCCGCCACCGGACTGCCGACGATGACCCGGGGACAGTCCCCGCACGCCTCCGTCGTGGACAGGCCGACCTCCTCCAGCCGCCGCCAGATCGCGGGCACGTCCTCGATCCGCACCCAGTGCAGCTGGATGTTCTGCCGGTCGGTGATGTCCGCGGTGTTGCGGGCGAACCGCATCGACACGTCGGCGACGGCCCGCAACTGCGCGAGGTCCAGGGTGCCGCCGTCGCTGCGCACCCGCATCATGAAGTGCTCGTCCTCCAGCTCCTCCGGGGCGAGCGAGCCCGTCCGCCCGCCGTCGATGCCCGGCTTGCGCTGCGTGTACAGACCCCACCAGCGCATCCGACCCCGCAGGTCGTCCGGATCGATGCTCGCGAAGCCCTCCCGGGCGTACACCCGCTCGATGCGCTCGCGCACCAGCAGCGGATCCTCGACCTGCTTGAACTCCTCGTTCGCGTTGAGCGGTTCGCGCTCGCCCAACGCCCACTGGCCCTCGGGTCGCTTGGCGGCGGTCCGTGCGGTCCGTGCGGTCCGGACCGGCGGCGCGGCGGTTTCCGTCATCTGTCCGTGCTCCTACGTGGGCTGGGGGAGGGGGGTTCCGGCGTCCGGCCGGCTCAGGTCGTACCGAGGCCCGCGACCGGGACGACCATCCCGCTCGGCAGCCAACTCGTGGACTCCGCGTGGTGGTGCCCACCGGCAGCGCCGGGCCCGCCGCTGCCGGGGACGTACAGCACGGCCGTGGCGTACAGCTTCGCGGGCGCCGGGACGGCCGTGCCGCGGGCCCGACGCCAGGCGTCGTACCCGGCGGAGGTCGGCAGCTCGCCCGGGAAACGGGCCCCGAGCGCCTTCAGGTACTCCACCGCGGCCGGGCTGTTCGGTGCGTACCGCAGCGGGATGAGCTGGCCGGCGCTCGGCGAGAGCAGCGGCGCGGTGAACAGCCAGGGCGCCAGGTAGGTGCCCTCGGCGAAGGTGCGGCCCGCCTCCACGTCCCGTACGGCCGCGTCCGCGCCCGCCCAACCGGAGGCCACGACCAGCGGCTGCCGGCTCGAATCCGGCACGCCGACGGAGATCCCCGCCCGGCCCGCCGCCGCCCGCACCTCGGAGGCCGCGGCCCGCCCGCGCGGCGAGGCGTCCTCCACGAGCCCGAGCGAGCGCGCCCCGCGTCCCGCGAGGAACGCCACCGTCTCCCGCAGCGCGGCCGCGTCGGCGGCGGCCAGCGCGTCGGCGGGGCAGCCCGCCGGCGGCTTCGCGTCCCCGCCGAGCAGCGCTCCCGCGGCGGCGCTCGCGCACTCGGGGCCGTCGTCGCCGCGCAGCGCGGCGAGCCCCGCGTCCCGGCCCGCTCCGGCCGTCGCCCGGCCGGTGTCCACAGCCAGCGCGGCGACGGCCCCGCCCGACGACACCCACACCTGACCCGGCCCCGCCGGAAGTTCCACCGGGACCCACGTCAGCGCGGAGCCGGGCCGGGGCCCGCCCTTCGCGAGCCGGCCCCGGTCGGTGCCCGCCGATGCCTCCTCGGCCCCGACGGCCACCAGGTTGAAGCCCGGCCGGTTCGGCACCACCATCACCGGCACCTGCTTGCCGCCCAGCCCGACCGCCCCGAGCAACGGCCCGCCCAGTGCCCCGACCGGCCCGTTCCGCGGCGGCGGCGAACCCACCGAGACCCCGGCCAGGACCGTGACGGCCACCGCCGCGGCGAAGTACGCCGACACGCTCGCGCGCCGCCGCAGCAGGCCGCGGCGCAGCAGCAGCACGCCCACCGCCAGGGCGGCGGTCAGGACGACCGCCGCCAGGAGGACCGCGCTCACCGTCGTACGACGCCGTCGCTGACCACGAACAGGACGCCGTGCGGCTGGCTGTCGCCGTAGTCGCCGTGCGGCCAGGAGGCCCGGTTGAAGCCGACGCACGGCTTGCCGGTGTGCTCGTCGCGGAACGACCGGTCGAGACTGACCTTGCCCCGCCGGTCGAGGTCGAACATGCACACCCGGTGGTCACCGCCGCCGCCGAACGAACCGGCGACGAAGTAGTTGGCCACCGCGATGCGGCTGACGTTCTGCGTCTCGCGGTACACGCCGTCCCCGCCCCGCTTGAAGTTGTCCATCGCGCCCCAGTGCGGGCCGCCCGAACTCACGTCACGGATCGGCACGGTGCTGACGAGCTCCGGGCAGTCCCGCTCGCGGCCGCCGCGCGCGGCCTCGTTCAGGTCGTCGATCGAGCACTTGGCGCCCGTACCGGCGGCGAGGAGCTTCTGGATGTCCAGGACGTAGATCATGCCCGTGGTGTCGTCCAGCGGCTTGCCGTACGGCACCGACTGGCCCATCACCGTGTGGAACAGGAACCGGTCGTCGGGACTCACGGCCAGCCAGCTCGCGTTGTCGCCACTGCCGGTGACTCCCGGGTCCCGCCGGAAGCTCCGGTAGGCCGTCGTGTCGTCGAAGACCTCCTTCCACTGCGGGGCGGGCGCGGTGATGTCCGGGGTGTAGAACACGGCGCCGCCGGCCATCGAGGACACGAACGCGCCCTTGTGACCGGGCCGGTTGGTCAGCGCGGTCTCCATGACCACCCGCGACTCACGGAAGAACGCCCGGGGCTCCTGCGCCCCCCGCGGACCGTCGGCGACCTTGGACACCGAGCGCAGCGTCGGGTTGTTCCGGTCGGCGATGTCGAAGACGCGGACGGTCTGGCGGGCCAGGTTCTCCCGCAGTTCCGAATCGGGCGTCATGAAGTTGCGGGCCTCGGCGAAGTCGCTCGCCACCATCACGTTCAGGTCCTCGCGGACGGCGATGCCGTGCGGGTTCGCGCAGCTCGCCGCGGGCAGTGCCGGAACGTTGCCGCACTGCGCGGGATCCTCGGCGCCCGCGGTCGCCGCCGGGATCTCCGCGAGGGTCCTGCCGTCCTTACCGATCCGGACGATCTCACCGGGCGACCCGGCGGCGCCGTTGCCGACGCGTACCTCGCCGTTGGTGTAGGTGCAGGGGCCGGTCACGTTCGGACCGCCCATGTACGTCCCGTACGCGGTGCCGTCGCTCAGTACCTGATAGGCGTCGGGCAGGGTGCCGCACGGGGTGTCGACGGTCGTGTTGACCCCGGCGATCGTCAGGGCGGGCAGCGCCTTCGCGTCGAAGACGAAGGTGGTGTCGCTCATGATGCCGCCGGCGTAGATCCGGTCGCCCTTGTGCCACACGTACTGCATGTGGTGCGGCTCGTTGCCGTTGTTCGGGCCGATGGTGACGGTGTTGGCGACCTTGCCGTACGACGGGGAGCCCGGGGTGGCGTCGATGACGGCGAGGAAGTCGGGCGCGGGCTGCTTCGCGGGGCCCGACCAGACGAGCATCCACTGCCGTCCCGGCCCCTTGGAGGCCTGCACGAGGTGGTTCGTCGCCGTGTACGTGACGCCGTCGCTGCCCTGGAAGCTCGACGTCCAGGTCTCCGGCGTGCCGGCGGCGGCGGGTTCCGCTCCGGTGAGCATGGAGGCGGTGAGTCCCACCGCCGACAGACAGAGTGCGAGGCGGCGTAACAGCCTTCCTCGGCGCAGTCCTTGCAGGCTCATTTCTCCGCGTGCCCTCTCCGGGGGTATCGGCCGGAATGCGTAAACCGGCCGGTCGGTGGCTGATTCGGTTTCGGTGTACGGCAATTCCTGGCCCGCCGGCCAGCACGGGATTCTGTGTTATTTCCGACCCACTATGGCACAGGGGTACTGGCGGTCCGCTGATGCGGGACTTACCGCGCGCTGACCGCGCTCCACAAAACCCCTGAACGATATGAAACCCCTGGTCAACGGCAGGTTGGGGGTGAAATTGATGCTGATCAGCGGACCGTCAGTGAATTATGTGCCCGGATTGCTATTCTCGGCCCAGAAATTTATGCCCGCTCGCCGCGCCCCGCTTTTTTCATCAAGGAGCCGCCGGATGGCGACGACTCACGCAAACGGAGATCTCATCACGCTGGCCGAGCGCGCGGGCCGGGAACTCGAAAATGCTCCTCCGCAGGAGATCCTGCGCTGGGCGGCCGACACCTTCGGGAGGAAATTCTGTGTGACGTCCTCGATGGAGGACGCGGTGGTCGCCCACCTCGCCTCCCGGGCTCTGCCGGGCGTGGACGTGGTGTTCCTCGATACGGGTTACCACTTCGAGGAGACGATCGGGACGCGGGACGCGGTGGGGGCGGTGATGGACGTCAACGTCATCACGCTGACCCCGCGGCAGAGCGTCGCGGAGCAGGACGCGCGGTACGGTCCGCGGCTCCATGACCGGGATCCGGACCGGTGCTGCGCGTTGCGGAAGGTCGCGCCGCTGGAGGAGGGCCTGACCGGTTACGCGGCGT
>NZ_JBHVPG010000034.1:0-94608 GCF_042887545.1 Streptomyces sp. NPDC057939
CGCTACGGCCGCCCCCTGGAACTGACCCTCGACGGCCGGACCCGCCGGCTGTGGACCGGGTCCGCCGCGCGGCGGCGGCCGGTGGGGCGCGCGGTGGTCCCCGGGGCCGGGCCGGCCGGCGCCGCCCGCCGGCGGGATCCCCGGCGGCCTTCGCCCCGGGGGGCCGGGACCCCGGCGTCGGGGCCGGGCTCGGAAACGAGGCCGAGCGCGGAGGCGAGGTCGAGGTCCGAGTCGAGGTCGGAGTCGAGGTCGTGGTGGTGGTCGAACTCGGGGCCGGCGGCGGGGTACCCGGCGGGGTCGAATGCCGGGGCGGCGTCCGGGAGGGGGTCCGGGGCGAAGTCGAGCTCGGGGTCGAGGGCCAGGTCGGTGGCCGGGGCCGTACCGGCGTCCGGTTCGGTCCCCGGCCAGGAGACACGGCGGTGACTGCCCTGTGTTTCGCTCACGTCGCTCGCTCCACTGGTCCGGCCCCTGCTGGTCGGGGCAGGGCACCCTAGCCGGAGCGGGCGTCACGCTTCAAAGTCGTTCGACCACTCAGCGTGTCGAACGAACGGGCGTGCGAGGTCGGTGCGAAGGCGGTCGTGGAGCGCGTCGGGTCGACTCAGTACCCGAAGGCGCGGGCCGTGTTCGCGGCCAGGGCCGTCGCCATGGCGTCCTCGTCCAGGCCGCGGACGGCGGCCATGGCCCGCACCGTCAGCGGAATGAGGTACGGCGCGTTGGGCCGGCCGCGGTACGGCGCCGGGGTGAGGAACGGGGCGTCCGTCTCCACCAGCACGAGCTCCAGCGGGGCCACCGCGAGCGCCTCGCGCAGCGGCGCGGCGTTCTTGAAGGTGACGGTGCCGGCGAAGGACATCCAGTAGCCGGCGGCCGCGCACTCGCGGGCCATGTCGGCGTCCCCGGAGTAGCAGTGGAAGACCGTCCGCTCGGGCGCGCCCTCCTCCCGCAGCACGCGCAGCACGTCGGCGTGGGCGTCGCGGTCGTGGATGACCAGGGCCTTGCCCGTCCGCTTCGCGATCTCGATGTGCGCGCGGAAGGAACGCTCCTGCGCGGCCATGCCCTCGGGGCCGGTGCGGAAGAAGTCGAGGCCGGTCTCGCCGACGGCCTTCACGTGGTCCAGCGCGGCCAGTTCCTCGATCTCGGCGAGGGCGTCGTCCAGGGCCGCGTCTCCGCCACCGGGGCGGGCTCCCTGCCGGGACCAGCCGTCCGGGTCTCCGTGGACGATCCGGGGGGCTTCGTTCGGGTGCAGGGCCACCGCGGCGTGGACGTTCGCGTACTGGGCCGCGGTCTCCGCGGCCCAGCGGGAGCCCTTCACGTCGCACCCCACCTGGACGACCGTGGTCACGCCGACCGAGGCGGCCTTCGCGAGGCCCTCCTCGACGGTGCCGGACTGCATGTCGAGGTGGGTGTGCGAATCCGCCACCGCCACCCGGAGCGGTTCGGGCAGCGGGGGCGGGGTGTCCTTGGCGGCGGCGGAGGAGGCGGAGGAAGGGCTCGGGCTCATGCGTCCGATCCTATGACCGGCGGAACAACCCCATCAGCCGGGCGAACGGTCCGCGCCGTTCCTCGGCCGGATCGACGGCGACGGGCCCGGGTGCGTCGTGCGTCGGCGCGGGGAGCGCCTTCGACCGGCTCGGCTGCCTCGCCTTGCGCGGCCGGGGCGTGCGCGGCACGGAGGCGCCCGCCGGAACCGGTCCGGCGATGCCGGGGGCCACGGGGTGGTGGTAGAGCTTGTCGAGCATCCCGGTCACCGAGGAGACCTGGCCCTCCCGCATGATGCGCACGATGTGACCGCCGCAGTTCAAGCAGGTCGGGTTCGACAGCGGCGAGGGGACCCGCTCGCCGTCCGCCCGGTAGACGATGAACGCCTCGCCCCTGCCGTCGACGTGGTGTTCTATCTCGTAGCCCTGCTCCCAGCCGTACCCGCATTTCATGCAGGCGAAGGAGTACGCCTCGTGCACGGTCGGCACGGTCGGTGCGGCCGGGACGTGCACGGGGGCGGATGCCGGGGTGTCTGCGATCTCACTCATGCCAGCTCCTCTTGTTCCACTGGTGCCACTGCCAGTGGACGCCTCTTCGGGCGGGAGCGCATCAGGCCCTGTCGAGTGTTGGACGGTCCTTGGGCGACTCATGCCCAAAGCGCCCGGTGCGCGGTCTGAGCTTTGCCTTTCAGGTTAGCTCTTTACCGACTTACGGCACCTTTTGTGCCGCATTCTTTGCCGCCACCACCGCGTCGAACACCTCGCGCTTGGGTACGCCGACCTCCGCCGCGACCGCCGCGATGGCCTCCTTGCGGCGCTCACCGGCCTCTTCGCGCACCCGCACGCGGCGTACGAGCTCCTCGGCGTCCACGTCCCCGGGGGCGGCCGCCGGGGCGCCCTCGACCACGATCGTGATCTCCCCGCGCACGCCTTCGGCCGCCCAGAGCGCCAGCGCGCCGAGCCCGCCGCGCTTGACCTCCTCGTAGGTCTTCGTCAGCTCGCGGCAGACGGCCGCCCGCCGGTCCGCGCCGAACACCTCGGCCATGGCCGCCAGGGTGTCGTCCAGCCGGTGCGGTGCCTCGAAGTAGACGAGCGTGCGTCGCTCGCCCTCCACCTCGCGGAGCTTGCCCAGCCGCTCACCGGCCTTGCGCGGCAGGAAGCCCTCGAAGCAGAACCGGTCCACCGGCAGCCCCGACAGGGCCAGCGCGGTGAGCACGGCGGACGGCCCGGGCACGGCCGTCACCTTGATGTCCTTCTCCACGGCGGCGGCCACCAGCCGGTAGCCGGGGTCGGACACCGACGGCATCCCGGCGTCCGTGACCAGCAGCACCCGCTTGCCGGCCTCCAGGGCCTCGACCAGTTCCGGGGTGCGGGCGGACTCGTTGCCCTCGAAGTACGACAGCACCCGCCCGGTGGTGTGCACGCCGAGCCCCTGCGTCAGGCGGCGCAGCCGCCGGGTGTCCTCGGCGGCGATCACATCGGCCCGCTCCAGCTCGGCGCCCAGCCGTGGCGGGGCATCGGCGAGGTCCCCGATGGGCGTACCGGCGAGGACGAGAACGCCTGCGGAGGAGGGGGCATCGGCAGAACGGGGCTGATCAGTCACCGCACCATCCTCTCATTGGGTCCCTCCTCCCCCGGGGCACGGACGGCGGCCGCGACCGCGCGCGGAGTCGTGAACGGTGCGGGCGGGACGGGAGTTTCGGGTGGGTTCGGGCGGGGCCGCGCATGTGGGGGCTGGGGCGCGCACAGGGGCGTTCCCTACGATGACCCGGTGACCAGTACCGCGACGCCGCCGCCCAGCCCCGCGGGGGCCCCGCCCGAGCCGACGGGCGACCGCGACCCCGAAGAGGGGCAGCCCGTCTGGCTGCGCCGCCTGCGCGGCTTCGGATACGCGCCGCGCAGCGCCCCGGGCGGGGCGCGCGCGGACGTCCGTACGCGGCTCGTGCCCCCCTACGCCCGGCCGTCCGAGCAGCTGTGGACGGCGCTCGGCGTCCAGCCTTCGGCGAGGGAGACCTGGCAGCGGGTCATGGCCTGGGCCGGACCGCTGCTGGTGACGCTGGTGGCGGGGGTGCTGCGGTTCACGCACCTCGGCAGCCCCAAGGCGGTGATATTCGACGAGACGTACTACGCCAAGGACGCCTGGGCCACGATCCGACAGGGCTACGAGGCGAGCTGGCCCAAGGAGATCGACAAGTCGATCCTCGCCAACCCCGACGGCGTCCCGCTGCCCGCGGATCCGGGCTACGTCGTGCACCCGCCGGTCGGCAAATGGGTGATCGGCCTCGGCGAGTGGATGTTCGGCTTCGACCCGTTCGGCTGGCGGTTCATGACGGCGGTCCTCGGCACGCTGTCGGTGCTGATGCTGTGCCGGATCGGCCGCCGGCTGTTCCGCTCGACGTTCCTCGGCTGCCTGGCGGGCGCCCTGCTCGCCGTGGACGGCCTGCACCTGGTGATGAGCCGCACCGCGCTCCTCGACCTGGTCCTGATGTTCTTCGTGCTGGCGGCCTTCGGGGCGCTGCTCATCGACCGGGACCGGGCGCGGGCCCGGCTGGCGGCGGCCCTACCGGTCGACGAGGAGGGCCGCACCCGACCCGACCTCAAGATCGCCGAGACCCTCCGGCTGGGCCTGCGCCCGTACCGGATCCTGGCCGGCGTCTGCCTCGGCCTGGCGTTCGGCACCAAGTGGAACGGCCTCGTGGTGCTGGCGTTCTTCGGGATCCTCACCGTCGTGTGGGACGCCGCCGCGCGCCGCACCGCCGGCGCGGGTTCCCCGTACGCGGCGATGCTGCGCCGCGACGCGCTGCCCGCCTTCGTGTCGACGGTCCCGGTGGCCATCGGGGTCTACCTGACCTCCTGGCTGGGCTGGATCCTGAGCCCCGACAACGGCAAGGGCGGCTACTTCCGGGACTGGGCCGCCAAGAACGACCAGGGCAGCTCGCTGTCGTTCCTCCCGGAGTGGCTGCGCAGCCTGTGGCACTACGAGACGGAGGTCTACAAGTTCCACGTCGGCCTGACCTCCGGCCACACCTACGAGTCCAACCCGTGGAGCTGGCTGGTCCTGGGCCGTCCCGTCTCCTTCTTCTACGAGTCGCCCGACCCCGGCACCGACGGCTGCCCGACGACCGAGGCGGGCAAGTGCGCCCGCGAGGTGCTGGCGCTCGGCACGCCGCTGCTGTGGTGGGCCGGCTGCTTCGCGCTGCTGTACGTGCTGTGGCGCTGGTTCTTCCGCCGCGACTGGCGGGCGGGCGCCATCGCCTGCGCGCTGGCCGCCGGTCTGCTGCCCTGGTTCAACTACCAGGAGCGGACGATCTTCTACTTCTACGCGGTCGTCTTCGTCCCGTACCTGTGCCTGGCGGTGGCCATGATGATCGGGGCCCTCCTGGGCCCGGCGGGCTCGTCGGAACGCCGGCGCACCCTGGGCGCGATCGGCGCGGGCGTCCTGGTCCTGCTGATCGTCTGGAACTTCATCTACTTCTGGCCCATCTACACGGGCCAGACCCTCCCGATGGACTCCTGGCGCAACAGGATGTGGCTGGACACCTGGATCTAGCAGCACGAACGAGGGGCCCGGCACCGCACGGTGCCGGGCCCCTCGTGGTTGTCGTTGGGGGTCTCCGGTCGTCGCGGGCTACCCCTCGACGGCCCACAGACGGCCCGGTCTCCACCATGAGGTCAGCCCATTGCGGTGATGCGACCCCTAGCACCATGGCTCACGCCCTGGAGCCCGCCCTTGCTCCAGCCATCCGCGCGCCAAGGCAGCGACGCCGAGACCAGCGCCCAAGAGGCCGTAGGTCGGGTCACTCAGAGACCACTCGGCCAGTTGAGGCCATCTGGTCAGCTACCGCCGCAGCTTATCTCAGCGCATGTTCACCGGTCACGACTCGCCAACACCACAGCCTTTGTCCAAGCACCGAGGTGTCGCACCATATCGAGGGACCCTGCGGCCCTGGATGGAAAGAACGGCAGGACTAGGAGTGCTGGCACGAATGCCAGCGTCACAACCATCACAGGCAACGCAGTGATCAAGACGATCGCCGTCCTCTGCATCCAGCGCAGCCCGCCGGCCAGCACCGCCCAACTTGTCGTCATACCTGTTGACTCCCTTCGGTGTTCGGATCTCGCCTTGACCCTGCAGGCCATCGGGTACGTTGCGACAGTTGGCAACTGTTGCCGGCTGGATGGCACCGCGAACCAAGGGGGCCGCATGGAAGAAATCGCCCGCCGACCAGGCGCTTCAGGGCCGGTTGAGACCGGAGATGTAGCTGAGGTTGTCGCCCTTGGCAACGTGTTGCTGAGCCTGTTCAACACTCTCGGCGTCTCGCAGTCTGCTTATGCGTATCGAGTCCACCTGGACAAGTCGGCAGTGTCCCGCTACTTGAGCGGAAGACGCCTAGCCCCTCAGGATTTCATCGACCGCCTAGTCAACGAGGTGGCAAATCATCGCGGAAGTCCAGTTACCGAGGATGCCCGAATAGCAATCAGGGCCCAGTATCTATCGGCCCTTAAAGCAGTAAACCCGGGAAGATTCGAACTGGAATCACTACGGGAAGAACTATCTCGCTCCAATAGGGCAGTCAAGCGCGCCCGGCGCGAAATCGACGCCTTGCATACATTGCTTGACACCAAAGAGGACGAGGTGCGGGCAGCGAAGGCAGAGATGGCGGAGCTGATAAGTGACTGGAGCAAGGAGCGGGCGGGGGACAGCACAGCAAGTGCGCTTGCTCAGAAATCTAGGAGTCCCCACACAGACGCAACATTGACCCTCATGGAGGAAATCAAAGAGCTCCGCGAGGACTTGGCAGCCGCACGCAAAGAGTACGAGGCAGCCGAAGGGCGCAATGCCGCCCTAAAGGAGCGCGTACGTAATCTCGAAGAAGAACTAGCGACGGCCGCAGAAGCGAATCGCACACAGGAAGTTTCAGTGGAAACTCTCTTGAGTGAACTTCACGGGTTCATCGAAATTAGCAAATTCGAAAATATGAGCCGAGAGCTCGCGGACGCAGCTTGGGGGCGCCCCTTCAGTGATGTAATCGAGGTTTACAACTGGTGCCAGGAACAAACAGATCCGACCACGCAAGCTAAATTTAGCAGCGACGTGGCACGATTTCGGCCATTGAGTGAAGTAATCACCTTCGGCGAGCACATAGGAAACAACTCATCTCCAGAGATTCGCCAGTTCATGGCATCCCTCGTCCCTCGCCTAACCCCTGAAACGCTGGCGTCCACCTGCGAGGCTTGGCAATATAATGGAACGCGGTTCCAGGAAAGCGGATTGGCCGACTTTCTGCTATCCGCAGCAATTTCCGCACAACCTCCATACGGGATTGATCGAGTGGTGCGGGATGTTAGGGCCGTAGCGAGCAGGGTTCACTTCGCCCCCATCAAGGAGTGCTCCAGCTCTCTATGCAGAGCTGCAGGCAGACATGAATCTTGGCTTATTGGCATAATGCCAGCCCTGCGCGCGGGATGGAAGGAGCTGAGATCCCAAACAATAGGCCAAGCGGCATACAGCGGCCTCAATTTCGGCAAATCCCTCAAACAGCTAAATGTAGCCGACCTTGCATACTTCCTTACAGTGACTTCGGATGTAACCAACAGGTTCGTTGATTACTACACGCCCACATCCCCGGTCATTCCCGTAGGCGTGACGGTTGCAGACGCGCTGGCCATGGAAATGGGCCAAGGGATGGAAATGCTCGAACTCCTCTGCCGCGAGATTCAGAAAGCCGGATGGATTAGCACTCTGGAAAGATCCGCCATCCCTGAAGTTCAGAGGGCAATTAGGCGGATGGGTTTGATGGACCATCTATGAAGCAGCAGAGCATGCGAAAATGGGACGCTGGCGCCACCTGGTGCCGACCGCACGACGTGGACCTGGAGGAACGCGTGCCGAACCCCAGCCCTCGCGGAACGTACCTGACGATCTCGGAAGTTCTGCGGGACAGGATCACCGAGGGTGCATACCCCGAGGGACTTCCGTCCGAGGCGGAGATCGGGCGGGAGTTCGGCGTGGCCCGTACCACCGTCCGCCGCGCCCTTCGAGCTCTGGAGGAAGCTGGTGACGTGACCACCGTCGCCGGGGTCGGGCGCCAGATCAGCGGCGGGTCACGGGCAGCACCATACAAACGGATCATGGCGGACCTGCTGGACCGCATTCGGACGGGCGAGCTGCCCGCCGGTGCTCGACTCCCGAGTGAGGCAGAGCTCTCCGAGTCCTACGGGGTCGCACGGGGCACCGTCCGTCGTGCCGTGCACGAACTTGAAGGCGCAGGACACGTTCACGCTCAGCACGGAGTCGGGCGGTTCGTGGGTCCGGCGTCCTGATCCTCGACAGCTTGGAGGCACTCACATGCAGTTGGCCAAGTGGGCTCACGATCTCGCGGAGTCCCTGCTTGCCGAAAGCCTGCCGGCCCGGTGGGCTCATTCTCAACGCGTCTACTCGCAGGCCCTGACGCTTGCCCCGGCACTCGGCGAGGACGCGGAACTGCTGGCCGCAGCGGCCATCGCGCACGACGTCGGATACGCGCAGACAGCCGTGGACACGGGTCAGCACATGATCGACGGAGCGCGCTATCTGCGTGACGTGGTGGGCGCCGACCCCCGGCTGTGCAGTGTCGTAGCCTTCCACACATCATCTCCTTGGGAGGCCTCCGAGTTGGGGCTGAGCGAGATGCTGTCGGAGTTCGGCCCCGCGGAACCCGCGTTGGTGGATGCCATCACCTACTGCGACCTGACCAGCAGCCCCGTGGGCGCGCTCGTTGACCCGGCTGAGCGGTTGACTGAGGTGCTCGACCGGTACGGCCCGGATCACGTCGTGTTCCGGGCCGTATCCGCGGCTCGCCCGGAGCTTCTGGCCCGGGTCGCCCGAGTACGTCAGCGCCGCTTCGAGACAGAGCAGTCCAAGCTCAGTTGATTCGGGGAACTGGCGAGTCACGGAAGCCTTCCGTGAGCCGCAGGCGGGTGGTAGGCGATACGTCGAGGGACTCGATCTCCCCCCGGGGAATCCAGCGCACCTCCAAGGATTCCGAACTCACCTTAATCTCGCCGCTGACCGGTCGGGCCCGAAAGCAGAGCGAGAATTCCTGCCGTACCTCGCCGTCCGAGAATGCGATGACATGCCCGGGGTCGGTGAAAACGCCCACAAGACCTACGACATCGACGACGATCCCGGTTTCCTCCAGGACCTCGCGAACCACCGTTCCTGCGATGCTCTCGCCGATCTCCTGGACACCCCCTGGCATGCCCCAACGGCCGTTGTCCGCTCGCCGCTCCAGCAGCACATCCCCAGCATCGTTGACGACGAACGCCGTGACTGCGGGCACGATGCTGTTGGCCTTCGGCGCGTTGGGGTCGTCAAAATAGTCAGTACGGCGGCTCATGCTCATCCTTCAATGGGGACTGCTTCGGACCAGACCTTTTCAAAGCTCTGTTGGTATGTGGAGACCAGCTCAGCACCAGCGACCTTGCGCAGATGAAGAACTGGCGCCAGTGGTGCGCTCACCCCATACACCTGCGTGTTCACCAACCACTCGTCATCCGACCGGTAGAGCGAGTTGTGCAGCGTCGACCGATGGAGCCGGAACTCGATCCCCGGAACCGAGTACAAGGGGCGGTAGAGCTTCATCACTTCGCGAACCTTGTAGGCCACGCCCTCGGCGATTTCTTCTTCGTCCCCTCGGCGCCGAATCTCTGGGCTTTCCGGGTCCCCGAGCAAGATGCGGGCCCGAACTCCGCCAGCCGCCTTCAGCCTGAGCAGCTGCGGCCAACGCGGATTCTCGGCGAGGAAAACGCCCGCGTGCACCAGCACGCCAATCTCCCGTTCCGCCCGCCCGAACAGCTGGAGCCATAGGTCGGCCGGCACGTAGGAACGGTGCGGATAGACCTTCAAGACCTCGGCATCCGCAGCGTCCTTACGCTGCCCGTCCGGCAGGCCATCCGGCCACAAATAGCCCTCGTCCTCCCGAAGGAAGGCCGAGATGGCAAGACGGTGCCGCCGGTAAGGCGCCCGCCCTTTGGTGATCCAGCGCTCCACCGTCTTGGGGTCGACCCCAAGGTGCTCCGCCAGGGCATCTGCGGCGACGCCTCGCGTCAGCATCGCGGACCTTAACCGCTCGTTCGCCATCCCACCCCCAGGGACGTCCAGGGACACAATCGCCCCCCAGAACGCTATCGAGGACGTCCCAAGTCGTCCAGGGACGTGGTGACTTCGTCCCACCCTTCGACGGCACTCTGATGCCACACCACAAGACGGACCGGCTGAGGCGCAGAGCTTGACAGCCCCAACCAGAACCGCCAATGTGAGATACATGTTCAAGCATGTACCTCATGCAGTGAGGGCGGCTACTCCGTTCTGACCTGCATGAATGCCTGTGCGCCCTGAACCGCACCGCCCAGAAGTACCGCGTTACAGCCCGGAGGAAAGCCCGAGGGGGTGAGTACGAAGGCAGCGTTCGTCGCTTGAGAACTCAACAGCGTGCCAAGTGAAACGAGACGGGCGTGATCCCGTCCCCTGAACGACGGGTTGTCGTTCGGCGGCAACACCTTGCTTCACGTGCCGGCTCTGGAGAACGCCCCGCTTTGCAGGGGGTGCCACCCGGTACGTGCCGCCCTGCTGGCGTCAGAGCAGTGACGATGACGCACCGATCCCGGGCTCGGGACCGGCAGACCGTGGCAACGGCTGCCGGCGAAGCCCCTCACCAGCGTTGACCTGCCATTCAGGAGTCTTCGTGATCCGGTTAAGACCCTTGGCCGTCGCTCTGCTGGACCCGCAGACCGATGCCGCCCTTCGCGTCTCCCCGATCCGCCGCGCAAGCGCACCGGACATGCCGGTGATGCGCGGAATCGGGACACCCGCGCGGCACTAGCCGCGCCGGCTGCCTCCTCCGGCCGTCCGCCGCTTCGGCGTCATACGGCCGGGGTCGCAGGGAGCCGGACGTTCCGGCCCCGGAAGGGGTTCGCATGAACAAGAAGCTCGCCGCGGCGATCCAGCGTGACAACGAGCTGGAAGACGCCGGCATGCACGCCGACGACCGCAAGACCTGCTGGACCCACGAGAGCTGGGCCGAGGACTGCGAGAGCGACCCGGCCCACATCAACCCGAGCGCACTGCACTACCCGCGCCCCGCCTGACCTTCCCCTCAACGAAGTGCGGCCCCGGTGCGCTAACACCGGGGCCGCTTCGAGCCGTCCACCTGCTAGGGAGAACACGACTCATGAAGTCCATCGCCGCACTTCAGGACCTCGTTACGCCGTGGTCCGACGGCCTGGAGCCGTCGGACGCGGAGCTGGACGCGATCGAGGTTGAGATGCCGCTGATCCTGGCGGACGTCGACCTCCTCGACGCGGAGATCGCAGTCCTGGACCGTACCCCGTCCGACCTGGACGCCCAGCGGATCCGCCGGGCCCGCCGCCGGATGCTGGCCGCCCGCCGGAACCTGATCAACCGGAGCATCGCCGCGGTGAGCCTGTCGGGCGGTGCCGCATGACGCACAGCGCCCGTGTCGCGAACGGCTACGACGGTGACTGGGAGATCTACGTGGTCACCGAAAGTCCCTCCCCGAAGGACTGGCCGGACCTCGGCTTCGCCCGCACCTCTCCGGTCCCCACCCGCACCGAGCGCACCGCGGCCTTGGCCGCCCTCGGCTACCGGGTCGCGGACGGCGCGAAGTGGGAGTGGCACGAGCTGGACACCGAGGACGGTGACCCGGCCCGCTTCCTCGGCTCGATCGACGTCGTTGCGATCGGAGCCGTCTCGTGAACCGGTGGGGCAAGGCGTTTCTCGTGCTGGCTCTGGTGGGTGTGGTCGCGATGGCGTTCCGGGTGTCCTGGAACGCTTTGCGGGACATCGCCCGGGCGACCGGCGCGGACGGGATGGCCGCGACGCTGTACCCGTTCGTCGTGGACGGACTGATGGCACTCGCGCTGGTCGCGGCCCTCGTACTGACCGGCGAGGCCCGCCGCTTCGCGCTGCGGGTGCTGGCCGCGTACACGGCCGCGTCCCTGGTCCTGAACTACGTCCACGGTCTGGTGCCGGCCCTGCACTCCGAGTCCGTGAAGTGGATGCGGCTGGCCGAGTGGGACCCCGCACACTGGGCCCTCGTACTTCTGGCCACGTCCCTGCCGGTCGGGTCGATCTACTTCGGTTCCGACCTCGTCGCCAAGGTCCTCCACCACCGCCCCCACACCCCAGTGGTCGAGCCGTGCGGGGAACGTGCGGAAGAACCCGCACACCCCCCGCACACCCCGGACACCGTCGACATCGACCGGGACCCGGCCCCGGTCGAGGAAGTGCCGCACGTGCTGGTGCGGGAGGCGTTGCCGCAGCTCAGCGCCTATGCGGACGGTGTGCGGACGGATGATCCGCACACCCCGCACGCCGTGCCCGTACAACCCGCACACCTTGATGAGGGGATGTCGCGGGAGGAGGTGTTCGAGGAGGCGGAGTTGGAGCGGCTGCGGCAGGACGCACGCCGTACGTACGCCGAATCCGCACAGGCCGCACGGCCCCTGTCCGCACGGGCACTCGGTGAGGCGTACGGCATGAGCGAGTCCTGGGGCCGCAAGCAGATCCTCGCCGCCCGCGACGACTCCGACCGCCCGCACCTGACCGCCGTTCCCGCCGGCACCGGCTGATGGGCACCCTGCCCGTCCACCGCTGGCACCTCGCCCCGGACGGACTGGCCACCCGCCGCCAACTCCGCGCCCTGGGGCTCCGCCCGGGTGGTCAGGACGTCGCCGCCCAACTCGAACGCCCTCGCCGGCGGCGGGGCCCGCTCGTCGCCTACCTCTACCGAATCGACCTGGCGAAGCCGGTCCGACCGATGACCCCGGATCGCTGGGCGGCCCTGGAGAAGGCGAACGCGGCCCGCCGCCGGTGCCCCGTCTGCCGGGACCACCTCCCCTACGTCATCCCGACCTCGCTCGGCATGTGCGTGGCCTGCCACGACTTCCCCGAACAGCCCGTCGCCGCCTGAACCCCCGACCCGATCAGGAGATACACGTGACCACGCCACACGCACAGACCACCGCACCCGTCCCGGCTTCCCAGGGTTCGCACTTCTGGGTGCTGACCCTGGAGCTGCCCGGGCGGGCGGCGATGACGCAGAACGGCACGTACACCCCGCCCACCGGGACGACCCGCTACGACGCCTTCCAGGCGATCCGGCAGTACGTCACCGCCGATCACCCGGAGATGGAGCGCGCGACCACGATGTTCTTCGCTCTGGAAGCGAACCAGTTCTGACCTGCACGTACAGGCAGGGCCCGGCCGTTGCTGTAGGAGGCTCGCGGCCGGGCCCTCTTCTCCCGAGGGAGCACGTTCAGCATGACTGACACCGTCACCGAACCGCAGGCTCCACCCGAAGAATCCACCCCCAGCCCGACCACCCCGCCCGCGTCGGATCCGGGCATGCCCGCGGCGGGCAAGGCTGTTGACCACACCGCCGGGGGCTTTCCGGTGGTCCCGCTGTCCCTGTCGGGGACGAACGCGACCGCAGGTCTCCTGGCCAGCGCCGCGCTGACCGGCGGGCCGATCGCCGCAGCTCTGGCGATGACCGGGGCCGCGGTCCTGGGCGCCGCCGCCGCACACCGCCGCTCCAAGAACGCCAAGAACATCAAGAAGACCTCCGCGACCAAGTCCGCCGCAGCCCCGGCTTCCGCTCGAACCGCAGGTGGTGCGGGGGGCCGTGGTCTCTTGGGGCGGATCCCGTCGCAGTCCCGCACCGGCAAGAGCACCGGTGGAACCCCGAGCAAGGGAGCAGGGTCCGGGGCCGGGGCTGGTTCCCGGAAGTCGGCCGGCGGGCAGGCCCGGCACGGGGCCATTGGCCACGCCGGTCGCCGATCCGGATCGGCCGCAGGAAGGACGGGTTCGCCGTCGACCCGGCAGCGAGCCGGGCGGGCAGCTGCCGGTCTCGCCGGCGGCCGGGCGGGCCAAGTGCATGCCCTGCGTTCCCAGGCCCGTACCGAGTCCCCGACCCGGGCCGCAGCCCGTACCGCGACCGCCAACGCTCGCCGGCAGGTCGCGGACAACCGGCGGGCGGCCAGGGCCGCCGAACGCGCCGGCCACGGCGGCGCTGGTGGTGGGGTCGCAAAGCCGCGGGGTGTCGCGGCCCGGACCCTCGCCAAGGGCCTCGGTAAGGCTGCGGCCGTCCGCGAGAAGGCGGTCGGTGCCGCCCGCACCGCGAGGGACCGCGCCACCGGCCGCACGGTCGGCAGGAACCGCGATCAGGTTCAGCAGGCCGCGCACCGGGCCCGGTTGGCCGCCGCCAGGGCCCCTGCCCAGAAGGCCGCCCGCAAGGCCCTCCTGCGGTCCGCCGTCCGCTTCCACGCCCGCCGGGCCATGGCCGCTGTGCTCGGCGGCGCGCTCGGGCTGGTCGGACTCATCACCACCCCCCTGGGCCGGAAGCTCGGTTGGGGCTGGCTGATCAACCCCGGCCAGCGCCTCTACCGGCGTCTGGTCGAGCGGGCCCGGGCCCGCCGCGAGGCCCGAGACGAGGCCATCGCAGCCCAGCTCGAAGCCGACGAGGAGGCCGCTGAGGCCGAGGTCCTCGCGGAGGAGGAGGGCGTCGACGAGGTCGGCGACACCGCTTCCCGTCCCACCACGCACGTTCCCGTACCGCCCACCAGTCAGGGAGTAGCTGTGAGCAACGTTTCCGGGTTCCGGTTCGAGGAGCTGGCCGCCGAGATGGAGCAGGCCGCGCAGTCCTACGAGCCGGAGAACTGCATGGAGATCCTCGCCATGCTCGAAGGCCTCCCCGAGGCCCTGCAGGCCATCGCGAACATCCTGCGCATCCTCGCCGAACGCTCCGACAACGAGTTCCCGCTGGAGAAGGTCGTCGCCGACATGCTCTCCGACCTCTACGGGGTGTTCGCGAACTCCGTCGACTTCTCCGAGGAGCTGGGCCCGACGTTCCGGCAGGCCCACGAGGCGGACATCGCCCGCCACGAGGACCCCCGCAACGGCCACGAGGCCGAGAAGGGCTGGAACGTCTGATGACCACCACCAAGAACCAGACCGTCACCCACAACGGGCTCGCCCTGGACTGGGCCGCCGGCCACGGACCCGTCACCGGCGCCCTCTCCGCGACCACCGGGATGTACGCGGTCGCCACCGTCGGCACCCTCGCCCACATGCCCCCCACCTGGGCACTCGCCATCGGCACCGTCGGCGCGATCGGGCACACCGCGTCCGGTCTCCGCCAGCGTCTGGCGGCCCGCACCATCGGCTCCCGGGCCGCGTCATGGCTGCTCGGGTCCGGCTGGACCACCTGGGCCCTGGCCACCGGCCCCCTCAACTGGCCCGCCCTCGGCTCCCTCGCGGTGATCGGGGTGGGGATGGGGGCCGCCGCACGCTCCGTCGGCCTGTACGAGGAAGCCCGCGAGCTGGAGGCCATCGCCGCCGCCGAACGGCACGTCGCCCGGGAGCTTTCCGCCGGCCGGCGGGCAATCGCCGCGGAATGGGTGGATCGGATCCAGCGGGTCTGCGGGATCACCGTCCGCGTCCTCGCGGTCGAGACGTGGCCCACCGGCACCGGGTTCACGATCGACGCCGAACTCCCGCCCGGTGGGACGACCTACGAGCGGATCGCGAAGGACAACGCCCGCCTGTCCGCGGACGCCCGCCTCCCGCACGGCTGCACGGCCGCCGCGTCCCCGGGCATCGACCAGGGCCGCGTCCTCATCGACGTGACCACCGTCAACGTCCTGTCCGAGGACATCACCTTCCCCACCGACTACAGCCCCCTGTCCATCCACACCGGCCTGCCCTGGGGCGTCCGGACCGACGGCACCCCCGTGAACGTCTACCTGCGCGAACAGTGCGCACTCGCCGCCGGCCCGACCGGATCGGGCAAGACGAACTGGGTCCACACCGTCCTGGCCGTGTTCGCCCTCGCCACCGACGTCCTGTCCTGGGTCATCGACCTCAACGCCGGATCCGCGGGCCTGCCCTGGGTCCGCCCCGCTCTGGAAGGTGGCAAGGGCGAGGTGGTGCGGCCCGGGATCGACTGGCTCGCCTCCACCCCGGAGGAAGCGCACCGCATGCTGGACGCCGCGATCGCGCTGGCCCACCGCCGCAAGGTCGCCTACCAGCAGCTCATGGCCGACGCGAACACCGACCTCCTGCCGATCAGCGCCGAGATTCCGCAGATCATGCTCGTCGTGGACGAGGGCGCCGAGATCCTCGCCAGCAACGACAAGGCCATGAAGGCACTCGCCGCCAAGATCCTGGAGGTCATCCGGATCTCCCGTGCGATGGGCCTGCGCACCGTCCTCACCGCGCTGGGCGCCACCGGATCCGTGCTCGGAAACCTGATGATCCGCCGTGAGGCGAAGGTCCGCGTCGCCCTGACCGGCGGCGAGAAGGAAGGCATGGACCTGACCAAACTCTTCCCCGGCACCCGCGGACTGCGCGTCGACCAGGCCCCCTACAAGGGAGCCGGATTCCTCGGCAGCCCCGAATCACCGCCCGCCCTGTTCAAGGCCTGGCGGATCAAGCCCCACCAGATCCGCGACATCGTCCACGCCACCAGCGACCGCCACCCCTACCTCGACGAGACCTCCGCCAAGGCCGCCGGCCCCGACTACGCCCGCCGCTGGGACTCCACCCGTATCGCGTGGATCACCGACCACCAGCGCACCCAACCCGACACCGGGCCCGCACCGGCATCCACCGCGGGTGCTCCGGCGGGCGGGGGCCTGAACCTCTCCGCCCACCGGGGCACAACCACCGCCCCCGCGCCGGACGAGGACGCGCTCGCCGAGCAGTTCCGGCGCCAGATCGACGCCAAGTTCGCCACCACCCCCGAACCCGGCACCGAGGCACCGGAGGACAAGCCCGCACGGGAGGGGCTGAACCTCTCCGCGCACCGCACAGACGACGGGAGCGGGCCCGAGTGGCTGCCCGCCGCGATGACAGCCCTCCACGAGGCCGGCCCCGATGGCATGAAGCCCGCCACCATCGCGGACGCGGTCAGCCGGGGCCGCGAGTCCGTCCGCAAGGCCCTCAAGGCAGCCGCCGAACGCGGCGAACTCGTCTACCGCGACCGGGGCCCGCACTCCGTCTACGTCCACCCCGACCACGCCTGAATCCCCTCACCCACAGCTACCGCCTACCGCCTACCGCCCAACCCCCGGTGGGCAGTAGAAGCCGCTCCTACCGCCCGCCTACTGCCCACAGAGCCGCTTTCATCAGCAGGTTGGGCAGTAGGCAGTAGCCACTAGGCAGTAGGCGGTAGGCGGTAGGCAGTAACCCCGAACACGTACAGCCACCACCCGCCCGCCGGCGGCACCACTCCCGGCGCCGCCGGCCCGCCCTGAAACGGGGACCCCCGTGGCCGTCACGCTCTCCCTCGTCGTCCTCTTCGGCGTCGTCCTGGCCGTCCTGCTCCGCACCCGCCACCTCGGCGCCGGCGCCGCCACCGTCGCGGCCGGGTTCGGATTCTTCCTCGCCGACACCGGCGCCTCCGACGCCATCCACACCTTCGTGGCCACCCTCACCGGCTCCATATCCGGCCTCTGACCAACCACCCCGATGGAGACCGCCGTGCCCTATGAACCCACGACCGCGAGCACCACCCCGCCCGCCCGCTACGGCGACCCCGTCCTCTACCCGACCGCCGTCCAGCACCCCGTCATGCTGCCCGCGGAACTCCCGCCGGGGGTCGAGATGGTCACCCTCCCAGGCGGCTACCGCACCCTCGCCTACACCCACCCCCAGCCCACCGCCCCGGCCCCCGCGCCGGTCGTCCAGCCAGTACCGGCGTGGGCGAAGACGACCGCGCTCCTCGCCCCGACCCTCGGCGGCGGGATCGCCGCCGCCGGGTTCGGGATCTCCTACGCCGCCCCGGGACTGATCGCCATGACCGAAGCCCTCTGGGCCGCCATCGCCCTCATCGCCGCCGGCACCCTCGCCCCGCTCATCCTCCGGGCCACCCGCGGAGCGGGCCGGGGACGGGCGCCGGTCCAGCACGTCACCCAGAACATCACCGCCACCGGCCTCTTCGGCCGCGCCGTCGGAACCATCAACCAGCGCTGAAAGGCCACCCCGTGGACGACACCTACTGCGACGAGTGCTGCCAGGACCACTGCCCCGGCCACCACTGGTGCGACGACTGCGACACCGAGGAGTGCCAGGAATGCCACGGGTGTGACTGCCCCGGCTACGAGTGCCCCGGCCCCGCCGCCCACAACGGCTTCTGACCCTCACCCGACATGCCAAGAGCGGCCCCCTCTCACGCCAATGAACCGGGGCCGCTCTCGTCCAGAACACTCAAGAACTGGAGAGACCAGTATGACCCACACCGCCCACATCCGGCGAGTAGACGGCCGTGATCGGCCCTTACTGCTGGACTTGTTCTGCTGCTCCGGCGGCGCCGCTGTCGGCTACCACCGCGCCGGATTCAACGTGACCGGCGTCGACATCCGCCCCCGCCCCCGGTACCCGTTCCCCTTCCAGCAGGGTGACGCCCTCACCGTCCTCGCCGACCTGATCACCTCTGGTGGGATCGCCGCCTACTCGACGATCCACGCGTCCCCGCCTTGCCAGGACGGATGTGCGCTCACCGTCGGCACCAACCGTGCGATGGGCTGGGGGCGTGAGCATGTGCAGCTCATCCCCGAACTCCGCACCCTCCTCGACGCGTCCGGCCTGCCGTACGTGATCGAGCAGCCCAACGGCAAAGCCCCCGTCCGCCCCGACCTGCGCCTGTGTGGGGAGCAGTTCAGCCTGGGGGTCCTCCGCCACCGCGTCTTCGAACTCGGCGGTTGGACCACCGACCAGCCACCACACCTGCGCCACCGCGGCTACGTCCGGGGCTGGCGCCACGGCATCTACCGTGACGGCCCCTACGTCGCCGCCTACGGAGCCGGCGGGGGCAAGGCCACCGTCCCCGAGATGCAGGCCGCGATGGGCATCACCTGGACCGACGTCCGCGAGGAACTCACCGAGGCGATCCCGCCCGCCTACACCCGATGGATCGGCCGCACCCTCCTCACCCACATCCGGACCGGGGCGGTAGCAGCATGAGCGCCGACAACTTCCCCGCCGTCAACTGCGACGGGCCCGAATGCCACAACGCTACGCACCATCCCCTCGCCCACACCGTCACCGCGGTACGGAGGATCCGCCGCGCGGACGGATGGCGCACCCGACCCAGCGGACGCGACCTCTGCCCGTCCTGCTGGAAGGCAGGACACCGATGATCCCGCTCCACGCCAAGGGGCACCTGCGGACCGCGCTCTGGCTCGCCGAGATGGGCCTGCCCGTCCTGCCCCTGCGGGAGGGCAAGCTGCCCGTGGGGAACTGCCGCGCCTGCACGAACTCCGCGTGTGGCGACCGGCCCCACATGAAGGCCGCCGGCCCCTGCCAGTGCCCGGCCCCCTGCCACGCCTGGGGCGCTGCCACCACCGACCAAACCGTTCTCACATCCTCAGCATGGTCGCGGGCCTGGCGCCAGGCCGGAGCGGTCGCCTACCACCCCGGCGGGGCACGGCTCACCGTCGTGGACCTCGACAACCCGGACGCCATGGCCTGGGCCCGGGAACACCTCGCCCCGACCAAGGTCGTGGCGACAACCCGCGGGGAGCATTGGATCTACCGGGGCATCATGCAGTCCGCCAACGGCGTCCGGCCCGGCATCGACATCAAGTCCTCCATGGTCTACGCCCGCTGGTACGGCCCCGGCACAGGCAACATCACCGCTCTGCCGGACGCCGTCCTGGCTCTCGTCGCGAAGGAAGAATCCACCCCGCCCGTTCGCGGGGAGGTGGACTCTTCTCTGACGACCCGCTCCACCTGGAACGAGTCGCTTGCCACCGGGTGCCGGCACAACGACACCTTCGTCCGGACCGGGCTGAATCGTGGTCTCGCCAGGGTTGCCGCCTGCCGCGACCAGGGCGCCGGCAGCACCGCGTACGGCGTCGCCCGCTTTCTCGCCAAGCAGCACACCGCTTGTCCCGGGCCGTGCGATCTGGAGGTCCTCGGACGCCATGTCATCGAGGCGGCCGTGGCCGTCGGGGTGCCCGAGGCGTACGCCGAACGCGCGGTCACACGCGGCTTCAACGCCGTGGCGGTGAGGGCATCGTGACCACCGGCCCCCACACCGCCGAACCGACCCCCGCCCGCTCCGAGGGTGGTGCGCCGAAAGTCGTCGCCGAAGGCGTCCTTTCATCCGTTCGCCGTGACCCGCGCGCCGACGACGGGCGTCGCCCGGTCGCCTGGCTCCACATCACCGCTCCCGGCCGTGGCACCACCCCGACCGTCCGCTCCTGGTGCGCATGCGGACGCGACCTATTCGCCGCGGGGCATGCCCGCGCGCTTGCCGTGATCGCCGACCACGAACGGCACCGCACCACCTGCGTCTGCATTAACCCCACCGCCAACCAGGAAGGGAAGGCCGCCTGATGAGCGACCACAAGCCCCAGGCCGCACCCATCGACGGAGCCGCCCTGCTCAACGAGGTGGAAGCCTTCCACCGCCGGTTCAACATCTTCCCCAGGGAGGCCGCCTACGTGGCCGTGGTCCTGTGGGACGCCCACGCCCACCTCATCGACTGCTTCGAGACCACCCCCAGGATCGCGTTCCTGTCCCCGGAACCGGGGTCGGGGAAGTCGCGGGCACTGGAGATCGTCGAGATCCTCACCCCGCGCCCGGTCACCACCGTCTCCGCCTCAGCCAACGGGCTCTACCGGCTCGTCGGCGCCCCGGAGGGACTTCCCACCGTTCTCTTCGACGAGGTCGACACGATCTTCGGCCCCAAAGCCGGACCGGACGAAGCTCTCCGCGGCTTCCTCAACGCGGGGTACCGGCGCAGCGGCGGCGCCCTCCGATGCGTGGGGGACGGGTCCAACCAGACCGCGCAGGTCTTCCCCTCGTACTGCGCCGTAGCCATGGCCGGACTCGGATCCCTGCCGGACACGGTCCTGACCCGCTCCGTCATTGTCCGCATGCGTAAGCGAGCCCCGAACGAAAAGGTCGAGCCCTATCGCCAGCGCGTCCACGAGCAGCAAGGCCACGCACTGCGGGACCGCCTAGCGAAGTGGGCCGAAACAGTCCGCGACCAGGTAGCCGGGGCCTGGCCCGCCATGCCGGACGGGGTGACCGACCGCCCGGCGGACGTATGGGAACCGCTTCTCGCCGTCGCCGATGCCGCCGGCGGCAGCTGGCCCGCCCGCGCCCGCGCGGCTTGCCTCGAACTCGTCGCGGCGGCGAAGGACAACGACGAGTCCTCGATCGGGGTCCGACTTCTGACCGATCTCCGCGACCACGTCTTCTGCGGGGCCGACCGGATGTCGACCGCCGTCATCCTCGAATGCCTCCTCCGCATGGACGAAGCCCCTTGGGGCGACCTCGACGACAAGCCTCTCAACTCCCGGACCTTGGCCCGACTCCTCGGCCAGTACGTCACCCCCGGCAACAAGCCCATCAAACCGCGCGGTATCCGTACCGCATCAGGCACCCCCAAGGGCTACTACGCCGAGGACCTGACGGACGCCTGGGAGCGCTACTGCCCCCTGCCCCTTCTGACATCCGCAACAGCCGCAACATCCGCCACACCGCAGGTCAGCGGGGGTGAGTCTGTGGCGGATACCGCCACGCCCATCCGCCACACGCACGGGGAAGCCGCCACACCGCTCTTCCCCGTCGCTGGATAACCGGCCGCCAGCACCCAGGTGTCGCCACGCCACGCGCGTGTCGGCACTATCCGCCACAGAATCCCGATCCGCCACAAACGCGAGCCGCTGACCAGCTCTGTTGCGGCGTGGCGGATGTTGCGGATCCTCCGGAAAGCCAAGGAGAGCACGGTGGCCAATCAGCCCGACCCCCGCGCAACGCTGCGCGGCGGACTCCCCGACCGCTACCTCACCCCCGACGACATCGCCGAACTCTTCGACGTTCCGCTGGAGACCGTCTACCAGTGGCGCAAGAAGCGCACCGGCCCGGCCGGATTCCGTGTCGGCAAGCACGTCCGCTACGACCCCAGCGCCGTGCACCGCTGGATCGCCGAACAGATGCAGGCAGACATCAGCAACGCCGCCTGATCCCACACCACGACCAAGACCACCGAGGGCGGGCCCAATCGGGCCCGCCCTTGCTACATACGCCCGGAAAGGCACACCACGTGGCAGGCCACATCCAAGACCGCTGGTACAAGACCGAGTTCGACGCCGATGGCAAGCCCGCCCGGGTCAAGAGCGACCGGCACGGCGTCGGCATGCGGTACCGCGCCCGGTACATCGGCCCCGACGGCACCGAGAAGTCCAAGTCTTTCCCCGACAAGCAGAAGAGGCTCGCCGAGCAGTGGCTCAACGAGACGGCCGCCGACATGGCACGCGGCCAGTACGTCGACCCGCGCGCCGGCCGCATTACCTTCCAGCAGTTCGCCGAGAAGTGGGTGGCCACCCACACCACGGAGATCAACAGCCGTGAGGCTGCCGAGCGAAGGCTGAGGCTGCACGCCTACCCGTACATTGGGACGCGACCGGTGCCGTCGTTCCAGCCGGGGCACATCCGCACGTGGTTGGGATCGCTGGAGAGCAGCGGTGCCGCCTCGTCGCACCGCCGGATCATCTTCGGTACGGTCTCAGCCGCGTTCGCCGCCGCTGTTGACGACGGGCTGATCACCAAGAACCCCTGCCGGGCCCGGTCCGTTCAGGTTCCCAAGCCCGCACAGCCGCGTGTGGCGCCGTGGACGCCCACTCAGGTACTCGCTGTACGTGCCGCGCTGCCTGGGCGCCTGCGCACGGCCGTGGACATCGCAAGTGGATGCGGCCTCAGGCAGGGCGAGGTGTTCGGGATCGACGTGGAGGAGCTGGACTACGAGGGGGAGTGGGTCCGCGTGCAGCACCAACTGAAGCGGATCCGCGGGAAGTACGTGTTCGCCCTCCCCAAGGGCGGGAAGACGCGTTCCGTGCCGCTCCCCCGCTCTGTTGCGGCGGCTCTGCGCGCCCATTCGAAGCTGTGCCCGCCGGTCAAGGTCACCCTGCCGTGGCGTACGCCGGACGGCCCGCTCGTGACGAAGTCGCTCATCTTCAGCGGCTCGGGTGGCAGCTTCATCCGGGTCAGCTACTTCAACGACTTCATGTGGAAGCCCGCTCTTGCCCTCGCCGGGATCATCCCCCCGGCGGACGAAGGCGAGCGCTACGCGTCCGCGCCTCAGCACGGGATGCACGCGCTTAGGCACTTCTACGCGTCGGTCCTGTTGGACGCGGGCGAGAATATCCGGGCGCTGAGTCAGTACCTGGGCCACGCCGATCCTGGCTTCACCCTGCGCACCTACACGCACCTGATGCCCAGCAGCGAGGGCCGGACCCGGAAAGCCGTGGACGGCCTCTTCGGGACTCGTCCGGACCATGATCACGGCCCTGAGACGGCCCAGTAGGCCCTCGACGGCCCCGGCGGGTCAAGAACTGGCTGGTCGGGGCCTCGGGCGCCTTGAGGGATGGAACTCCATCTACTTCTGGCCCATCTACACGGGCCAGACCCTCCCCATGGACTCCTGGCGCAACAGGATGTGGCTGGACACCTGGATCTAGCAGCACGAACGAGGGGCCCGGCACCGCACGGTGCCGGGCCCCTCGTGGTTGTCGGCACCGGCGGTCGGCGCCCGCCCCACCCCCCGCGGCGATGTTCCGGTCGGGTAACAACGCGCATGCCGCTCGCTCGCACAGAGTAAGGTCCGCACCTGGGGTTCTTTGAACATGTTCAGAGAACTGTGGACACGGGGGAGGACGAAGGATGAACGGGGCGGCAAAGGGCGCCATCATCGGCGGGGTGTTCCTCGCGATGGTCGGCGGGGCGGGATACGGCGCCTGGACACTGGTGGCCGACGAGGGCGGCGGCGCGGGCGCCGCCGAGGTGGGCGGCAAGGCGGCCCCCGCGTCCAAGGGGACCGGACCGGTCGCGGAGAAGGACGCGGCCGCCACCGCGAAGGCCTTCCTCGCCGCGTGGGCGGCGGGCGACGCCCAGGCGGCGGGCGAGCTGACGAACAACGCGCCGGCGGCGCGGACGGCCGTCGCGGACTACCGGACCAAGGCGTACGTCTCGAAGACGGTGATCACCCCCGGCACCCCGGACGGCACCACCGTGCCCTTCAAGGTCGAGGCGGAGGTGACGTACGAGGGCTCGACCAAGCCCCTCGTCTACGACTCCCGGCTGACCGTCGTGCGCGGGGTGAGCACCGGCAAGCCGCTCGTCGACTGGCAGGAATCGGTGGTCCACCCGCAGCTCCAGAAGGGCGAGGCGCTGCGCGCCGGCACCCCGGCGAGCCCGCCGGTCAAGGCGATCGACCGCAACGGCAAGGAGCTGACGCCCGAGCTGTACCCCTCGCTGCGGACGGTGCTGGACCAGCTCCGCAAGACGTACGGGGAGAAGACCGGCGGCACCCCCGGCGTCGAGCTGTGGATCGAGCCGACCACCGCCGAGGCGCCCAAGCGGAGCCTGCTGACGCTGGTGGAGGGCAAGCCCGGGGAGATCCGGACCGTGCTGGACGCCGACGTGCAGGCCGCCGCGGAGAAGGCGGTCACCTCGTACGCCGAGGCCTCGGTGGTCGCGGTCCAGCCGAGCACCGGCGACGTCCTGGCCGTGGCCAACCACCGCAAGGACGGTTTCGACGCGGCGCTCCAGGGCCGCCGCGCACCGGGCTCGACGATGAAGATCGTGACGGCGGCGATGCTGCTGGAGAAGGGCCTGGTGGCGGCGGACAAGCCGGCGGAGTGTCCGCCGACCGTGTCGTGGGAGGGGAAGCCCTTCCGCAACCTGGACGGCTTCAGCCTTCAGGGCAAGCCGTTCTCCACGAGCTTCGCCCGGTCCTGCAACACCGCCTTCATCGGCCTGATCGACCAGGTCGGCGACGACGGCGCGCTCCCCCGCGAGGCGAAGGACGTCTTCGGCATCGGCCTGGACTGGAAGGCGGGCGTCGTCACCCAGGACGGCACCGTCCCGGTGACCTCGGGTCCGGCGGCGGCCGCGGAGTACATCGGCCAGGGCGCCATCCAGATGAACCCGCTGAACCTCGCCTCGATCACCGCGACGGCCCGGACCGGCGTGTTCCGCCAGCCGGTGGTCGTCAAGGCCTCCCTGGACGGGCGCACCCTGGCGACGGCCTCGCGGCCGCTCCGGCCGGGCGTATCGGCGCAGCTGGTGCGGATGATGAAGCAGACGGCCTCCCCCGGCGGCACCGCCGCCGAGGCGATGGCGTCGGTCCGGGGCTCCGACAAGGGCGCGAAGACCGGCTCGGCGGAGGTCGACGGGGCGAGCAGCCCGGACAGCTGGTTCACCGGCTTCAGCGGCGACCTGGCCGCCGCCGCGATGGTCGAGGGCGGGGGCCACGGCGGCAACGCGGCGGGCCGGATCGTCGCCGGGGTCCTCAACTCCTGACGCCCGGCCCCTCGCGGCCCCGACCCGGCCCCCGGGCCGGGTCGGGGGCGCCCGGTCCGCCAGGTACCTCCGGCCCGCCGCGTCCGTCCGTCCGCCGGCCCGGAACCCGCTCGCCCCGGAATGCGCTCGCCCCCGGGCCGGCATGGCCGCTAACGTCCCCGCATGACGACGACGCACCCCCTCTTCGCCGAGGCCCTGGCCCGGCTGGGCCTCGACCTCCCCGTCCGGACCTTCCCCGAGGGGACGCGGACCGCGGCCGATGCCGCCGCCGCGATCGGCTGCGCCCTCGGCCAGATCGTGAAGTCGCTGATCTTCGCCGCCGACGGGGTCCCGGTGCTGGTGCTGATGGACGGCTCCTCGCGGGTCGACCTGGAGGCGGTACGACGGGAGCTGGGCGCGGGCAAGGTGACGCGGGCGGACGCGGCGCTGGTCCGGGAGACCACCGGGTACGCCATCGGCGGCGTCCCGCCCTTCGGCCACCGCACCCGGACCCGCGTGCTGGCGGACCCCGGCCTGCTGGCCCACGAGGTGGTGTGGGCGGCCGCCGGCACCCCGCACTCGGTGTTCCCGATGGCCCCGAAGGAGCTCATCGAGCACGCGGGGGCCGCAGTGGCCGACGTGCGCGAACGCGACTGACGCGCCCCTCGACGCCCGCCGGCAACGTCACCGGCCTCCGTCACCCGGCGGACCTACAGGCTCGCCCCCACCGCCCGTACGAGGGCCTGCGCGCGGGGGTCGGCGGTGACGGACTTGGCGAGGCCGTTGGTGACGTAGCCGAAGCCGATGCCCGCCTCGGGGTCCGCGAAGGCCAGCGATCCGCCGCGCCCAGGATGGCCGAAGGACGCCGGGGACAGCAGCGGTGACGCCGGGCCGTGCAGCATGTGGCCGGGGCCGAAGCGGGTGTTGACGACCAGGACCCGGTCCGGCCCCGAGGAGAGTTCGGTGCCGGCGAGCGCGGTGGTTTCGGGGGTGAAGAGGCGGGCGCCGTCCTCGGTGTCGCCGATCAGCCCCGCGCAGAACCCGGCGAGGGCGCGGGCGGTGCCGATGCCCGCGGAGGCGGGAAGTTCCGCGGCCCGGTACGCGGGGGCGTTCTCGTCGGGCAGGGGGTCGATCGCGGCGAAGGCGCGGCGGGTGAGGGAGTGCGGGTCGGCGTAGGCCTCGGAAACGTTTCTGCGGGGGCGGACCTTCAGCGCGCCCGCACGTTCGGGCGGGTCGACTGGGGCGACGCGCCCCACCCGGTCGGCGGCGCCCTCCGGCAGGCCTATCCAGAAGTCCAGCCCCAGCGGACCGGTGACCTGCTCCGCGAGCCAGTTGCCGAGGGAGGCGCCGGTGACCCGCAGCACCAGCTCCGACAGCAGCCAGCTGTAGGTCTGGGCGTGGTAGCCGTGCGCGGTGCCCGGCTCCCACAGGGCGGCCTGCGCGGCGACGGCGCGCGGCCCGGACACCCCGTCGATCGCTTCCGCCGGGGTCAGGCCCCGGTCCAGCGCCGGAACGCCGACGCGGTGGGAGAGCAGGTCGCGGACGCGTGCGTGTTCCTTGCCGCCCGCCTTGAACTCCGGCCAGTACGCCCCGACCGGCGCGTCCAGGTCCAGGAGGCCGCGCTGGTGGAGCAGCAGCGGCACGGCCGCCGCGACCCCCTTGGTGGCGGACCGGACCACCTGTGCGGTACCGGCCAGCCACTCCCCCGAACCCGCGGCGTCGTCCGCGGCGTCGGCGTCCTTGGAACCGCCCCACAGGTCGACGACCCGGCGGCCGTCCCGGTACACGGCGACGGCGGCGCCGCGGTCCCCGAGGACCTCGAAGTTGCGCACGAACGCTTCCCGGACGGCCTCGAAGCCCTCCGCCACCGTCCCCTGGACCTCCACTGCCGACTCCTCGTGTGCTGCTCGCCCGCTCCGACGACCCCCGTGCGGGGTCGTCCATCAGGATGCAACGCCGCCCGGCCGGTCCTGCTTCCCCGTCCCGTACGGGGCTCGGGGGCCGGGGTTCAGCGGGTCCGGCGGCCGGGGGCGGCGGTGGCGCGCGGGTCGAAGCCGAAGGGGAGTTCCAGGCGGTGCGCGCCCATGAGTTCCTCGTCGCAGAGCAGGTCGCGGGTGGGGCCGTCGGCCGCGATGACGCCCTCGCTGAGGATCACCGCGCGGGGGCACAGTTCCAGCGCGTAGGGCAGGTCGTGGGTCACCATCAGGACGGTGACGTCCAGCGAACGCAGGATGTCGGCGAGCTCGCGGCGGGAGGCCGGGTCGAGGTTGGAGGAGGGCTCGTCGAGGACGAGGATCTCCGGGCGCATCGCCAGGACGGTCGCCACGGCCACCCGGCGGCGCTGGCCGAAGGACAGGTGGTGCGGCGGCCGGTCGGCGAAGGCCGCCATGCCGACCTGGTCGAGGGCCTCGCGGACCCTGGTCTCCAGCTCGGCGCCGCGCATTCCGGCGGCGGCCGGGCCGAAGGCGACGTCCTCGCGGACGGTCGGCATGAACAGCTGGTCGTCGGGGTCCTGGAAGACGATCCCGACGCGGCGGCGGATCTCCGCGAGGTGCCGCTTCTCGACGGGCAGACCGGCGACGGTGACGGTGCCGACGCCGCCGCCCAGGATGCCGTTGAGGTGCAGGACCAGGGTGGTCTTGCCCGCGCCGTTGGGCCCGAGCAGGGCCACCCGTTCGCCGTGTCCGACGGTGAGGTCGACCCCGAAGAGGGCCTGGTGGCCGTCGGGGTAGGCGTAGGCGACGCCGGACACCTCAAGGGAGGGCACGGCCGCGGGGGAGGACGGGGCGGGGGAAGCGGGGGCAGCGGTCACGGTGTCCATCCCATCAGACCGGTCGGGGTGCCCGGCGCACCGGACGGGGTCGCGGCGCCCGTCCCGCCGGACGGGGTCACAGCGTCCATCCCATGAGGCAGACGGCGAGGGCCGCCGCCGGGAGCACGGCCGCGTACGCCCATTGGGCGCGGGTGGCCGACACGTCGTCGATGACCGGCATGGAGCCGTTGTAGCCGCGGCTGACCATCGCGAGGTAGACCCGTTCGCCGCGTTCGTAGGAACGGATGAAGAGGGCTCCGGCCGTTTTGGCGAGGACGCCCCAGTGCCGGACGCCTCGGGCCTCGAAGCCTCGGGAGCGGCGGGCGATGGACATGCGCCGGAGCTCGCCGGTGATGACGTCGCCGTACCGGATCATGAAGGAGGCGATCTGGACGAGCAGCGGCGGCAGCTTCAGCCGCTGGAGCCCCAGCAGCAGCGACCGCAGTTCGGTGGTCGAGGCGAGGATCACGGAGGCGGCCACGCCGAGGGTGCCCTTGGCGAGGACGTTCCAGGCGCCCCAGAGTCCGGAGACGCTCAGCGACATGCCGAGCACCTGCACGCGCTCGCCCTCGGCCACGAACGGCATGAGGACGGCGAAGGCCACGAACGGCACCTCGATCAGCAGCCGTCGCAGCAGGAACCCGGCCGGGATCCGGGCCGCCGCCGCGACGGCGGCGACCAGGACCGCGTAGGCGCCGAAGGCCCACATGGCCTCCCGCGGCGTCGAGACGACGACCACCACGAAGGCGAAGACCGCGGCGATCTTGCAGTGCGGTGGCAGCGCGTGCACGGGCGAGTGCCCGTGCCGGTACAGCTTGTGCGCGTGCCCGGCCCCCATGTCAGTGGGCCGAGGGGGCGGCCGTGGAGGTGGCGGTCAGGTCCTCGGCACGGCGGCGGCGCACGCTCCAGAAGATGCCGGTGCCGACGAGGACGGTGACTCCGACGCCGATGACCCCGGCGAGGCCGCCGGACAGGCGGGCGTTCTCGACGTCCTTGACGCCGTAGTCGGCGAGCGGGGAGTCCGCGGCGGCGTGGTCCTCGACCTTGGCGTCGATGCCCTTGTCGGCGGCGACCTTCTCCAGACCGTCGGGGTTGGCCGAGGCGTAGAAGGAGACGACGCCGGCGAGGACGAGGGCGGTGACGAGGCCGGTCAGCCACACCCCGCGGGTGGAGCGGGCGGCGACGGGCGCGGCCGGCGCGGGCGCCGGAGCGTCGACGAGCTCGCCGCCGACGCGCAGCTTCAGCGGGGTGCCGAGGCCGCTCGCGGCGTGGACGAGGTCGGGCCGGACGGCGAGGACGGCGCCGACGGTCGCGGCGGTGATGAGGGCCTCGCCGATGCCGATGAGGACGTGCACGCCGACCATCGCGGTGAACACCTTGGCGATCGGGACGTCGGTGGTCCCGCCGAGGGCGTAGAGGAGGGTGAAGGCGGCCGCGGCGGCCGGTACGGAGAGCAGGGCCCCGGTGAAGGCGGCCACGGTGACCGATCGGCGGGTGGCCGGCAGCACCTTGAGGAGGCCGCGGAAGACGGCGTAGGCGACGACGACGGTGACGCCGCCCATGACGGTGATGTTGACGCCGAGGGCCGTCAGGCCGCCGTCGGCGAAGAGGATGCCCTGCATCAGCAGGACGACGGACACGCACAGCACGCCGGTGTAGGGGCCGACGAGTATGGCGGCGAGCGCGCCGCCGAGGAGGTGGCCGCTGGTGCCGGCGGCGACCGGGAAGTTCAGCATCTGCACGGCGAAGATGAAGGCGGCGACGAGGCCCGCGAGGGGCGCGGTGCGTTCGTCGAGCTCGCGGCGGGCGCCGCGGAGGCTGACGGCGACGGCGGCCGCGGCCACCACTCCGGCGGCCACCGAGACGGGTGCGTTGATGAATCCGTCGGGCACATGCATGGAGTGGCTCCGCTTCCTGTTTACCTCACAAAATCTTTAACCGTTCAAGAATAGTGCCCAGTTGCAAACCGTTGGCAAGAGCGGTCGCATCACAAATAGTGGCGCGCGTTTTCGTCGGAATGTGCGAGTCTGGACGGACAAACGGACGCAAATGTTCCGATTTCGAGGAGCCCTGTCGATGTCAGCCACCGCGGAGAATCCAGCAGCGACCGCAGACACGACCGCCGTCGAGGAGCGGGTGCGCGCCCGCGTGATCACCGACGACCCCCTCTACCGGACGATCCCGGTCGCCCTGCGCTTCGCCCCCGACGAACCGCTGGCCGTACGGATCGTCTTCCCCGCCGAGCTGTCCCCCGAGGGCACGGACAACGAGTGGGTCTTCCCCCGCGCCCTGTTGGAGGCGGGCCTGTCGTCGCCGACGGGCACCGGGGACGTGCGCGTCTGGCCGTGCGGCCGCGTGCAGGCGGTCGTCGAGTTCCACTCCCCCGACGGGGTCGCGGTCGTCCAGTTCGACATCGCCGCGCTGCGCCGATTCCTGCGCCGCACGTACGCGCCGGCCGCCCCCGCCACCCGTTAGGCGCAGCGGCCGGGCACCGGAACGGCCCCGGCCCCGCACCCCCGAAGGGGTGCGGGGCCGGGGCCGGTGTGCGTGCTCCGGTCAGGCGTTGACGAGCTCGCGGTCCTTGCCCGGACCCTCCGCGGGTCCGGAGTCCTCGCCGAGGTGCTTGCGCAGGCTCTCGCCCTCGACGTCGACGTTCGGCAGGATCCGGTCGAGCCACTTCGGCAGCCACCAGGCCTTGTGCCCGAGGAGCGCGAGCACCGCCGGGACGATGGCCATGCGGACCACGAAGGCGTCGAAGAGGACGGCGATGGCCAGGCCGAAGCCGATCATCTTGACCATCTGGTCGCTGGCCCCGAGGAAGCCGGCGAACACCGCGATCATGATGACGGCGGCGGCCACGACCACGCGGGCGCTGTACTGGAAGCCGGTGACGACCGCCTGGCCCGGGCGCTCGCCGTGGACGTACGCCTCCCGCATGCGGGTGACCAGGAAGACCTCGTAGTCCATGGCCAGACCGAAGACGACGCCCACCATGAAGATCGGCATCATCGACATGATCGGACCGGTCTGCTCCACCCCGAAGACCGAGCCGAGCCAGCCCCACTGGAACACCGCGACGACCGCGCCGAGGGCCGCGACGACCGACAGCAGGAAGCCGAGGGCGGCCTTCAGCGGAACCAGGATCGAGCGGAAGACGAGCATCAGCAGCAGGAAGGCGAGACCGACCACGAGCGCCAGGTAGGGCAGCAGCGCGTCGTTCATCTTCTGCGAGAAGTCGATGTTCATCGCGGTCTGACCGCTGACGAGCACGTCGTCCCCGCTGCCGTCGCGGATCGTGCGGACCAGTTCCTCCGTGGCGTGGGAGGAGGGCCGGTCCTTGGGGATGACGCTGACGATCGCCGCGTCCTTGGCCTCGTTCTGCATCGGCGGGGCCACCGCCGCGACCCCGGGCAGACCCTTGATCCGCTCGGCGGTGCTGTCGGCGAGCGCCTTGTCGCCGTCGACGACCACCATCAGCGGGCCGTTGAACCCGGGGCCGAAGCCCTCGGACATCAGGTCGTACGCCTTGCGCTGGGTGGTGGACACCGGCTGGGCGCCGTCGTCCGGCAGACCCATCTCCAGCTTGCTCGCCGGGATGGCGATGACGCCGAGGCCGATGACTCCGGCGAGCAGCACCATGACGGGGCGGCGGAGCACGAAGCGGGCCCAGCGGGTGCCGCCGTTGGGCTTGGCCTTGAGGTCGGCGCCGGAGCTCTTGGCCTTGCCCTTGCCGAACAGCTTGCTCTTCTCGCCCGCGGGCAGGACCTTCTTGCCCGCGAAGCCGAGGATCGCCGGGACCAGCGTCAGGGCGACGAGGACGGCGATGACCACCGTGCCCGCGGCCGCGACACCCATCTTGGTCAGCATCGGGATGTTGACGACGGCCAGGCCCACCAGGGCGATGACCACGGTCAGACCGGCGAAGACCACGGCGGAGCCGGCGGTTCCGGCGGCCCGGCCCGCGGCCTCGTCCCGCTCGCGGCCCTCGGCGAGCTCCGCGCGGTAGCGGGAGACGATGAAGAGGGCGTAGTCGATGCCGACCGCGAGGCCGATCATCATCGCGAGGGTGGAGGTGGTGGAGCCGAGGTCCAGGACGTTGGCGAGCGCCGTGATGGAGGAGACTCCGATGCCCACGCCGATCAGCGCGGTCAGCAGCGGCAGGCCGGCGGCGATGAGCGAGCCGAAGGTGATCACGAGGACGATCGCGGCGACCAGGATGCCGATGATCTCGCCGGAGCCCGTCTCGGGCGCCACCATCAGGGCGTCGCCGCCGATCTCGACGCCGAGACCCTGCGCCTGGGCGTCCTTGCCGGACTCCTTGAGCGCGTCGCGGGTGGCGTCCTTCAGCTCCATGCCGCTGACCTTGTACTTGACGCTGACGTAGGTGGTGGAGCCGTCCTGGCTCACCGCCTGCGTCTTGTACGGGTCGTCGACGGTGGCCACCTCGGCGGCGCCGGGGCCGCTCCTGAGGCCGGAGATGACCTTCTCGACCTCGGCCTTGACGCTCGGGTCGGTGACCTTGGCGCCCGCCGGGGCCTTGATGACGATGCGGGCGGTGGCGCCGTCGGCGGCCATGCCCGGGAACTTCTGGTCCAGCAGGTCGAAGGCCTTCTGGGCCTCGGTGCCGGGTATCGAGAACGAGCCGGAGGTGGGCGCGGAGGCCGTCGCGGCGCCGAAGCCGGCGGCGAACAACAGCGCCACCCAGACGAGGGCGACGAAGCGGCGGCGCCGGAAGGCACCGCGGCCGAGCCGGTAGAGGAAGGTGGCCACGTGGGTGGTTCTCCCGTTCAGGTCGTGGGATGGATCCGGGACGGATCAGGGCGTGGAAAGCCGGCCCGACGACGAGAGCGGCGTGTCAGGAGCAGCGGGACGGTGCGGAACTTCTGGGGAGGGGATCAGACGCCGAGGGCGGGGAAGACCACGGCATCGATGAACTCGCCGAGGAAGGCCTGGTCGACGGACCGGTCCTCGATCAGCGGGAGCGCGATGAACGCTCCGATGAGCATGTGCGGGACGAAATCCAGGGCCGGACAGTCCGGCCGGATCTCGCCCCGGTCGACGGAGCGTTGCAGCAGTTGCTGCAGGCCGTTGATCTCCGGATCGACCAGCAGGTCCCGCAGCGCCTTGTGGAGCTCCGGGCTCTCGTGGACCGCATGGGCCAGACCCCGCATCAGCGCGGTGTCCTTCGCCATCTGCGCGTCATCGGAGTGCGCCACCATCAGCGCGAAGTCCCCCCGCAGGGTCCCCGTGTCGATCTCCCCCAGGGAGACCGGCTGGGTACATCGCAGGGCCTTGGCGACCAGCTCCGGCTTGCTCCCCCACTGGCGGTAGAGGGTGGCCTTGCTGGACTTCGTACGGGCGGCGACCGCGTCCATGGTCAGCGCGTCGTAGCCGACCTCGCGGAGGAGGTCGAGGACCGCCTCGTGGAGTTCGGCCTGCCGCTCGGGGGTGATCCGGCTGCGCCGCGCCGACGTCTCCGACGCCTCTTCGGTCATCTCCGTACCCCCTGCCGAGCGAAACTGTTCCGTACCGTTAAGACGATACCCCGCCCCCGAAGGGAACGAAACCGTTCCGTTTCGTTATCGGGAGTGGCGTCGGTCACCCGGTCGTCGCGCGCCCCGAATCCCCCGAAGGGGATCACCTGTACGAGTTGCCGGGGCCCCCTGCCGCGGAAAGCATTGGGGGGTGAGTCACGACGTCGCGTACCTCCGGTTCCCGCACCTGCACGACGACCTGCTGTGCTTCGCCTCCGAGGACGACCTCTGGGTCGCCCCCCTCGTTCCCGAAGGAGCCAGGCCCGGCCGGGCCTGGCGGATCACCGTCGACCGGACCCGGGTCAGCCACCCCCGCTTCTCCCCCGACGGCCGACAGATCGCCTTCACCACCTGGCGCAGCCTCGACCCCGAGATCCACCTCGTCCCCGTGGACGGCGGCCCGGCCCGCCAACTCAGCTACTGGGGCGCCACCGACACCCGCGTGTGCGGATGGACCCCGCCCGACGAGGACGGGCGCAGCGACATCCTGGCCGTGTCCTCGCACGGCCAGCCCTTCTCCTACTTCGCCTGGGCCTACAGCCTGCCCACCGACGGCAGCCCCGGCGGCCGCCTCCCCTGGGGCCCGGTCTCCGACCTCCAGGTCCAGGAGGGGCCGGACGGCGAACGGCGCAGCCTGCTGCTGACCGGCAAGCCGCCGCACGAGCCCGCCGCCTGGAAGCGCTACCGGGGCGGGGCCACCGGCCGGCTGTGGCTGCACGGCAAGCGGCTGCTGGAGGACATCGAAGGGCACCTCGACTCCCCCGTGTTCGTCGGCGGCCGGATCGCCTTCCTCTCCGACCACGAGGGCATCGGCAACCTCTACTCCTGCCTGCCCGACGGCACCGACCTGCGCCGGCACACCGACCACGACGAGTTCTACGCCCGCCACGCCTCCAGCGACGGCTCCCGGGTCGTCTACCAGTGCGGCGGCGACATCTGGCTCGTCGACTCCCTCGACCCCGACGCCTCCCCGCGCAAGCTCCACGTCCGCCTCGGCGGGCCGCGCGCGGGGCGCCGCACCTACCAGGTGCCGGCCGCCAGCCACGTCGACTCGCTCTCCGTCGACACCACCGGACGGGCCAGCGCCGTCGTCGTGCGCGGCAGCCTCTACTGGCTGACCCACCGCGACGGGCCCGCGCGCACCATCGCCGACACCCCGGGCGTCCGCGTCCGGCTGCCCGAGATGCTCGGCAGCGGCGGGCAGGTCGCCTACGTCACCGACGCCGAGGGCGAGGACGCGATCGAGATCGCCCACCTCCCCCGCGCCTCGGGGGAACGCGAGCCCCGGCGGCTGGCCTCGGGCGCGCTGGGCCGCGTACTGGAGCTGCTGTCCGATCCCGACGGGGAGCGCCTCGCCATCGCCTCCAACGACGGACGGCTGCTGCTCCTCGACGCGACGGAGGAGTCCAACGGCGAGGTCACCGAGCTGGTGCGGTCGATCAACGGGCCCGTCACCGACCTGGCCTTCTCCCCCGACGGCTGCTGGCTGACCTGGTCGCATCCCGGCATCGGGCGCTCGTTGCGGCAGATCAGGATGGCGAAGATCTCCGGACCCGGCCCGCACACCGTCGTCGACGTCACCAACGGCCGCTTCGAGGACGAGAACCCGGTCTTCACCCGCGACGGCCGCTACCTCGCCTTCCTGTCCTGGCGCGGCTTCGACCCCGTCTACGACGTGCACACCGGCGACCTGTCCTTCCCGCTGGGCTGCCGCCCGTACCTGGTGCCGCTCTCCTCCGCGACGAACTCCCCCTTCGCGTTCTCCCCCGACGGACGCCCCGCGGCCGGCGGACTCGACCCGGCCGAGGGGGACTCCGAATCCGGCGACGGCGCGGTGACCGTGGAGGTCGAGGGGCTGGAGAGCCGGGTCACCCCCTTCCCGGTGTCCGCGTCGAAGTACTCGGCCCTGTACCCGGTGAGCGGCGGCGGGCTGGTGTGGCTGCGCTGGCCCATCTCCGGCGCGCTCGGCGAGACCTTCGCGAACCCGGCCGACACCAGCGGCAAGCCGACGCTGGAGCACTTCGACATGACCAAGGCCCGCAAGGCCGAACTGGCCACGGGGCTCGACTGGTTCGCGGTCAGCGGGGACGGCACCCGGCTCGTCGTCAACGACGACGGGGACCTGCGCGCGGTGCCCTCGACGGAACCGGGCGACGGGGACTCGACGGTCTACCTGGACCTGCGGCGCATCCTGCACGAGGTGGACCCTGCGGCCGAGTGGCGCCAGGCCTTCGAGGAGGCGGGCCGGCTGATCCGCGCCTACTTCTGGGAGCCCGGCATGTGCGGGATCGACTGGGACGCGGTGCTGCGCCAGTACCGTCCACTGGTCGAACGGGTCGCCTCGCCCGACGAGTTCGCCGACCTGATGCGCGAGGTGCTCGGCGAACTCGGCACCTCGCACGCCTACGTCTCCCCCGCCCGCCGCAACGAGGGACCGCCGCACTACCAGCGGGCCATCGGGCTGCTCGGCGCCAACTTCGTGCCCCGGGACGGCGCCTGGATGCTCTCCCGGATCCTGCCCGGCGAGTCCTCCGACTCCAAGGCCCGCTCCCCCCTCGCGGGCACCGGCATCCGCGAGGGCGCCGTCCTCACCCACGTCGACGGCCGCACCGTCGACCCGGTGACCGGCCCCTACCCGCTGCTCGCGGCCGCCGGCGGCACCACCGTCGAGCTCACCTTCGAACCGGCCGAGGGGTCCGGGCGGGCCCGGCGGGTGGCGGTCGTACCGCTCGTCGACGACCGGCCGCTGCGCTACCAGGACTGGGTGTCCAAGCGGCGGGCCGTGGTCCGCGAGGTCAGCGGCGGCCGCTGCGGCTACCTGCACATCCCCGACATGGGCGGCTCGGGCTGGGCGCAGTTCAACCGCGACCTGCGGATGGAGATGTCCCGGCCCGCCCTGATCGTCGACGTGCGCGGCAACGCGGGCGGCCACATCAGCGAGCTGGTCGTGGAGAAGCTGACCCGCTCGATCCTCGGCTGGGACCTGACCCGGGACGCCCAACCGGTCTCGTACGCCTCCAACGCGCCCCGCGGCCCGATCGTGGCCCTGGCCGACGAGGCGACCTCCTCCGACGGGGACATGATCACCGCCGCGTTCAAACTGCTCGGCCTGGGACCGGTGGTGGGCCAGCGCACCTGGGGCGGGGTCGTCGGCATGACCGGTCGGCACACCCTGGGCGACGGGACGGTGATCACGGTGCCGATGAACGCCGCCTGGTTCCCGGAGTACGGCTGGTCGGTGGAGAACCACGGCGTCGAGCCCGACCTCGCGATCCTGCGCACCCCGCTGGACTGGGCGGAGGGCCGGCACGCCCAGCTCGACGACGCCGTGCACCTGGCACTGGAGCTGCTGGAGCAGGACCCGGCGGCCGTGCCGCCCGGCTACACGGACGTCCCGGACCGACGCCGTCCGAAGCTGCCGCCGCGCGAGTAGGCGCGCGGGAGCCCGCATGCGGAAGGGGCGCGGCCCGCGTGGTGCGGGTCGCGCCCCTCGGCATCGGGACGCGCTACTTGTCGAGCGCGTCGTCCAGGGCGTCACGGACCTGGCCGGTCCGTGAGCCCACCTCCTGCGCCGGGGCCGGGGCGCGGGTGGCCTCGGTCTCGGTGCCCTGCGCCGCGGCCCTCGCCTCGGCCTGCTCCGCGAGCCGTCTCGCCTTGTCCTGGAACTGGTCCCTCAGACCCATGCTGTTCCCTCCTGGAAAGGGTGGGGCGTGATGCCGACCAGCCTGGCACGGAGGGACGTTCCTCGCATTACGGTCTATGCGTGGTGGGTGCGTTCCTTCTCGTCGGCCGCCCCGCCGGCTCCGACGAGCCCCGTGGAGACGCCGGACAGGCGCGGCTCGAACCGCCGCATCTCCCGCTGCCCGACCGTCGCGATGATCCCCGGCAGGTAGCCGCGCGTGCCCTGCATGCCGCGCAGCCACCACTGCGCGTAGACGTGCGCCGAGCGTCGTTCGATGCCCGCCACGATCCGGTCGACGGCCGGTCCGAGCGGGTAGGTGCGGTTCGCGGGCCACGGCAGGCCGCGCCGCAGATCGCGCATGACCTCGTCCTGGTCGGCCCCGCGCACCATGTCGGTGTCGGTCCAGGACAGGTAGCCGACGCCGACCTTGACGCCCTTGTGTCCGACCTCGGCGCGCAGGCAGTGCGCGAAGGCCTCGACGCCGGACTTGGAGGCGCAGTACGCCGTCATCATGGGGGCCGGGGTGATCGCGGCGAGCGAGGCGATCTGGAGGAAGTAGCCGCGGCTCTCGGTGAGGACGGGCAGGAAGGCGCGGGCGGTGACGGCCCCGCCGATGAGGTTGACCTCGATCACGCGGCGCCATGCCACCGGGTCGGAGTCGACGAACGGCCCGCCGGCGGCGACGCCCGCGTTGGCGACGACGATGTCCACCTTGCCGAAGCGTTCCTTGACCTCCCGAGCGACCCGCTCCATCGCCTCGTGGTCGGTGACGTCGGCGTGCCAGTGGGCGCTGTCGGTGTGCAGGCGTTCGGAGACCTCCGCGAGGGCCTCCGGTTCCAGGCCCACCAGGGCGATCCTCGCGCCGCGCGCGGACAGCTTGCGGGCGAGCAGTTCGCCCACCCCGCGCGCGGCTCCGGTGACGACGGCGACCTGTCCTTCCAGACTGCTGCGGCTCACGGCGTCTTCTCCTTCTCGGCCTCTGCGGCCGGGGCGGCTCCCGCGGCCGGGTCGGCCTGTCGTGCGGGCAGGTGGCGGGCGGTGAGTTCGCGCAGGGCGGCCGAGACGGCCTCCGGCGCCTCGACGGGCGTCATGTGGCCCGCTCCGGTGAGTTCGGTCAGGCCGACGCAGTTCGGCAGGGCCGCGGCCAGCGCCCGGGCGTGCCCGATCGGGGTGAGCCGGTCGGCCGTCCCGCCGATCACGGCGGTGGGCACGGTCAGCCGGGCCAGTTCGGCGTCCAGGTCGAGGGCGGCCAGCACCTGCGACCAGGCGTGCCGGACCCCGGCGGGGCAGCCGTGCACGATGCGGGCGCAGGCCTCCACCCGGTCCGGCGCCGATCCGGGGCCCATGGTCGCGTACTTGAGCAGGGCGCGGGCGACGGGCGTGACGGGCCCGAGGGGGGCCCGCGCGCCGAGCACCGCCCGGGTCGCGCGGGTCCTCATCGGCCCGGGGCGCAGCGGCAGTACGGTCGAGCCCGCCACCAGCCCGGAGCTGCCCGTGCTGCACAGCAGGGCGGCCGCGGCGTGCTCCGCGAACTCGGGCCGACCGGCGGCGGCCATGACGGTCATGCCGCCCATGGAGTGCCCGGCGACGACGGCCCGCTCGCCGGGGGCGAGGGTGGCCTTCAGCACCGCGACGAGGTCGTCGGCGAGGCGGTCGGTGGCGTAGGCGCGGGACGCGGGGCTGCGGCCGTGGCCGCGCTGGTCGTAGACGATGACGCGGTGGTCCTTCGCCAGGTCCCGCACCTGCGCCGCCCAGAAGGCGGTGGAGCAGGTCCAGCCGTGGGCCAGGACCACGGCCGGGGCGCCCTCGGCGCCGTGCACCTCGGTGTGCAGGCGGGCCCCGTCGGCGGAGGTGACGGCCGGCACCCGGGCCGGGGTGGGGGGCGCCCAGCGCCCGGTGGTGACGTGCGCGGGCCGGTTCACGCCGCTCCCTCCTCGGCCGCGGCCGGAGCCGGTTCCGTCGCCGGGGCCGGTGCCGTCGCGCGGCCCGCGGCGGGTTTCGCGGGGTCCTTGCCGCCCCGGCCCGGCTCGGGCGCGCCGACGGCCACGGCGACGGCCGGGGCCCGCTCGCGGTCCCGGACGCGGATGACCTCGTACTCGGAGAGGTCCACCGTCCGCGTCTCCTTGCGGAACTCGCCGGTCGTGCCCGGCCAGACGGTCGTGTTGCGGCCCTGGGCGTCCAGGTACCAGCTGGTGCAGCCGCCGGTGTTCCACACGGTCCGCTCCATGCGGGCCTGCACGTTCCGGTTCCACTTGTTGACCGCGGAGGGGCGGGCGGCCAGCGCGGTGCGCCCGCCCAGGACGCCGAGCTGGCGCATGTAGTCGGCCATGTAGTTCAGCTGCGACTCGATCATCAGGATCATCGAGCTGTTCCCCAGGCCCGTGTTCGGGCCGATGATCGTCATCCAGTTGGGGAAGCCGGCCGCGGTCGCCCCGCGCAGCGACTGCATCCCGTCCTTCCAGGTGTCGGCGAGGGTCCGCCCCTCCACGCCCACGACCCGGTCGGCGATCGGCATGTCCGTGACGTGGAAGCCGGTGCCGAAGATGATCGCGTCGACCTCGGTCTCGGTCCCGTCCGCCGCCACCAGGACCGACCCGCGGACCTCCGTCAGCCCGGAGGCCACCACGTCCACGTCGGGCCGGGCCAGCGCCGGGTAGTACTCGCTGGACAGCAGGATCCGCTTGCAGCCGATCCGGTACGAGGGCGTCAGCTTGGCCCGCAGCTCCGGGTCCTTGATCGAACGCGCCATGTTGGCCTTCGCCAGCGACTCGACCAGCCCGAGCTGGTTCGGCCGCTTGGTGAAGGCGCTGACCTGGAGCTCGCGGATCCCCCACAGCAGCCCGCGGCGCGCGGCGCGGGTGAAGGGCAACTGACGGTGCAGCCAGCGCTCGGCCGAGCTGATGGCCCGGTCGGTGCGCGGCATGACCCACGGCGGGGTCCGCTGGAAGAGCGTGAGGCGCTCCACCTCGGGGGCGATGGCCGGGACGATCTGGATCGCGGAGGCGCCGGTCCCGATCATCGCGACGCGCTTGCCGCGCAGGTCGTAGTCGTGGTCCCAGCGGGCGGAGTGGAAGACCTTGCCCGGGAACCCGGCGAGCCCGGGGATCTCCGGCAGCTTCGGTTCCGAGAGCGGCCCGGTGGCGGACACGACCACGTCGGCGGTGAGGGCTCCCCCGGAGGTCTCGATCTCCCAGCGCAGTTCCTCGGTGTCCCAGCGCATCATCTCGACCTCGTGGTTCAGTCGGATGTGGCGGCGCAGTCCGAAGACGTCGGCGACGTGCTCCAGGTACTCCCGGATGGCGGGCTGCCCGGAGAAGGTCCGCGGCCAGTCCGGGTTGGGCGCGAAGGAGAAGGAGTACAGGTGCGAGGGGACGTCGCACGCGCATCCGGGGTAGCTGTTGTCGCGCCAGGTGCCGCCGACGGAGTCGGCCCGCTCCAGGATGACGAAGTCGGTGATCCCCTCGCGCCGCAGCCGTACGGCCGCCCCCAGCCCGCCGAATCCGGATCCGATCACCGCCACTCGTACGTGCTCGCGCCCACGTTCTGCCATGCCGCCCATGCCCGCCGCCTTCCGCTTCCGCAGTCCCAGCCACCACACCGCAACATTGCCAGCAATCACTGGCACAATCGGGAGAGTAGAGCAGCCCCGTACCCATGGGTAGGGGTCACGCCCGGAAAGTTACTGCGGGTACGGCCTAGGCTGCGCGTGTGGCGCACGAAGAGACAGCAGTGACGACGGAGGACGGGCCCGCGATGGCACGCGAATACCGGACCTCGGAACTGGCCGACGCGGCCGGCATACCGGTGCGCACCCTGCGCTTCTACCGCGAGCGCAAGCTGCTCCCGCCGCCCCGCCGCGAGGGCCGGATCGCCTGGTACGACGACCACCACCTCGCCCGCCTGCGCACCATCGCCGCGCTCCTGGAACGCGGCCACACCCTGGGCGGCATCGCCGAACTGACCGCCGCGTTCGAGAACGGCCGCGACGTCGGGCAGCTCGGCGAGCTCCTCGGCATGGGCTGGTCCGAGGAGACCCCGGTCCGGCTGACGCCGGAGGCCCTCGCCGACCACTTCGAGGGCGAGGTCACCCCGGAGAACCTCGCGGCCTCCCTCGACCTCGGCTACCTCGCCGTCGACGGCGAGGTCATCGTGCACGTCAGCCGCCGCCTGCTGGACGTCTCCTCGGCACTGGTCCGCGAGGGCGTACCGCTCGCCGCCGTCCTGGAGACCGGCCGCCGGGTCCGCGAGCACGCGGACGCGATGGCGGCCCTGTTCACCGAGCTGATCTCCACGCACCTGTCCGAGGAGTCCCTGCCCCGGCTACGGCCCCTCGCGAAGAGCGTGGTCGAGGCGGAGCTCACCATGGCGATGGACCGACTCCTGGCCGCGAACCAGGACCCCGACCAGGACCCCGGTCGGGACCCCGGTGGGGAAGTCGCCCGGGACCCCGGTCAGGAACCGAGCGCGTAGGCCACCGACACCGGGGCGTGGTCCGACCAACGCTCCGGGTGCGTCTCGGCGCGCTCCACCCAGGCCTTCACGGCCTTCGCCGCCAGCCCCGGGGTCGCCACCTGGAGGTCGATCCGCCACCCGGCGTCGTTGTCGAAGGCCCGGCCCCGGTAGGACCACCAGGAGTACGGTCCCTCGGCGTCGGGGTGCAGCTCGCGCACGACGTCGACGTAACCGGCCTCCGCGTACACCTTCCCCAGCCACTCCCGCTCCTCCGGCAGGAAGCCGGCGTTCTTGCGGTTGGTCTTCCAGTTCTTGAGGTCGGCTTCCCGGTGGCAGATGTTCCAGTCACCGCACACCACGACCTCCCGGCCGTCGGCCGCGGCCCGCGCCCGGAGCGCCGTCAGGTAGGTGAGGAACTCGTCCATGAACCGGTACTTCTCGTCCTGCTTCTCGGTCCCCGCCTCACCGGAGGGCAGGTAGAGGCTGGCGACGGTCACGCCCGGCAGGTCGATCTCCAGGTACCGGCCGGCGGCGTCGAACTCGTCGCTCCCGAAGCCGACCCGCACCCGCTCCGGCTCCCGGCGCGTGTACAGCGCGACGCCGGCCCGACCCTTGGCGGCGGCGGGCGCGAACACCGTGTGCCATCCCTCGGGCTTCCGCACCTCGTCCGGAATCTGCCCTTCCTCGGCCCGTACCTCCTGGAGGCACACGACGTCGGCGTCGGATCCCGCGAGCCACTCCCCGAAGCCCTTCTTGGCGGCGGCGCGGATCCCATTCACATTCACGGAGGTCACAGTGAGCATCCCAGCACCATAGCCGGAGCCTTCCGTACGATGTCCTGATGTCTCACGGGATACACCTGCGCACCGCCGCCTACGACCACCCCGACGCCGTCAAGCTCGACGCCCAGGTCCAGCTGGAATACCAGCAGCGCTACCAGGGCGAGGGTGACGCCACCTTCCTCGACCCCCGCATGTTCCTCCCGCCGAACGGCCTGTACCTGCTGGCCTACGACGCCTCGGACGCCCCCGTGGCCAGCGGGGCCTGGCGCTGCCAGGACCGGAACGAGGAGGGCTACTCCGACGGCGACGCCGAGGTGAAGCGCATGTACGTGATCCCCGAGGCCCGCGGCCTGGGCCTGGCCCGCCGCATCCTGGCCGAGCTGGAGGCCGACGCCCTCGCGGCGGGCCGCCGCCGCATGGTCCTCGAAACCGGCGACCAGCAGCCGGAGGCCATCGCCCTCTACCTCTCCTCGGGCTACGCCCTGTCCGAGAAGTTCGGCTACTACCGCTTCCACGAGTCCAGCCGCTGCATGACGAAGTCGCTGACACGCTGACCCGTCCGGCCCGTCCCGGCGGCGGGCCCGGCGGCGGTACGCGGCCCCGGCCCCACTCCACCGCCCCGCCCCTTTCCCGCCGTTGCGACCGGGCGGGTACGGTCCACCGCATGGCGAGCGAATTCGACGCGGCCGCGTCCATGCGGGGCGGTCCGTCCGACCGGGCGGAGGCATGGGCCTTCATCCGGGCCTTCGCCGCCGCCTGGTACACGCCCCTCACCGATGCCGACGGAGCCGGCGAGGAGGAGCTCCGGCGGGCGGAGGACCGCCTCGGACTCCTGCTCCCCACCGCGCTGCGGGAGGCGTACCTGCTCTTCGGCGGGCGGCGCGGGATGATCGACCACCAGGACCCGATGCTGCCTCCCGCGGAACTCTTCGTCCACGAGGACCCGGACTCCGCGGCGGTCCCCGTCCACCGTGCGGAGAACCAGGGGTGCGCCTTCTGGGGCGTCCGCCTGCGCGACCTGGGGAAATCCGACCCGCCCGTGGTCGTCCTGACGCCCGACGGGTGGCGGCCGTTCATGGACCGGCTCTCGGTGGCGTGCGTGGAACTGGTCCTGTCCGAAGCGCTGCTCGCCGACGAGCCGCTGTACGACGCGTGCGAACTGCCGGCGGACGTCGTGGACGCGGTGCCCGCCCTCTTCGAGCGCGTCGCCCTCCCCGACCATCCGATGTGGACGGGTGCCGACGGGTCCCCGGTGCGCTGGTTCTCCGCTCCCGGGCTCCTGCTGCGGCAGGACGGGACGGTCGGCGGCAGTTGGTTGCACGTCAGGGGACGGACGCCGGCCCACCTCACCGCGGCCCGCACGGCCGTTCCCGGGACCTGGACGCATCCACAGGGCACGGAACCGGCATGAGACCGGGGCCGGACCGGCCGGCCTTTCGGGTCGTGATCGGGCGCCGCCCCGTAAACGCCGAGATCCCGCCCGGTCTTTCGACCGGACGGGATCTCATGACGTTCTCGGGAGCAACCCGTGAACTGTCGTTTGTGGACCTGTGGGGATTTGAACCCCAGACCCCCTCGATGCGAACGAGGTGCGCTACCAGACTGCGCCACAGGCCCTTGCGACGTGTGAAACATTAGCATCCCCTCGCGGGTGCTCCAAAACCGATTCCCCGGAGCGTCCGCGCAGGTCACCGATCGCCGGTCACTCGTTCGCGGCGCGCGGCCGGTCCTCGCCCTCGTACTGGTCGAAGAGCGGGGTGCGACCCCGCTCGCGGCCGCGGGGGCGCGGCGTGGTGGCCTGGGCCGCCGGCTCCGGTCGGGACTCGGACCGGGACGCCGGACCGGCTTCCGAGCCGGACGCGGCCCTCACCTCCGGCCTCGGCTCCGACGTCGGCTTCGGCACCCCGGGCTGCGCCCGCAGTCGGGGTTCGGTCGGCTCGGCGGTGCTGGAGCGGGTCGAGCTCCAGGCGTCGGGCGCGGTCGGGCCGGTGGCGCGGGGGGCGACGGGGGCCGTCACGTACGTCGGCAGCGGGACCGGGACCGGCTCCCAGCTGTCGCCGCGCGCCGGACCGCGCTCGCGCTCGCGCTGCTGGTCCACCCACTCGGCGTGGTCGGTCTGCTCGACGAGCGCGCGGCGCCCGGCCTCCTGGGGGGAGACCGGTGGCGCGGGGTCCGGTTCGGCACCACCGGCGGCGGGGTCCTCGGCCGCCCGGCGGCGGGGCCGGTTCTCCCGCAGGCTGCGGGCGGCCGCCTCGGCGCGCCGGCGGTCCATGGTGAACTCGTAGCGCCGCCGCTCGTGGACCCGCAGGTGCACGATGTACGCGCTCAGCAGCAGGGCGGGGACGGCCGGCGCCCACAGGTAGTGGAGCCCGCCGACCGCGGCGACGACCGCTCCGGCGCTGAAGACCAGGAAGAGCAGGGCGGTGGTGCGCCGGCGGCGCGCGAGCACCTGGAGGCGCTGCTGGCGGCGGGCCCGCTCGGCCTCGGCGAACCTCGGCTCGGCCCTGGTCGGGGGCACGTCGAAGGCCCGGGCGTCGGCGTCGACGGAATCAACCGTCTCCGTCGCGGCGTCCGGGTCCCCGTGGGGCTGGGGTTCCGCCTGTTCGTCACCGCGCTCACGCAGCCCCTTGGCGTAACGGCGCTCCATTCCCGCCCGGCCGGAAAGCAGCCTGATGGCGGTGGAGAAGCGTTCCGTCGGACGCGCTTCGTTCAGCTCGTCCTGCCTCCGGAGCCACATGGGCACCAAGTAGGCGGCCCAGGCCCCGACGATGACTGCGTAGATGAGGCCGCTGCTGCTCACACCCCACACCGTAAAGGGGCGCGGGCGGGGGGATCAGCCAATTGAGTCGGTGTGTCGCACGATCAGGCTGATATCACGGACTTTTTTTGTGATTCTTCGGATCAGGTTATGGGCGACCCGGTCAAGAATTCGAACGCATTTGCGATAACCGACTTTCAGGCCGTCGTCGGCGGCCTTTCCTGCGGCCTCGTCCGGTGCCACCGGCGCAGCAGTCCCTCCGGGACCTCCTCCACCGTCAACGCGAAGACGAGGTGGTCCCGCCAGGCGCCGTCGATGTGCAGGTACCGCGGACGGACCCCCTCCTCGCGGAAGCCGAGCTTCTCCACGACGCGGCGGCTGGGACCGTTCTCCGGGCGGATGCACACCTCGATGCGGTGCAGCCCGACCTTGCCGAAGCAGTGGTCCACGGCGAGCGCGACGGCCGTCGGCATCACACCGCGGCCCGCGACGTCCCGGTCCACCCAATAGCCCACGTGGGCCGCGCACATCGAGCCCCAGGTGATCCCGGCGACCGTCAACTGGCCGACGAGACGCCCCTGGTACTCGATGACGAAGGGCAGCATGCGGCCCGCGTTCGCCTCCGCCCGCAGGTGGCGGACCATCTGCCGGTACGTCGGCCGTTGGATGACGGGGCCCCAGGGCGCGGGCGGCGGAATCGTCGCCTCCCAAGGCCGCAGCCATTCGCGGTTGCGGCGGTTCACCTCGCGCCAGGCGCGCTGGTCCCGCACCTTTATCGGCCGGAGCGTGACGTCGCCGTCCGTCAGCGCCACCGGCCACGACGGGCCGTTCAGCTCTGGCTCCCGGGGTCCGCCGGGGGTCTGGGGTGGTCGCCGCCCCGGATCTGGTCGACGGCGTGCGGCAGGATCCGGGCCAGGACGGCGAGGCCGTCCTTCACCCCGCCCGTCGAACCGGGCAGGTTCACGATGAGGGTGTGGCCCGCGACGCCCGCCAGGCCCCGGGACAGGGCCGCCGTCGGCACCTTGGCGAGGCCCTCGGCGCGGATGGCCTGCGGGATGCCGGGGATCTCGTAGTCCAGTACCCGGGCGGTCGCGTCCGGGGTCCGGTCGGTCGGCGAGATGCCGGTGCCCCCGGTGGTGAGCACGACGTCGTACCCGGCGGCCACGGCGTCGCGCAGCGCCGCCTCGACGGGGTCACCGTCGGGGACCACGCGCGGGCCGTCCACCGCGAAGCCGAGCTTCTCCAGCGCCTCGGCGAGCAGGGGGCCGCCCTTGTCGGCGTAGACGCCGCGCGAGGCGCGGTTGGAGGCGGTGACCACCAGAGCGCGCGGCGCGGGGGCCGCGGCCGCGTCGGGCGCGGGCGCCGTCCACGCCTCGCCGGTCACCGGCGGGACGTGGCCGTGGACCTCACCGCCGCGGGGGTCGTTCATCCCCGGCTCCAGTCGCCGGACTTGCCGCCGGTCTTCTCCTCCACCCGGACGTCGGTGATGACCGCGCCCTTGTCGACGGCCTTGACCATGTCGATCACGGTGAGGCCGGCGACCGCGACGGCGGTGAGGGCCTCCATCTCGACGCCCGTGCGGTCGGTCGTCCGCACCGTGGCGAGGATCTCGACGGCGTCGTCGGCGACCGACAGGTCGACCTTCACCCCGGACACCGCCAGCGGATGGCACAACGGGATCAGGTCGGGGGTCTTCTTGGCCCCCATGATCCCGGCGATCCGCGCGGTGGCGAGGGCGTCGCCCTTCGGCACGCCCTCACCGCGCAGCAGCTCGATCACCCGGGGGGAGACGAGGACGCGTCCGCTGGCGCGGGCCGTCCGGGTGGTGACGTCCTTCGCCGAGACGTCGACCATCCGGGCAGCGCCGGCCTCGTCGATGTGGGTGAGCCTGCTCTCGGTACTCATGCTGTGCCGCTCCGCTCTGGGCCCCGAGGGGGCCTGTGTGGTGCGACACACGCTACCCGCACCGACGGCCGGTCAGCCGAGCAGGATCACTTCCAGCTCGGTGCCGGACTCCACCGAGGTGACGTCCTCCGGTACGACCATCAGGGAGTCGGCGTGGGCCAGCGCGGCGATCAGGTGGGAGCCCGATCCGCCGACCGGGGAGACCGTGCCGGCCTCGGCGTCGTACTTGCCGCGCAGGTACTGCCGGCGGCCGGCCGGGGAGCCGAGGGGCTTGTCGCAGGTGAGCACGGCCCGCACGCTCGGCCGGCCGACCACGGACGCGGGCAGGCCCATCAGGGCCCGGATCGCGGGGCGCACGAACAGCTCGAAGGAGACGTACGAGGACACCGGATTGCCGGGCAGCGCCAGGAGCGGGGTGTGGTCGGGGCCGATGGTGCCGAAGCCCTGGGGCTTGCCGGGCTGCATGGCGAGCTTGCGGAAGTCGACGTTCCCCGCCTCGGCGGCGTCGTCGCCGGCGGAGACCGAGGTCAGCGCCTCCTTGACCACGTCGTACGCGCCGACGCTCACCCCGCCCGTGGTGACCAGGAGGTCGGCCCGGATGAGCTGGTCCTCGATGGTCGAGCGCAACGTGTCGGCGTCGTCCGCGACGGCGCCGACCCGGTAGGCGATGGCTCCGGCGTCCCGCGCGGCCGCGGCCAGCGCGAAGCTGTTCGAGTCGTAGATCGTGCCGGCGGCCAGCGCTTCACCCGGCTGGACCAACTCGCTGCCGGTGGACATGACGACGACCCGGGGTCGCGGCCGGACCCGGACCGTGCCGCGCCCGATGGCGGCCAGCAGGGCGATCTGCGGCGGCCCGAGGACGGTGCCGGCGGCCAGCGCCAGGTCCCCGGCCTGTACGTCGCTGCCGCGGGCCCGGACGTGCGCCCGCGCCTCGGCGGCCCGGTGGACCCGAACCTCGCCGGCCGCGCCCTCGGGCGCGGTGGCGGCGGGGGTCATCCCGGAGGCCGCCCCGCCGCCGGTGCCGCCGTCGGTCCACTCGACCGGTACGACGGCTTCCGCGCCGGGGGGCAGCGGAGCCCCCGTCATGATGCGGGCGGCCTGACCGGGGCCGACGGTGGGCAGCTCACCGCTGCCCGCCGCCACGTCCCCGATCACCGTGAGCACCGCGGGGAACTCCTCGCTCGCACCCTGGACGTCCGCCGTGCGGACGGCGTAACCGTCCATGGAGCTGTTGTCGAAGGGCGGGAGGGCGACGGGCACGGTGACGTCCTCGACCAGGACGCAGCCCTGGGCGTCGAGCAGTTGGAGCTCGATGGGCTCCAGCGGCCGGACGGTCGCGAGGATGTCCGCGAGGTGCTCGTCCACGGACCACAGACGCTGGTGGCCGGTGTCCTGCGGTGCGGAACTGCTCAAGGTGCTACATCTCCTCCGTGACGTAACGGTGAAGCCAGGTGCGGAACTCCGGTCCCAGGTCCTCACGCTCGCAGGCGAGTCGGACGATGGCCCGCAGGTAGTCCCCCCGGTCCCCGGTGTCGTAGCGGCGGCCGCGGAAGACCACGCCGTGCACCGGGCCGCCCACGGTCTCGTCGGCGGCCAGCTTCTGCAGGGCGTCGGTGAGCTGGATCTCCCCACCGCGGCCCGGCTCGGTCTCCCGCAGTATGCCGAAGATCGCCGGGTTCAGGACGTAGCGTCCGATGACCGCGTAGTTGCTGGGCGCCTCGGAGGCGTCCGGCTTCTCGACGAGGCCGGTCACGCGGACGACGTCCGCCTCGTCGGTCGGCTCGATGGCCGCGCAGCCGTAGAGGTGCACGTTGGCCGGGTCGACCTCCATGAGCGCGATGACGGTGCCGCCGGTGCGCGCGTGGACGTCGACCATCTGGCGCAGCAGCGGGTCGCGGGGGTCGATGAGGTCGTCGCCGAGGAGGACGGCGAACGGCTCGTTGCCGACGTGGGGCTCGGCGCAGAGCACCGCGTGACCGAGACCGCGGGGGTCGCCCTGGCGGACGTAGTGCATGGTGGCGAGGTCGCTGGACTCCTGGACCTTCTTCAGCCGGTCGTCGTCGCCCTTGGCGATGAGGGCCGACTCCAGCTCGTAGTTCCGGTCGAAGTGGTCCTCAAGCGCCCGCTTGTTACGTCCTGTGATCATGAGGACGTCGTCCAGGCCGGCCGAGACGGCTTCCTCCACGACGTACTGGATGGCCGGTTTGTCCACGACCGGGAGCATTTCCTTGGGGGTCGCCTTGGTCGCCGGAAGGAACCGAGTGCCGAGGCCCGCAGCCGGAATGACGGCCTTTTTGATCACGGGGTGCAACTGAGTCATGGGCAGAACGATAGTGGCTCTGATCGAACACCCCGCGAGATTACGGTAAATAAGTCCCGATATGCCCGAATGAACAAGGGATTGAGACTCAACTGTGGTAGAAAATCCGCCCGAAAACGGACCCCGACCGCCCGAGAAGGCGTCGCTGCGCCGGGAACTGCTCGCCGCCCGTCGCGCCCTGCCCGACGAAGCACGGCGGGCGGCGGCCCGCGCGCTCGCCCGCACCGCCCTCGCGCTGCCCGAACTGGCCGACGCCCGCACGGTCGCCGCGTACGTCTCCGTCGGCGGCGAGCCGGGCACCCGTGACCTGCTCGACGCGCTGCGGGCCGCCGGGAAGCGGGTGCTGCTGCCCCTGCTGCTGCCCGACAACGACCTCGACTGGGCGGTGTACGAGGGCCCCGACGGCCTCGCCGAGGCGGCGCACCCGGGGAGGATGCGGCTGCTGGAGCCCGCCGGTCCGCCGCTCGGCCCGGACGCGGTGACGGGGGCCGACGCCGTCCTGTTGCCCGGACTTGCGGTGGACGGGCGCGGCATGCGGCTGGGCCGCGGGGGCGGTTCCTACGACCGGGTGTTGGCGCGGCTGGAGCGGGCCGGGGCGCATCCGGCGCTGGTGGTGCTCCTCTACGACGAAGAGGTGGTCGCGCGGGTCCCGGAGGAACCGCACGACCACCCCGTCCGGGCGGTCGCCACCCCGTCGGGGGTGGTGCGCTTCGGCTAGTTCGAGCCGGCCGGCTTCAGCGTGAGGGTGTGGACCGTCGCCTTGTCGACGGCCGCCTTCCCGAAGGGCCAGTCCAGCAGCTCGCCCTTGGCCCAGAGGTTCGTCTGGTCCGTGTAGTTGTCGTGGTACGCGTGTCCCGAGGCGCCGGTCAGGTTGATCCAGCGGGACTTGTCCAGGTCGTTGAGGTTCACGACCATGCGCATCGACGGGACCCAGGTGACCCCGTACCCGCCGGAGGCGTTCCAGCCGGTCGCGTTGACGGTGGCCTCGCCGCCGCCCAGGTTCCACGGGCCGCGGTTGAGGAGCCACTGCATGAAGCCGGGGCCCTCGGTGCCGATGGTCTGGTTCTTGAGCGTCAGCTGGTGCAGGCGGCCCCAGCTCCAGGTGGACTGGTCCTTGCCGAGCTTGGCGGTGAGCTCCCAGCGGGCGTCCTGCATGGCCCGCGCGAACAGCTCGTCGCGGGTGGTGGTCGCCTTCTCCGCGCGGACGGCGGGGCTCTTCCACCACGCCGACTTCTCGTCCTTGACCAGGCGACGGACCACCTCGAACCAGCGGTCACCGCCGTCGGGCTGGGCCGATTCGGCGTCGCGGGTGCCGCATTCGCGGACCAGCTCGGCGAGGTCGTCGGCGGGTCCGCTGGTCTCGTCGCGGACGTTCGAGCAACTGCCCTCGACGCGCAGCTCCTTGGGCATCTTGTCGCCGAAGGACAGCTTGAGGATGTTGCGCCAGACCGCGTTGAAGTACGCGGCGGCCGCCGAGTCGGGCTCCTGGGTGTAGTTCCAGCCCTCCAGGAGCTTCTGCGCCGAGCGCACGTCCGGGTCCGAGACCTGGATCTTGGCCAGCATCGGCGTCAGCAGCGCGGCGATCTCGCTGCTGTTGTCCATCTGCATGGTGCGCATGTCGTCGGTGGAGATCTTGCCGCTGTCCTTGATCTTCGCCTCGATGAGGTCGTTGATCCGCTGGCTGCGGGCGCCGTAGCCCCAGTCGTTGGTCAGCAGGTACGGGTACTTGCCGGCGCCGGTGCCGCTCTCGATGACCGCCTGGTTGGCGGTGACGACGTAGCCGCGTGCCGGGTTGAGCTCCCACGGCATCTCGTTCTGCGGGATGTAGCCCGCGTTGCCGCTCTTCCAGGCGTACTTGGGGTCCCAGCCGGGGGCCGGGAGCCGGCCGTCGCCCTGGGTGCGGATCGGGATGCGACCCGGGGCCTGGTAGCCGATGTTGCCGGTGGCGCCCTTGTTGTCGGCGTAGATCAGGTTCTGGGACGGGACCTCGAAGTCCGCGGCGGCGGCCCGGAAGCTGTTGAAGTCCTTGGCCCGGTTCAGCTTGAAGACCGCGTCCATCGACTTGCCCGGGTCCAGGGCCGTCCAGCGCAGGGCCACGGCGTAGCCGTCGCCGCGGTCGGGCGCGGAGCTGGGGACGGGGGCTCGGGAGCCGACCGTGCCGAGTTCGTCGCTGCGGTCCGAGATCAGCGGTCCGTTGTTGGTGGAGCGGACGGTGATCTTCTTGCTGGGGCCGCCCGCGACCTTGATGACCTCGTCGCGGACGGTGAAGGGGAGCGTCTTGTTGTCGTAGACGTAGCCGTCCGGACGGACCTGCTCCAGGTAGAGGTCGGTGACGTCGGCGCCGAGGTTGGTCATGCCCCAGGCGATGTCGGCGTTGTGGCCGATGACCACGCCGGGCATGCCGGAGAAGCTGTAACCGGCGACGTCGTACTGGCACTGGGGCGAGGTCGCGCGGCAGTGCAGACCCATCTGGTACCAGACCGAGGGCAGCTGCGGGGACAGGTGCGGGTCGTTCGCGAGGAGCGGCTTGCCGGTGGTCGTGTACTTGCCCGAGATGACCCAGGAGTTCGATCCGATGCCGCTGCCGTTCGGGCCGAGGATGGCCGGGATCTCGTCCAGGGTCTTGGCGAGCGAGGTCAGCTGCGTGCGCAGACCGACGCTCGCGCCCTGGGCGGTGGCGTTGCCGGCGAGGCCGGAGGCGTTGCTCCCGCCCTGGGGCAGGGCCTGCGAACCGGTTCCGGTGCCGTTACCGGTGCCGGTGCCGTTACCGGTGCCTGTGCCTGTGCCTGTGCCGGTGCCGTTACCGGTGCTGTTTCCCGTACCGGTGCCGGTACCCGTACCGGTACCGGTACCCGTGCCCTGCGGTGTGTACTTGCCGCCCGTGACCGTGCCGCCCTCGACGATCGGCTTGTTCCGGTCGAAGGGGTACGGCGGGTAGAGCTCGTCGATCTGCGCCTGCGAGAGCTTGTTGGCCATCAGCGAGCGGTCGATCTCGTCCTGCATGTTGCCGCGCAGGTCCCAGGCCATCGCCTTGAGCCAGGCCACCGAGTCCACCGGCGACCACTTCTCCGGCGCGTAGCCCTCGCTCAGCTTGAGGGTGGCGTGCTCGACGGAGAGGTCCTTGCCGGACTTCCCGTTCAGGTACGCGTTGACCCCGTCGGCGTAGGCCTGGAGGTACTTCTTGGTCTCGGGCGAAAGCTTCGTGTCGTACTCGGCCTGTGCGACCTGCCGCCAGCCAAGGGTGCGCAGGAAGGCGTCGGTCTCCACCTGACCGGAGCCGAACATCTCGGAGAGACGGCCGGAGGTCATGTGGCGGCGTACGTCCATCTCCCAGAACCGGTCCTGGGCGTGCACGAAGCCCTGGGCGCGGAAGAGGTCCTCGTCGTTGTCGGCGTAGAGCTGGGGAATCCCGTGCTCGTCGCGCTTCACGTCGACGGTCCCGGTCAGGCCGGGGACCTTCAGGGAGCCGGTCGTCTGCGGGAACGAGGCGCGTACGGTGTCCGCGCTCCAGTACGCGCCGTAGCCGAGGCCCGCCAAGAGCGCCAGGACCATGACGAGCACGAGCAGGCGTGCGCGTCGTCCCTTCTTCTTGACGGAAGGTCCGGATTCGTTGGCGGGCATCGCTGTCCTTAGAGGGGCAGGGTGGTCCTGAGTCTGGGAGCAACCATAGGCGCAGACCCGGGTTCGTTGATCCGCCAGGGGTCGGGGGGACGCCCGGCCCGACGGGTGGGAGGGGTCGCGGGTGCTGAGGACAAGGCCGATCCGGCGTTTCACAATGTGAGGAGCGCGTCAAGAAAGCGTCAAAGATTAGGTAAGGTAACGAAGTACTTGCCGAATGCGCCCTCGGGAGGAACGATCCGCCGGGCGGCGCCTCCAGGAAGGGCCGCCCACTGACTGTCCACACGCTCAATGAGCTCCTGCTGGTCTGCTCGCTCGTGCTGCTCGTCGCCGTGGCGGCGGTGCGCGTCTCGTCGCGCAGCGGACTTCCCAGCCTGCTCATCTACCTCGGCATAGGCGTCGCGATAGGCCAGGACGGCATCGGGAACGTCGTCTTCGACAACGCCGAACTGACGCAGGTCATCGGCTACGCCGCGCTCGTCGTGATCCTCGCCGAGGGTGGTCTGGGCACCAAGTGGAAAGAGATCAAACCGGCCCTCCCGGCCGCGATCATGCTGTCGCTGGTGGGCGTCGCGATCAGCGTCGGCGTGACGGCGGCCGGGGCGCACTACCTGGTCGGACTGGAATGGCGGCAGGCGCTGCTGATCGGCGCGGTCGTCTCCTCGACCGACGCGGCGGCCGTCTTCTCGGTCCTGCGCAAGGTTCCGCTGCCGTCCCGGATCACGGGCGTGCTGGAGGCCGAGTCGGGCTTCAACGACGCCCCCGTCGTCATCCTGGTCGTCGCCTTCGCGACGGTCGGACCGGTCGACGACTGGTACCTGCTGCTCGGCAAGATCGCGCTGGAGCTGGCGATCGGCGCCGCCATCGGCCTGACGGTCGGCTTCCTCGGTTCGTACGGGCTGCGGCACGTGGCCCTGCCCGCCTCGGGCCTCTACCCCATCGCCGTGATGGCCATCGCGATCACCGCGTACGCCGCCGGCGCGATGGCGCACGGCTCCGGCTTCCTCGCGGTGTACCTGGCCGCGATGGTGCTCGGCAACGCCAAGCTGCCGCACTGGCCGGCCACCCGGGGGTTCGCGGACGGGCTCGGCTGGATCGCCCAGATCGGCATGTTCGTGCTGCTCGGCCTGCTGGTCACCCCGCACGAGCTGGTCCACGACTTCTGGCCCGCGGTGATCATCGGGCTGGTGCTGACGATGGTGGCGCGGCCGCTGGAGGTCTTCGTGAGCCTGCTGCCCTTCCGGGTGCCCTGGCAGGAGCAGGCCCTGATGTCGTGGGCCGGCCTGCGCGGCGCGGTGCCCATCATCCTGGCCACCATTCCGATGGTGTCGGGGATCGAGGGCAGCGAGCGGGTCTTCAACATCGTCTTCGTGCTGGTCGTGGTCTACACCCTGGTGCAGGGGCCGACGCTGCCGTGGCTGGCGCGGAAGCTGGAGCTCGGCGACACCGACGAGGCCGCCTCGGACCTCGGCATCGAGTCGGCGCCGCTGGAGAAGCTGCGCGGGCACCTGCTGTCCTTCTCCATCCCGCCCGCCTCGCGGATGCACGGGGTCGAGGTCAGCGAGCTGCGGTTGCCCGCCGGGGCCTCCGTCACGCTGGTGGTGCGGGACGCGAAGAGCTTCGTACCGGCCCCGTCGACCGTGCTGCGGCGCGGGGACGAGCTGTTGGTCGTGGCCACGGACCCGGTGCGGGACGCGGCGGAGGCGCGGCTGCGCGCGGTGGCCCGCGGCGGCAAGCTCGCGGGATGGCTGGGGACCGGTGGCGCGGCGTCACTCTAGGTGGCGGAGGGTGTCCGGATCGGGGGCCCGTATGAACGTTTTTCTTTAGAGCGACGTTCTAATTCGGCCAATTTCAGTGGTGTGTGACCACCCTTGCCCCTATATCGGTGGTCAAGGAATGCGAAGTTCCGGTTAATCGCAGGTGAAGTCATGCCTTGTCAGCGCAATCACAGGGCGTGCTAGCGCATTCCCCTGTATGATGAAGGCACACCAGATCGAACCAACTCTGCCTGACGCAGAGCTGGCGCGACCGCAAAGCGGCCGTGGCACCCTCCCGCAGTGGGCGCCCAGGTATCACTCGGTTCTGCGCAAGAGGACAGCTCTCGGGGCTCCCACATGTACGGGTGCGGCCGCTCACAAAGCGGCGCATCGTCCGCAGACGGGGAGTTCTACCAGGCAGCGGAAAGGCCAGGCCGTGACATCCGCGGTCACGACCGACAAGTCCGCCCGCCCCGGCTACGGGCAGCTCCTGCGCACGCCCGGAGCCCTCTCCTTCGTCCTCCCCGGCTTCGCCGCCCGCCTGCCGTTCGGCATGCTGACCATCAGCATCCTGCTGCTCGTCCAGCACTCCACCGGCTCCTACGGCGACGCCGGCATCGTCGCCGCCGTCACCGGCGTCTCCATGGCCCTGTTCGCCCCGGTCATGGGCAAGCTCACCGACCGTCGCGGCCAGAGCGCCGTCCTGGTCCCGGCCGTGCTCGTGCACGCCGCCGCCGTGGGCGCGCTGACCGCGCTCGCCCTGATCGGCACCCCGCTGTGGGTGCTCGCGCTGGCCGCCGTCCCGGCCGGCGCCTCCGTCCCGCAGGTCGGACCCATGGTCCGGTCCCGCTGGGCGGCCAAGCTGGAGGGCTCCCCGCTGCTGCCGACCGCGGCCGCGTTCGAGTCCGTCACCGACGAGTTCACCTTCGTCGTCGGCCCGGTGCTCGCCACCGCGCTGTGCACCGGCGTCCACCCGGCGGCCGGTCTGGCCACCGAGGCGGCGCTGACCCTGCTCGGCGGTCTGTTCTTCGCCGCGCAGCGCTCCACCGAGCCGAAGCCGGCCCCCCGGCTCGCGGACGGCGAGAAGCACGCCTCCGCCCTGTCCTTCCCGGGTCTGCGCGTCCTGATCGTCGCGTTCATCGGCATCGGCGCCGTCTTCGGCGGCATGCAGGTCTCCCTCGCCGCCTTCTCCAACGAGATCGGCAACCCCGGCGCGAACGGCATGCTCTACGGCGTCTTCGCCGCGGGCAACATGATCGCCGGCATCGCGATGGGCGCCATCGCCTGGAAGATCGGCCCGCGCCGCCGCCTGATCCTGGGCTACGTCGGCCTGACCGCCGCCGCCTCGGTCCTGTGGGCCGCCAACTCGGTGGTCGTGCTGGGCGCGCTCGGCCTGGTCGTCGGCCTCTGCATCGCCCCCGCGCTGATCACCGGCTACACCATGATCGAGCAGCTGATCCCGGCCGCCTCGCGCACCGAGGCCTTCACCTGGCTGACCGGCGCGGTCGCGTTCGGCCAGGCAGGCGCCGTGACCCTGGCCGGCCGCCTGACGGACGCGCACGGGTCCTCGTACGGCTTCCTCGTGCCGCTCGTGGCGACCGCAGTCGCGCTCGCCACCCTGCTGGCGCTGCGCTCGAAGCTGGCCCCGACGGCCCCGAGCCGGATCGTGAACTCGTCCCCGACGGGTACCGAGAGGGCCCCCGCGGCCACCGCGCCGACCACCCGTAATCGGGTGAACGAGCGTGGGATCGGTCACCGCACGCCGGTGACGGTGGACTGATCCGCCGGAATACGTCACCATGGAGCGTCGTTAGCACTCATTGAGTCAGAGTGCCAGGAGGAAATTCGTGCCGACCTACCAGTACCAGTGCACCGAGTGCGGTGAGGGCCTTGAGGCCGTGCAGAAGTTCACCGATGACGCACTGACCGTGTGCCCGAGCTGTGACGGACGCCTGAAGAAGGTGTTCTCCGCGGTCGGCATCGTGTTCAAGGGATCCGGTTTCTACCGGAACGACAGCCGCGGCGCCTCGTCGAGCAGCACGCCTGCCTCGAAGCCGGCGACGACGTCGACCCCTGCCGCGACCCCTGCGGCTTCGTCCTCCTCGACGTCGGCGGGCTCGGGCAGCAGCAGCGCCGGCTCCACGTCCGCTGCCTGACCTCGTACGTTTTCCGTGAGGCCCCGTCGCCCCCTGTGGGCGGCGGGGCCTTTCGCGTCCCCGGTTAGGGTGGCGCCATGGCGAATGCAGAGATCGGTGTAATCGGCGGATCGGGCTTCTACTCCTTCCTTGAGGACGTCTCCGAGATCCAGGTGGAGACCCCGTACGGGCCCCCGAGCGACTCCCTCCACCTGGGCGAGCTGGGCGGCCGCCGGGTGGCGTTCCTGCCCCGGCACGGGCGCAGCCACACCGTGCCCCCGCACAAGATCAACTACCGGGCCAACCTGTGGGCGCTGCGCTCGGTCGGCGTCCGCCAGGTGCTGGGCCCCTGCGCGGTGGGCGGCCTGCGGACGGAGTACGGTCCCGGCACCCTGGTCGTCCCGGACCAGCTGGTGGACCGCACGAAGTCCCGTGCCCAGACCTTCTTCGACGGGGAACCGCTGCCCGACGGCACCGTCCCCAACGTCGTGCACACCACCTTCGCGGACCCGTACTGCCCCGTCGGGCGCTCCGTCGCGCTGGCGGCGGCGCGGGGCCGGGACTGGGAGCCGGTGGACGGCGGCACCATGGTCGTCGTCGAGGGGCCCCGCTTCTCGACCCGCGCCGAATCCCGCTGGCACGCGGCGGCGGGCTGGGCGGTGGTCGGCATGACCGGGCACCCCGAGGCGGTCCTCGCGCGAGAGCTGGGGCTCTGCTACACCTCGATGGCGCTGGTCACGGACCTGGACGCGGGCGCCGAGACGGGCGAGGGCGTATCCCACACCGAGGTCCTGCGGGTGTTCGGCGAGAACGTCGGCCGGTTGCGCGAGGTCCTCTTCGACGCGGTGACGGCGCTGCCGGAGACGAAGTCCCGGGACTGCCTGTGCACCCACGCCCACGACGGCTGGGACCTGGGCATCGAACTGCCGTAGCCGGTCGGGCTGATCCGGGTGGGGTGACCCGGGTGGGGTGACCCGGGTGGGGTGACCCGGGTGGGGTGACCCGGGTGGTCGGGGTGGTCCCGGTGGCCGGGGTGCTCGGGTGTTCGGGGTGGTCGGGTGCGGGTCCCGGGTCCGGTGGGGTCCGCGGCCGGCGGCGAAGGGGGTCCGCGGGAGCGTGCGGCGAAGAGGGTCCGCGGGAGGTGTCACGTTCCGCGCGGCCCGTTTGTCCCCGTGGTGAAAGGGCGACAAGCCGCCCCCGACCGGAAGAGGCCGATCATGCCGCGCATCTCGCTCACCCCGCCGCGCACCCTCCTCATGCGGATCGCCACCTGGTACTCGCGCCGCACCTACGGCAAGGTGCTGGAGCCCGGACTGGCCTACGGGCACAACCCGCGCGTGCTGCTCACGTACGTCCGGCTCGAACAGCGGGCGGCGAAGTGGAACAAGCTCGACGCCGGGTTGAAGCACCTCGCGGTGATGGCCGCCGCGTCGAGGATCAACTGCTCGTGGTGCATGGACTTCGGCTACTGGGAGGGCACCGGGCTGGGCCTGGCGCCGGCGAAGATCGAGCGGGTTCCGCAATGGCGGGAATCCCGCGAGGTGTTCACGGCGACCGAGTTGCTCGTCCTGGAGTACGCCGAGGCCATGACCGACACCGAGCCGACGGTGACCGACGAGTTGGCGGCGCGGCTGATCGCGCTGCTGGGCGAGGAGGCGTTCGTCGAACTCACCACGATGATCGCCCTGGAGAACTTCCGCTCGCGCGTGAACAGCGCCTTCGGCCTGACCAGCCAGGGCTTCGCCGAGGAGTGCAGGGTGCCGACCGGGTCGTGAGGGTGGTCCGCGGCCCACTCGTGCGGGTGACGGGGTTGTCCACACCCTGGGGACCGTCCACAGGGCGGAGCGGGATCGGGTGGCGGGGCGGATCGTGAGGGGTGTTCGGGCGTCCGCCCGACACCGGAACCCGATCAGTTCGGCGGTGCTCACCATGTCCAGGACCACTCCCCCGACCCCGCGGCCCTCGCTCCCGGTCTCCCTTTCTGCCTCTCCCCCGCCGTACCGCTCCGACTCGGCGGGTGCGCCGGGCTTCGCGAGTCCGCCGGGCTTCGTGAGTGCGCCGGGCATCGCGAGTCCGCCGGGCATCTCGAGTTCTTCGGCTTCCGTGTGTCCGCCGGCCTCCGCGTGCCCTCCCGCGCGTCCCGTTCCGCTCTTCGCCCCGCTGCGCGTGGGGCGGGGCGCGGGGCGGTTGCGCCGCGCGGTGCGGCGTAGGCGGCGGGCCGCCTCGGCCGGGTTGGCCGTCACGGCGGCCGTGCTGGTCGTCGGCGGTACGGAGGCCCGGGCCGCGCGGAGTTCGCCGCCGCCCGAGGTGAAACCGCCGCCCGCGGCGGTGCGCATGGTGTCGGCACCGGTGCGCATCGCGGACGCCGCGACGGTGGGGCTGCTGCGCCCCGGCGACCGGGTGGACGTGGTGGCGGCGGAGCGCGCGGGCCCGCCGCGGGTGGTGGCCGCGGGGGCGCGGGTGGCCGAAGTCCCGCATGCGGCCCGGGAGGTCGGGGAAGGCGGGGCCCTGGTGGTCCTGTCGGTACCCCGGGACACCGCGCGGGCCCTCGTCGGTGCGGGCACAGTGGCGAGGTTGGCGGTGACGCTGTGCTGATCCGTTCCGCTCTGTCTCGTTCGGTGCGGATTCGCACGGGCGAGCAGTCAAGTCACCTCAAGGAGGGCAGCGATTGGACACGTCGGGCCTTGACTGCCGTAGCTTTCGGAACCGTTGGCTCCAAGTTCCGTAGATGCGAAGAAAGGCTCAGTGGTGAGCGAGAAGAAGAAGGAGAGCGTCCTGGCGGGCTTCAAGGCCTTCCTGATGCGCGGCAACGTCGTCGACCTGGCGGTGGCCGTCGTCATCGGCGCCGCGTTCACGAACATCGTGAACTCGCTCGTGAAGGGCATCATCAGCCCGGTCATCGGCGCCATCGGCACGAAGAACCTGGATGTCTACAAGTCCTGCATCAAGAACCCTTGCGGCATCGGCAAGGACGGCCAGCCGACGGGGGTGGAGATCCTCTGGGGTTCGGTCCTGAACGCCACGCTGACCTTCCTGATCACCGCCGCCGTCGTCTACTTCCTGATGGTGCTGCCGATGGCGAAGTACCTCGCCAAGCAGGAGGCGCGCCGCAAGGCCAAGGAGGGCGTGCAGGAGACCATGGAGATCACCGAGCTGGAGGTCCTCAAGGAGATCCGGGACGCGCTCGTCGCACAGCGCGCCGGGAACGACGGTGGCGCCCCCGGGGCGCCGGGGTCGCGCGACGCCTTCTGACCGCCCGGGCGGATCAGATGTGGTGCGGGGGCTTCTCGTCGAGGAAGCGGGCCAGGTCGGCCGTGCTTCCGCCGGCGGGGGCCCGTTCGCCCCAGCCGCGGTCCGTGTCGTCGTGGGACTGCTGGTCCAGCGGGTCGTCGAAGACCAGCCGGGGCTTCGGCTCGGGCTCGGGCTTCGCCGGGCGCGCCTCGGTCTCGGGCTGCGGGGGCTGCGGGTCGGAGGCGGGGGCGGTGCTCATGCCTCAAGGGTACGGCCGCCCGGGCGGCGGCCCCCGTCCCCGGGCCCTGCCCCGCCGCCGCCTGCGACCCCGCCCCTCCCCGCGCCCGTACGGCCGGCGGTCAGCTGGGGGCTTCCGCGCCCTTGCGGGCGTAGAACCACCAGCACACGACGAGACAGGTCGCGTAGAACCCGATGAACAGCCACAGGGCGTGCGTGACGGCCATCGCGGCGAACATCGCCGGGATGAAGAAGAAGCCGTACGCGGCGATGGCGGAGGAGAAGCCGGTGACGGCGCCCGCCTCCATCTCGGACTGCTTCATGGCGGCCGCCTGCGCCTCGGAGCCCTGGCCTTCGGCCTTGCGCATGTGCTGGTCCCGGAAGATCACCGGGATCTGCCGGAAGGTCGAGCCGTTCCCCAGCCCGGAGAAGGCGAAGGCCACCAGGAAGCCGATGAAGAACGCCCAGAAGCTTCCCTGGTCGTCGCCGTGCGGCAGCGCGAAGATCACGACGACGAGGGCCGCCGCCATGCCGACGAAGGACAGCATGGTCACCCTGGCGCCGCCCATCCTGTCGGAGAGCCAACCACCGGCCCAGCGCATCAGTGCGCCGATGAAGGGGCCGATCCAGGCATAGGTGGTGGCCTGGTAGCCCTGGGACTCGAAGTTGTTCTTGATCAGCAGGGGCAGGCCGGCCGCGAACCCGATGAACGAGCCGAAGGTGCCTACGTAGAGCCAGGTCATCAGCCAGTTGTGCTTGCGCTTGAAGATGATCTTCTGCTGGCTGAAGGGGGCCGCGGCCACCTTGAGGTCGTTCATGAGGAACCAGGCGAGCACCGCCATGATCACCAGAAGGGGCACCCAGAGGAAGGCGCCGTTCTGGAGCCAGATGTCGGTGTTGTTCGTGGCGTCGCGCTGCGGGCCACCGGCGGGGGCGCCCAGCACGGCGGCGGTGACCACCAGCGGCGCGACCAGCTGGACCACGCTGACGCCGAGGTTTCCGAGACCTCCGTTGAGGCCGTTGGCGTTGCCCTTCTCCCGCTTGGGGAAGAAGAAGCCGATGTTCGCCATCGAGGAGGCGAAGTTCGCGCCGCCGATCCCGCAGACGGCCGCGATGAGCGCCAGCTCCCAGTAGGGCGTGCCGGTGTCCTGGAGGGCGAAGCCCAGCCACAGCATCGGGGCGACCAGGATGAACGTGCTGAAGGCCGTGAACTTGCGTTCGCCGAAGATCGGCCCGATGAAGGTGTACAGGATCCGGAAGGTGCCGCCGGTGAGGCCGGGGATGGCGGTCAGCCAGAACAGTTGCGACTTGGAGAACGCGAAGCCGACGTTGTTCAGCTTGACCACGGTCACCGACCAGACCTGCCAGACCACGAAGCCGAGCATCAGCGCGGGGATCGACACCCACAGGTTGCGCTGGGCGACCTTGTGGCCGGTGGACTGCCAGAAGCCGTCGTCCTCGGGCCTCCAGTCACCGATGGTGGCGCCGGGCTTGTAGGTCTCCGCGCGGTGCGAACGCACCCCGGACGGAGTGGGCGTGGGTATGGACATGGTCATCGGTCCTTCGGGTCGAGGAGCCACAGACCGATCACGACGAGGAAGGACAGGACCAGGAATCCCGCCCCCCACCAGGCCGTGCCGGTGTTCCCCTTCATCCACTCGTTGACGGTGACGGTCAGCGCCCAGAGCTGCCCGATGACGACGGTGAGGGCCAGGGCGAGCCGTGCGTTGAGCTTCGAGGAGCGCTCCGGCTCCTGTTCGGTGCCGGCTCCGGGACCGGGGCCGGTGTGCCGGATCCGCGGGTCGCCGTAGCCGCTGGTGGGGCGGATCTGCGGATACCGCTCGCGCACCGGGCGGTTCAGCCGGGGCTCGGCGCTCCCGGGCCGGTAGGCGGGCCGGGGAGGCAGGGGTTCGTCGCTCACGTCCGTCTGCTCTCGGTCGTGGTGGCACGGTCCGCCGCGGGGCAACCCAGGCGCTGGGCCATCTCCGGTCGGGACTCGCCGAACTGCCGGCACAGGGCTTCCTGGGCCGGCTCTCCCGACCGGGCCGTGGCGACGGCCCAGACACTGCCGTCGGCCTGCTCGGTCAGGATGATCCTGGGGAGGGGGCGGGGAGGGGGCCCGGCCGTCACCTCACCGGTGCGGGCGTCGAAGACGCCTTCATGGCAGGGGCAGTACAGCTCCCCGTCGGCGCCCCGGTCCTCGCGCCAGAGCACCCCGCAGGCCAGGTGGGTGCAGACGGCGGAGTAGCCCACGAGGCTGCCGTCGGACAGGCGGACGGCCACGGCCCGATCGTCCTCTCCGGGGAAGCGGAAGGCCACGGACTGGCCCGGGGGCAGGTCGGCGGTGACCATCTTGGCCTCGGGCAGGGACTCGCTGTCGCCGTGCCGGTGCAGGATGCCGGCGGCGACACCGACCCCGCCGATGGCCAGGCCGCCGGAGACGGTGGCGACGATCCGCAGGTAGTCGCGGCGAGTGGTGAGGGAGTCGGCGCTGATCCGGTCGCGCAGCCGGTCGGCGGCGGCGTCGCCGTCGGACTCGGGGCCCTGTCCGGGTGAGGGCTGCTGGGTCACGCTCATCGGACATCCACTCCGTTGATCTCGACGACGGGCAGGCCGCCGGGAACGGGCCACTGGACCTTGTCCGCGGGTACGACCATCGCCACGCCGGTGCTGACCACGACGTCGCCGAAGACGAAGGAGTCGGCGACCTGCACTCCGGGCCGCTCGGCCCGGAGTTCTTCGAGGGTTCCGTAGAAGAGCGCACCGGTCGGGCAGACGGTGGCGCACATGGGGGCCAGGCCGTAGGCGGTGCGGTCGTAACAGAGGTTGCACTTCATCTGGAGCTTCGCCTGGAGGTCGATCTTGGGAACCCCGAAGGGGCAGGCGTTGACGCAGTTGGCGCAGCCGATGCAGCGGGTGGTGTCGGCCTGTTGGACCACTCCGTCGGCGGTGACGAGGATCGCGTCGGCGGGGCAGACCTCGGCGCAGGGCGCGACGGGGTCCTCGCAGTGCATGCAGACGGTCGGGAGGGAGGCGACGGACATGCCGGGGTCGGTGTAGTCCAGGTGGATCATCGACTTGCCGCGGTGCGAATCGCATTCGCGGCAGGCGGAGACGCAGGCCTGGCAGCCGATGCAACGGCCCGGGTCGATGAAGATCGTGCGGCCCATCATGGCGCGTCAGCTCCTCTCGGACGTACCACGGCCCTGCGGGGACGTGGGCGGCAAGGGATCGGTGCGGGAGACCTGGGTCTCCGGATACGCCTCGTGGCCGGGGGCCGTGGGCGGCGCGGGCACCTCGTCGATCCGCTCGGCGGACTCGATGCGGGCGGCGCACACCTTGTACTCGGGGATCTTGGAGCGGGGGTCGAGGGCGTCGATGGTCAGGGCGTTCGCGGCCGTCGGGACGGGCCAGTGGTAGGGAATGAACACCGTGTCGGGGCGGATGGCCTCCGTGACCAGCGCCGGGAAGACCTCGCTGCCGCGCCGGGTGACGACCCTGACCGGGTCGCCGTTGCGGAAACCGTGCGAGGGGTGGACCTCCACCCAGGGCCGCGGTGTCTGTTCCACGAGGGCGCCCAGGCGGCGCGTCTGGTTCCCGGACAGGAAGTGCGCGACGGTGCGTCCGGTGGTGAGGGAGAGCGGGTACTCCTCGGTGTACGGGTCCATCGGCGCGTGCCACTCGACGACCTGGAGGTGGACCTTGCCGTCGGGGTGGTAGGTCTTGCCGCCCTCGAACAGCCGCGGGGTGCCCGGGTGGTCGGTGGACGGGCACGGCCACACGATGCCGCCGGTCTCCTCCAGGCGTTCGTAGGTGATGCCGTAGTAGTCGTTGACGGTGCCGGCGGAGGCGACGCGCAGCTCCTCGAACACCTCGCGCGAGCCTGCGAAGTCGAACTTGTCGCCGACGCCGAGGCGGCGGGCGAGTTCGCACATCACCCAGGTGTCGGTGCGCACCCCTGCGGGCGGCTCCTGCGCCTTGTTGTGCTTGACGACGCGGGCCTCGGTGTTGGCCATGACGCCCTCGTCCTCGGCCCACACGGTGACGGGGAAGACGACGTGGGCGTTGGTGGCGGTCTCGGAGAGGAAGAAGTCGAACTGGGCATGGAATTCGAGGGTGTCGTAACCGTTCTTGACCGCGCCGTAGTTGGGCAGGGACACGAACGGGTTGTTGCAGATGCCGATGAGGCCGCGGATCTCCTGGCGTTGCATCTGCCAGACCATTTCCATCATGGAGGTTCCGGCGAGCGGCAGTTCGGACTCCTCGATGCCCCAGATCCGGCAGATCTGGCGGCGGTGCTCCTCGTTCATGATGGAGCGCCCGCCGGGCAGCAGGTCCGACTTCTGGCCGTGTTCCCGGCCGCCCTGCCCGTTGCCCTGCCCGGTGATGGTTCCGTAGCCCGCTCCGGGCTTGCCCAGGTTCCCGGTGGCGACGCACAGGTTGATGATCGACAGGCAGTTCTCGACGCCCTGCGAGTGGTGCTCGACGCCCCGGGCGTGGAAGGCCATGGCGTTGCCCGCCCGGCCGAACGTCCGGGCCACCTGGACGATCTGCTCCTCGGGGATCCCGCAGATCGCGGCCGCCCGGGCGGGCGGGTAGTCCTGGACGTTCTCGCGGACCTCCTCCCAGCCGGTGGTGTGGGCGGCGAGGTAGCCCTCGTCGGTCAGTCCCTCGGCGACGATCACGTGCAGGACCGCGTTGAAGAAGGCCGAGTCCGTGCCGGGCTTGAGGGCGACGTGGATGTCGGCGGTGCGGGCGATGGCGGTCTCGCGGGGATCGACGACGATCAGCGAGGCGCCCCGGTCCCGGGCTCCCCACACGTACTGGGTCATCACGGGGAAGCACTCCCCCACGTTGGACCCGGCGATCAGGAGGCAGTCGGTGAGGAGGATGTCCGAGAAGGGGTTCCCGGCCCGGTCGATGCCGAACGCGAGCTTGTTGGCGCCGGCCGCGCTGACCATGCAGAGCCGGCCGTTGTAGTCCACGTGCCGGGTCTTGAGGGCGACCCGTCCGAACTTGCCGACGAGGTAGGTCTTCTCGGAGTACAGGCTGGCCCCGCCGAGCAGCCCGAAGGCGTCGTTGCCGTGCTCGCCCTGGATGCGCCTGACCTCGGAGACGGTGAAGTCGAGCGCCTCGTCCCAGGAGCACTCGCGGAACTCCTCGTCCCGGGAGCGGCGCATCAGCGGGGCCGTCAGCCGGTCGGGGTGGTTGACCTGCTGGTAGGCGTTGATGCCCTTGGGGCACAGCCGCATCCGGTTGATGTCGTGGTTGCGGGGCTCGACGCCGAAGACCTTGCCGCCCTTGTCCACGCGCAGGTACATCCCGCACTGGACGCCGCAGAAGCAGCAGTGGGTGGGGACGAGCGTCTCGCCGTTCTGGTCGGCGTGCCACTGGTCCGCGGGGATCCCCCCGGCGTCGCGGAAGTTGCGGGTGCCGGGCGGGGCGATGGACGGGTCGAGGGGCAGCGGGGCCGTCTTGGCCGGTTCCGTCGCGGTCACTTGAAGCCCTTCTTGACGTGGGTCAGGTAGGCGTTGCCGCGCAGCACCCGCTTGCAGCGCGGGCAGTACTCGGCCCAGGCGTCGAAGTCGAGCTTCAGGTCCTTCATCGTGCCGCGCAGGTTCTCCACGTACGGGGCGGTGTCGACGGGCTCCCCGCAGCGCTTGCAGGCGAAGACCTGCTCGTCCTGTCGGGCCGTGTACTTGAAGAGCTGCATGCCGACCGCGGCGGGCCGCTGGACGATGTGGAAGAACTTCCCGAAGGGGATGTAGATGAGGGTGAAGACCACCGACACCATGTGCAGGATCGCGAGGAACTCGTAGCCGCCGCCGTGCAGGAAGATCGACGAGAAGGTCAGCAGCAGCCCGGTCACCGAGATGACGATCAGGCAGATGAGCGGCAACAGGTCGTAGGCGAAGCGCTGCCCGGTGATGGCGCCGCGGTCCTTCATCCGGCGCCACAGGAAGTAGGAGGCTCCGGGGATGACGAGGACGGCTGCGATGTCGAGGCCGTGGAACATGAGCCAGCCCAGGATGCTCAGCGAGTCGAAGCCCAGGACCTTGAACCCCCAGATCCGCATCGCGTAGCCGGGGCCCGCGCCGCTGTCCGAGGTGAAGGTGAACCAGCCCCAGGTGAGCGGGAAGGTGATCGCGGCGGCCAGCAGGCAGCCCCAGAAGATCAGCTGGTGGGCGGCCCAGCGGCCGCGCGAGCGGGCGCCGAGGAACTTCTGGAAGCCGAGGTAGGTGGCGATCATCCTCGGCAGGGCCGTGGGCGCCTTCTTGAAGTTGGCCACCGAGAAGAAGCTTCCGAAGCCCCGTTTGAAGAGGCGGCGCGCGCCGGGTGCCGAGACCCACACCGTGTAGCGGTAGGCCACGCCGAAGGCCAGGAAGACGGTCGCGACGGCGTACGGCAGCAGGGCGGAGTCGAAGTCCCGTAGGAGCCTGCTGCCGAGCACGATCGCGGCGATGAGCAACAGGGACACGACGACGCCCGCCAGGGTGGCCCGTGCGGTGACGGACCGGCCGGCGGGCGGCGGGGTGCCGGGCACCCCGGGCGGAGGTGGCGGGGCATCGGCGAGGACTTCTGTGGGCTCGGACACAGCCACCACGCTAGGTGGTTCGTACCGATTCAGCCTCTTGTGTCCGTTGTTCGGTTGGGCCGAACGGGGTCGTCCGGGCCGTCGGGCCGGGTCAGACGGCCGTCAGGCCGCGCGCGGCGAAGACCGCCTTCGCCGCGGCGACCTGCTCGGCGTCGGGCGAGGGGGTGTCGTGCAGGGTGAACGGCATCCCCAGGGCCTCCCACTTGCTCTCGCCGAGCTTGTGGAAGGGCAGGACGTCGACCCGCGAGACGTTGCCGAGCGTGGCGGCGAAGTCGGCGACGCCCTCCACGTTCTCCCGCGCGTCGGTGAGCCCGGGAACGAGGACGAACCGCAGGTGCACCTCCTTGCCCAGGTCGGCGAGGCGCCGGGCGAAGTCCAGGGTGGGCTCCAGCGGGCGGCCGGTGACCTTCCGGTAGGTGACGCGGTCCCAGGACTTGATGTCGAGCAGGACGAGGTCCACGTCGCGCAGCAGGGCGTCCGTGGCGCGCGTGCCGAGGAAGCCGGAGGTGTCCAGGGCGGTGTGCAGGCCGAGGTCGTTCTTCATCCGGTGCAGCAGCTCGCCCGCGAAGACGGGCTGCAGGAGGGGTTCGCCGCCGGAGACGGTGGCGCCGCCGCCCGAGGCGGAGATGAACCGGGTGTACTTGCGGGCCTCGGCGATGACCTCGTCGGCCGAGGTGCGCTTGCCGTTGCGCATCCGCATGGTGTCGGGGTTGTGGCAGTACAGGCAGCTCAGCGGGCAGCCCGCGAGGAACGTGACGAAGCGCGTCCCGGGGCCGTCGACGCCGGTGGACAGGTCCCAGGAGTGCACCGAGCCCTCGCTCGGTCGCCGCGTCGCGGCGGCGGCGGGGGTCCGGCCGTCCCCGGCGGCCGGGGCGGTGGCGGCCCGCGGCGTGGCGTTGGCCTGGCCGACGGGGATGCTCGTACCGAAGAGGACGGTCATGGCAGGTGCTCCAGAGTGAGCCGGTGTCCGTGGGGGTCGAATGGAACGCGCGGTCCCGGGGCCGGGGTGAGGGTGAGGGACCGGTCCCGGGCCGCGCGGTACGGGGGCTCTACAGGGAGCCGTGGAAGGTGCGGTTCAGCACGTCGAGCTGCTGGTCCCGCGTGAGCCGGACGAAGTTCACCGCGTACCCGCTGACGCGGATGGTCAGCTGCGGGTAGTTCTCCGGGTGCTCCATGGCGTCCATGAGCGTGTCGCGGTTGAGCACGTTCACGTTCATGTGGAAGCCGTCGCTGGCCATGTAGCCGTCGAGGACGCCCGCCAGGTTCTTGATCCGCTCCTCGGGGGTGCGGCCGAGGCCGTCGGGGGTGACGGTGTTGGTCAGCGAGATGCCGTCCTCGGCGTCCCCGTAGGGGAGCTTGGCGACGGACAGCGCCGAGGTGACGTAGCCGTGGGTGTCGCGGCCGTTCATCGGGTTGGCGCCCGGGGAGAAGGGCTCGCCCGCGCGGCGACCGTCGGGGGTGTTGCCGGTCTTCTTGCCGTAGACGACGTTGGAGGTGATCGTCAGCACGGACTGGGTGTGCTCGGCGCCCCGGTACGTCTCGTGCTTGCGGACCTTCTTCATGAACTCCTCGACGAGCCAGACGGCGATGTCGTCCACGCGGTCGTCGTTGTTGCCGTAGGCCGGGTAGTCGCCGTCGATGACGTAGTCGGTGGCGAGGCCGGTCTCGTCGCGGACGGCCGTGACCTTGGCGTGCTTGATGGCGGAGAGGGAGTCGGCGGCGACGGACAGCCCGGCGATGCCGCAGGCCATGGTGCGGCGCACGTCGCGGTCGTGGAGGGCCATCTCGATGCGCTCGTAGGCGTACCGGTCGTGCATGTAGTGGATGACGTTCAGGGCGTGGACGTAGGTCGCCGCGAGCCACTCCATCTGCTCGTCGAACTTCGCCATGACCTGGGCGTAGTCCAGCACCTCGGAGGTGAGGGCTCCGGTCTCCGGGCCGACCTGGGCGCCGGACTTCTCGTCGCGGCCGCCGTTGATCGCGTAGAGCAGGGTCTTGGCGAGGTTCACGCGGGCGCCGAAGAACTGCATCTGCTTGCCGACCGGCATCGCCGAGACGCAGCAGGCGATGGCGGTGTCGTCGCCGAAGCGCGGGAGCATCAGCTCGTCGGACTCGTACTGCACCGAGGAGGTGTCGATCGAGACGCGGGCGCAGAACTCCTTGAAGCCCTGGGGCAGCCGGGGGGACCAGAAGACGGTCATGTTCGGCTCGGGGGCCGGGCCGAGGTTGTAGAGGGTCTGGAGGTAGCGGAAGGAGGTCTTCGTGACCAGCGGACGGCCGTCCTCGCCCATGCCGGCGATCGATTCGGTGACCCAGGTGGGGTCGCCGCTGAAGAGCTCGTCGTACTCGGGGGTGCGCAGGAAGCGGACGATGCGGAGCTTGATGATGAAGTCGTCGACCAGCTCCTGCGCCTGCTCCTCGGTGAGGAGGCCCGCCGCGATGTCGCGCTGGAGGTAGACGTCGACGAAGGTCGAGGTGCGGCCCAGGGACATGGCGGCGCCGTTCTGCTCCTTCACGGCGGCCAGGTAGGCGAAGTACAGCCACTGGATGGCCTCGCGGCCGGTGGAGGCGGGACCGGAGATGTCGCACCCGTAGGAGGCGGCCATCGCCTTGAGTTCGGCGAGCGCGCGGATCTGCTCGGAGAGTTCCTCGCGCAGGCGGATCGTCTCCTCCAGCGAACGGGGGCCCGCGGGAAGGGCGTTGAGCTCCTCCTTCTCCTCCTTCTTGAAGGCGATGAGGCGGTCGACGCCGTAGAGGGCCACGCGGCGGTAGTCGCCGATGATGCGGCCGCGGCCGTAGGCGTCGGGGAGGCCCGTGACGATGCCGGCCTTGCGGGCGGCGCGGATCTCGGGGGTGTAGGCGTCGAAGACGCCGGCGTTGTGCGTCTTGCGGTAGTCGGTGAAGACCTTCTCCAGGTCCTCGGAGACCGGGTAGCCGTAGGTCTCCAGGGCGCCGGCGACCATGCGCCAGCCGCCGTACGGCATGATCGCGCGCTTGAGCGGGGCGTCCGTCTGGAGGCCGACGATCAGGTCCTTGTCGCGGTCGATCCAGCCGGGGGCGTGCGCGGTGATCGTCGAGGGGATGTCGTGCGCGACGTCGTAGACGCCCTTCTCGCGCTCCTCGGGGAACTTGTCCGTGATGGCCTTCCACACGGCGGTGGTCCGCTCGGTGGGGCCGGCCAGGAAGGTGTCGTCACCTTCGTACGGCGTGTAGTTCTGCTGGATGAAGTCGCGGACGTCTATGGAGTCGCGCCACAGACCGCCCTTGAAGCCGTCCCAGGCCTCCGCGCTCTTCGTGGTTTCCGCAGGGGTGGCAGTCATGGCCGGCACCTTCTTCAGTCGCCTCGTTGCTTGCTTCCATTGCACGCCTTTTGATCGATCATTTGGCGCCGCGTTGGTCCCGAGCTGGGGCCCGAAGGTCCCGCCGTTTGCGGCGCCGGACCGCCCGCACCCGTCCTGAGCTGCTGTTTCGATGGGGCCGAAGGTCCGTCGTGCGCTTGTGAATGCATTCACAAGAATCTCGATCCAGGGCCGGAAAGTCAGATGATCCGAACCATGACGAAGCCTGTGGATACCGCGACGCACGTCGTGACCAGCCCCGGCAGCATGAAGGAGTGGTTGACGACGAAGCGGCCTACACGGGTGGTGCCGGTCCGGTCGAAGTTGATCGCGGCGATGAAGGTCCCGTAGGTCGGCAGCAGGAAATAGCCGTTCACCGCGGGCCACATGGCGATCAGGAGGGGGGCCGGGATGCCGAGCGCGAGTCCCAGCGGCATCAGGGCCTTGGTGGTGGTGGCCTGGCTGAAGAGCAGGGCGGAGAGGAGCAGCAGCATGACCGCGAAGAACCAGGGGTGGGTCCGCGCGACACCGCCGAGGGCGCCGGTGATCCGGGCCTCGTTCGCCCCGATGAAGGAGAGCCCGAGCCAGGACAGGCCGAAGACCCCGATGACGGCCACCATGCCGGAGCGCGCCACGTCGGTCCCCGGGATCCGTTTCGCGTCGACCCGGCAGCACAGCAGGATCAGCGCGGCCACGGCCATCATGAGGATCTCGATGGTGGCCGGCATGGACAGCGGCCCCTTGCCGACCACGGGGCGCAGGCCCGGGAACAGCCCGCTGAGCACCACGGCCACGGTCCCGCCGAGGAAGAGGTACGCGGACCAGCGCGCCCGCGGTCGCGGCGGCGGCCGGGACCCGTCCGGGGCGGGGGCAGGGGGCTCGATCTCGCCCGCGGCCAACCGGCGCAGGTACTCGGGGTCCTGGTGGAGCTCCCGACCGACGCGGGACTGCACGACGGCCGCGACGAGGACGCCGAGCAGGGTCGCCGGGACGGCCACGGCCATGATGCGGGGCAGGTTCCAGCCGTCGCCGTCGAACATCACGATCATGGCGGCCATGGCGGCGGAGACGGGGGACGCGGTGATCCCGAAGGTGGCGGCGATCGACGACACGGCGATGGGGCGCTCGGGGCGCACTCCGCCCTCCCGGGCCACGTCGTGGATGACGGGGAGCAGGGGGTAGAAGACATGAGCCGTACCGGCCCCGAGGGTGAAGGCCCAGGACACCAGGGGTGCGACGATCACGACCCGGCGGGGGTTGCGCCGGATCGCGCGCTCGGCCCGGCCGACCAGGAAGTCGATGCCTCCGGCGGCTTCCATCGCGGAGGCCGCCATGATCACCGCGAGGATGATCAGCATCACGTCGACGATGCCGGAGGTGTCGGCGGGCGCCACCCCGAAGACGGTGGCCAGGACGAACACCCCGACGGCCCCCCACAGACCCATGGCCACCCCGCCCTTGCGGGAGCCGAGCCAGATGGCCGCCACCATCACGGCGAGCTGGAGGAACATGCCGAGCACGATCGGGCCCTTCGTCGGCGGGGAGCGGTGGGTGCGCGGGGAGCGGTGGGACCCGGGACGCCGACCGGCCCGCGGCAGCGCCGGGAGGTACCGGCCGGCCGCGGGCCGGGTGTCGGGGCCGGCCGCAAGGGTCGGCGAGGTGCGGTACCGGGCGGAGCGGACCTAGCTGGGGGCTTCCGCGCCCTTGCGGGCGTAGAACCACCAGGCGACGACCACGCAGCTGGCGTAGAAGGCCACGAAGCCCCACATCGCGCTGGTGACCGCGAAGTTCGCGAACATCGCCGGGATGAAGAAGAAGCCGTAGGCCGCGATGGCGGCGGTGAAGCCGGTCACCGCTCCCGACTCGATCTCCGCCTGCTTGAGCGCCGTCGCGTACTGCGGGGTGCCCTCCGTGAGGCCCTTCAGGTGCTGGCTGCGGAAGATGACCGGGATCTGGCGGAAGGTCGAGCCGTTGCCGATGCCCGAGAAGAAGAAGGCGGCCAGGAAGCAGAAGAAGAAGCCGTAGAAGGAGCCCTGGTCGGAGCCGGCGGGCAGGAAGGTGATCACGCCGATGATCGAGACGGCCATGCCGACGAAGGACAGGATCGTGACCCGGGCGCCGCCCAGCTTGTCGGCGATCCAGCCGCCCGCCCAGCGCGCCAGTGCGCCGAGGGCCGGGCCCATCCAGGCGTAGGTGGCCACGGAGTAGTCGGGGAAGGTGGTCTTGATGAGCAGCGGCAGGGCGGCGGCGAAGCCGATGAAGGAGCCGAAGGTGCCGACGTAGAGCCAGGTCATCAGCCAGTTGTGCTTGCGCTTGAAGATGACCTTCTGCTGGCTGAAGGGGGTGGAGGCGACCTTCAGGTCGTTCTGTCCGAACCAGGCGATCGCGGCGAGGACGATCAGGACCGGGACCCATACGAAGGCCGCGTTCTGGAGGTATATCTCCGACCCGTCGGCCTTCTTCTGGCCCGCGCCGATCGCGAGCACGGAGGTGGTGATCAGGATGGGCGTCAGCAGTTGGACCACGGAGACGCCCAGGTTGCCGAGACCGCCGTTGATGCCGGTCGCGTTGCCCTTCTCCTGCTTCGGGTAGAAGAAGCCGATGTTGGCCAGCGAGGAGGAGAAGTTGGCTCCGCCGATGCCGCAGAGCGCGGCGATCGCGACCATCGTGGTGTAGGAGGTGTTGGGGTCCTGCACCGCGAAGCCGAGCCACAGCAGCGGCACGATCAGGACCACCGTGGAGAGCGCCGTGAAGCGGCGCTGCCCGATCATGGGGCCGAGGAACGTGTAGAAGATGCGGGCGGTACCGCCGGTGATGCCGGGTACCGCGGTCAACCAGAACAGCTGCGACTGGGAGAAGCCGAAACCGACGTCCTTCAGGTTCGTCGCGGTGATGCTCCAGACCTGCCACACCACGAAGGCGACCAGCAGCGCCGGCACGGCGATCCACAGGTTGCGGGTCGCGACCTTCTTGCCGGTGGTGCGCCAGAAGGTCGGATCCTCCGGCGTCCATTCGGTGATGGTGCGGCCGGGGCGGTACTGCGCCGGATCGGCCAGCACCTCTGGCACTTGCTGCGTGGCGGTACTCATCGCGTGATCCTGAACGTCGAGAAGGGTCCTGACCTATCCAGGTTCCGCTCGCACCGCCGTCCCGCGTCAGGGGCGAACGTCGTGTGGGCGACAGGACAAGGTCCTGTCGCCCACACGACGTTCGGCGGCGGATCAGCTGAGGGCGATCACCGGGAGGGACACCCGCGGGTCGTCCAGGCAGACGCCGGTGCGCAGGTCGAAGACCTGCTTGTGCATCGGCGACGTCACCACCGGGACCCCGTCCCGGGAGCCCATGATGCCGTCGGAGATCACGTCGGCGCCGGAGAAGGGGTCCCGGTTCCCGACCGCGTACACCGCCCCGTCGCGGTCCTTGAAGACGGCCGCCTCGGTGCCGTCCGCGAGCCGCACCGAGCGCCCGCGGCCCGGCTCCAGTGCGCCCGCGGCCGCCCCGCCCGGGGCCACCGCCCCCGGATCCACCGGGCCGAAGCGCTCCAGTGCCCGCGGGTCCTCCAGGACCGCCTGCCACTCGTCCTCGTACGCCGCGACGTGCCGCTCCATCTGCTCCTGGAGCTCGGCGCAGATCCCCAGCGAGTCCTCGATCAGGACGGCCTTCAGGTGCTCCGTGCCGCCCTCGATCCGCTCGATCCAGGTGGCCGTCCGCTCCAGCCGTTCGCCGGTCCGGACGTAGTACATGAGGAACCGGTCGATCAGCTCGAAGAGGGCGTCCGTCGTCAGGTCGGAGGCCAGCAGGTCGGCGTGGCGGGGGTTGGCCCCGCCGTTGCCGCCGACGTACAGGTTCCAGCCGTTGGCGGTGGCGATGACGCCGATGTCCTTGCCCCGGGCCTCCGCGCACTCCCGCAGGCAGCCCGAGACGCCGCCCTTGAACTTGTGCGGGGTGCGCAGGCCGCGATAGCGCAGCTCCAGGTCGATGGCGAGCTGGATCGAGTCGCCCTGTCCGAAGCGGCAGAAGCGGGCGCCGACGCAGGACTTCACCGCGCGCAGGGACTTCCCGTAGGCCTGACCGGATTCGAAGCCGGCTCCGCCGAGGCGCCGCCAGATGTCGGGGAGTTGTTCCTTGCGGACCCCGAACAGGCCGATCCGCTGCGCGCCGGTGATCTTCGTGTAGAGCCCGTAGTCGCGGGCCACCTCGCCCAGCGCGATCACCTGCTCGGGGGTGATCTCGCCGCCCGCGACGCGCGGGACGACGGAGTAGCTGCCGTCCTTCTGGAGGTTGGCGAGGAAGAGGTCGTTGGTGTCCTGCAGCGCCGCCTGCTCGCCGCGCAGGATGTGGCCGATGCCGAGGTCGGGGGCGAGGGTGCCCAGCACGTTGCCGACGACCGGCTTGCAGACGGCGCAGCCCTCGCCGCCCTGCCCGTAGGCCTCCAGCAGCTCGCTGAAACCGCGGATGCGTTCGGTGCGGACCTTCTCGTAGATCTCGGCCCGGGTGAGGGCGAAGTGTTCGCACAGTCCGCGGGGCTTCTCGACTCCTCGCGCCGACAGTTCGGCGTCCAGGACGGCTTGGAGGGTCCCGAGGCAGCCACCGCAACCGGTACCGGCCTTGGTGCACTTCTTGATCCCGCCGACGTCGGTGAGGGATTCGGCGGTGACGGCGGTGCGGACCTGCCCCTTGGTGACGTTGTGGCAGGAGCACACCACCGCGTCGTCGGGCAGTGCGTCGGCTCCCGGCGGCGCGATCCCCTCCGTGGCCGGGAGGAGGAAGGCTTCGGGCGGCGCGGGCAGTTGGCGGCCGGCGTGCGGCTTCAGCGAGCCGTAGGCCCGCGCGTCGCCGACCAGGATCCCGCCGAGGAGGGCGCCGTCCGGGCCGAGGAGCAGTTTCTTGTAGACGCCCTCGCGGGTGTCGGAGAAGACCACGGACACCGCCCCGTCGCGTCCTTCGGGTGCGAAGGGGTCGCCGAAGGAGGCAACGTCGGCGCCCATCAGCTTCAGCTTGGTGGAGGTGTCGGCACCGGTGAAGGTCAGTTCGCCCGCGCCCGCGAGGGCCTCGGCGACCGTTTCCGCCATCTGGTAGCCGGGGGCCACCAGCCCGTACACCTTGCCGTCCACCGTCTGCGCGCATTCACCGACCGCGTAGACGAAGGGATCGCTGGTGCGGCAGTGGGCGTCCACGACGACGCCGCCGCGGTCGCCGACGGCCAGCCCGCACTCGCGTGCCAGCCGGTCGCGGGGGCGCACCCCGGCCGAGAAGACCACGACCTCGGAGCTGATCTCCTGGCCGTCGGTCAGGCGCAGCGCGCGGGCCCGGCCGTCGGCGCCGACCCGGACGGCGGCCGCGCCGACACCGGTGTGCACGGCCACGCCCATCGATTCGATGGTGGCGCGCAGGGCGGCGGCGCCGCCGTCGTCCACCTGGAGGGGCATCAGCCGGGGCGCGAACTCCACGACGTGCGTGGTCAGTCCGAGGGTGCGCAGCGCTCCCGCGGCCTCCAGGCCGAGCAGTCCGCCGCCGATGACCACGCCGCTGCGGGCGTCGCCCGCGTAGTCGGTCAGGGCCCGGACGTCGTCGAGGGTTCGGTAGGTGAAGCAGCCTTCCGCTCCGGCGCCCTCGATGGGCGGCACGAAGGGGTAGGAGCCGGTCGCCAGTACCAGCGCGTCGTAGTGGTGGACGGCGCCGGAGCTGCTGGTGACGGTGCGGGCGGCGGTGTCGATCAGTTCGGCCGGGTCCCCGAGCCGCAGGTCGATCCCGTGCCGGTCCAGGAAGCCGGGCGTGAGCAGCGACAGGTCCTCGCCGGTGGAGCCGGTGAAGGCGGCGGACAGGTGCACCCGGTCGTAGGCGGGCACGCGCTCCTCGGCGAGGACGGTCACCCGCCAGCCCGCGGCGTCCGGCCGGGCCGGGTCCGCGAGCGCGTCACGCTCGGCGAGTGCCTCCAGCAGGCGGTGTCCCACCATGCCGTGGCCGATGACGAGCAGTGTCTGCGCCATGGGTCTCACTCCGTGTGCGAGGGATGCGTGCGGGTGGCTTCCCCGCTTCTCGACGGTAGGTCGCTCCCGAGGTCCCGGGCGCCCGAAAAGGGCCCGTCGGGGCGGGGACACGGGCCCGTTCCGGTCGGGACCTGCGACCTGCGGGGAGGGCCGTTGGGCCGGCTCCGTCCGGCCGGCCGGGCGCTTAGCGTGGAGTGCGCAACGGGGGGCCGATCAGGGATTTCGGGAGGTACCGGATGCTGGTGCTCGCCGTGCACGGCAGTGCGGACCCGGCCGCCGCCAAGGCGGTGCGCCGCCTCGCGGTCTCCGTGGAGGCGCTCGGCGGGATCCGCCCGCTCGTGGGTCACCTGGACATGCAGCGCCCCTCCCTCGCCGAGGTCGCCCGGGAGCATCCGGGGTCGGTGGTCGTCCCCCTGCTGCTGGGCGACGGCTACCACCTGCGCGTGGACATACCCGCGGTACTGGAGGGCACCGGCTGCCGTCCCACGCGGGGTCTCGGTGGTGAGCCGGCCGTCGCGACGGCCCTGTACGGGCGGCTCCGCGAGGCCGAGCGCCGGCAGGGCCCCCGCGCCCGTGCCGACGCGGTCCTCGTGGCCGGCGCGGGCTCCTCCCGACCCGGCGGCAACGAGGGCACGACGGCGGCCGCGGCCCGGCTCTCGAAGTTGCTGGCGGCCGACCGCGGGCCCGGCCGCGTCCCGGTGGTCCCCGCGTACCTGACCTCGGCCGGTCCCACCGTCCCCGAGGCGCTCGCCGCCCTCCGGGAGGCCGGGCACCGCCGGATCGCGGTCGCCGCGCACCTGCTGGCTCCGGGCCGGTTCACCCGGACCCTGGCCGGCGCCGGGGCCTGGACGGTCACCGACCCGCTGGCCGACCATCCACGGATCGCCCGCCTGGTCCTGGACCGGTACGAGTCGCAGGAGTCCGCCCGGGGTACCCGCGTCCCGCGGGCCGCGCGCCTCGCCTGCTAGCCGGCCCGGCTTTGCTGTCCTGGGCGGTATGACGTACGTACCGATGACCGCCCGCAGCCGCCACGAGGACCATCGGGCGGCGACCCCGCTGGAACTGTTCTTCGACCTCTGTTTCGTCGTCGCGATCGCCCAGGCCGGGGCGCGCCTGGTGCACTCCCTCGCGGAGGGGCACCCGGGGGCCGGCGTGGTCGGTTACTTCTTCGTCTTCTTCGGCGTGTGGTGGGCGTGGATGAACTTCACGTGGTTCGCCTCGGCCTACGACTGCGACGACGTGCCGTACCGGGTCGCGACCCTCGTCCAGATCGCCGGTGTCCTCGTCTACGCGGCGGGCGTGAGCCGCGCCTTCGACAACAACGACTGGGTCGTGGCCGTCATCGGCTACCTCATCATGCGCGTGGCGCTCACCGCGCAGTGGTTGCGCGCGGCGGCCGGTGAGACCGGTCCGGCCCGCAGGGCCGCGCTCACCTACGCGGCGGGACTGGTGGTGTGCCAGGCGGGCTGGGTGGCCCTGCTGTTCGCCCCGGCGGACTCCCGGCGCTGGCTGTTCCTGGTGCTGGTGGTGGCCGAGTTGTTCGTCCCGGTGGTGGCCGAGCGGGGGCACCAGACTCCCTGGCACGCCCACCACATCGCGGAGCGGTACGGCCTGTTCACGATCATCGTGCTCGGCGAGACGATCGCCGCCAGCACCGTGGCCGTGAAGTCGGCGCTCGACGAGCACGAGGCCCTGGGCGAGCTGCTGCCCATCGCCGCGGGCGGGCTGCTGATCGTCTTCGCCGCGTGGTGGATCTACTTCGCGGTCCCGATGCACACCCGGCTGACCTCCAACCGCGACGCCATCCCGTGGGGCTACGGGCACCTGCTGGTCTTCCTCTCGGGCGCGGCGATCGGCGCGGGCATCGAGGTCGCGGTGGAGCACGCGGTCGGCAAGGCGCACATCTCGCAGGTGGCCGCCAACGCCGCCGTCACGGTCCCGTCGGCGTTGTTCCTGCTGATGGTGTGGCTGCTGCACTCGCGGTACTTCAAGCGCGGCGCCGCCCAGCAGCTGGTGCTCCCGCTGTCCGCCGCGGCGCTCGTCGCCTGCACCTGGACGGGTCCGTACGCGGTCCTGTACGCGGGCCTGATCGCGACGCTGACGGTCGCGGTCGGTCAGACCCTGTCGGTCCGCGGTCCGGGGGTCCGTACCGCGGCCGGGTGAACGGCGCGGCACCCGTCACCCCCGTGCCCCCGGACCCGTTCAGCAGCTCAGCGGAACGGCTACAGGAAGGGACGGGCCCATGACACTGCCCCCACAACGGCACGCAGGCGCTGCCGACCCCGGCGGGGAGCTCGCCGACCCGGGGTTCTGGCAGCTCCCCCCGGACCGGCGGCTGGCGGCCTTCGCCCGCCTGCGCGCCCTGGACGCGCCGGTGTTCGTCCCCGAGGGGGCGGGCCACTGGGCCCTGGTGCGGCACGCCGACGTGCAGGAGGCCAGCCGGCTGCCGAAGGTGTTCGCCAGCGCGCCCGGCGTCACGACGCCGGAGCCGGCCCGCTGGGTGCGCGCCCTGTTCGGGGACTCGATGGTCAACCTGGACGGCCCGGACCACGCGCAGTTGCGCAAGATCGTGCAGCGGGCGTTCACTCCCCGGCTGCTCGCGGCGGCGGAGGAGGACATCCACGCGGTGGCGGCCCGCATCGTGGACGACGTACTGGCCGAGGAGCCGGACGAGTTCGTCTCGGCGGTGGCCTCCCGGCTCCCGCTGGAGGTCATCTGCAACATGATGGGGATCCCGGAGCGCTACCGGGCGGAGATCGCCGACCGGGTCAACCACGCCTCGGAGAACATCGGCGTCGAGCGGGGCCTGGCGGCCCGGCTGAGGATGCCGGGGCGCGGGCTGCGGGCGCTGGCGCGGATGCAACGGATGGTCGCCGGCATCGGCCGGGAGCGACGCAGGCATCCCACGGACGACCTGATCTCGGCACTGGTCACGGCGAACGTCGACGGGCAGGCGCTGGGCGCCCGCCAACTGGGCGCGTTCTTCTCCCTGTTGATGGTCGCCGGGGTGGAGACCACCCGCAACGCCATCACCCACGGACTCACCCTGCTCACCGACTTCCCCGAGCAACGGGACCTGCTGCTCTCGGACTTCGAGAAGTACGCGGACGGCGCCGTCGACGAGATGATCCGACACTCGACGCCCATCATCCAGTTCCGCCGGACGGTCGTCGCCGAACACACCCTGGGCGGCAAGCCGTTCCGGCCCGGCGACAAGGTGGTGCTGTACTACGCATCCGCCAACCGCGACGAGGCCGTCTTCCCGGACCCGGACGCCTTCGACATCGCCCGCTCCCCCAACCCCCACCTGGGGTTCGGCGGCGGCGGACCGCACTTCTGCCTGGGCGCGCACCTGGCCCGGGTGGAGATGAAGGCCCTGTTCCGCGAGCTGCTCACGCGCCCGGTGGGCCTGCGGGCGGTGGGCCTGCCGGATCTGGCCGGGTCCAGCTTCGACAACCGGGTGCGTTCGCTGCGGTTCGCCTTCGACCGCCCCTGACGCACCGGCCGGACGGGCGGGACGCCGGCGGGCGGAACCGGCCGGCGGGACCGGCCACCGGGCAGGCTGGGAGCCCGGCGGCCGGAGCGGGTGGGCGGCGCGCGTCGAACACCGACGCCACCGCCACGGGTCGCGCACCGTCACTTCTGCGGGCCCGCTTCCACGGGCCGGCGCGCGCAGGTCGTCGCCCGGGGCTTCCCTCACGCGCGCGGGCTCCGCGCCCTCACGCGCGCGGGCCCCGCGACGTCACTTCTGCAGGCTCTGCACGGTCACGACGCAGTGGGCGCTGCTCGTCAGCACTTCCTCGTCACCGGCGAACGCCTGCAGGACCTCCGCGGTGACGGGCTTGCCGGGAACCGCCTCGGGCCAGGCGCGGGTGGCGAACAGGAAGTACGCCTGCCCGCTCTCCCTGGCGGCGTCCACCCACTCCGGCGGCGCGGTGCAGGTCGCGTTGAGTCCCGGCATGGTCAGCGCGATCTGGTTGTCCGCGAGGAGGACCTTCACGTCGAACTTGTGCGGGTTGCGGGTGCCGTCCATGACCACGTCGCCGATGGGCAGGCCGATCTCCTCCAGCAGCCCGCGGGCGGCCGCCTCGCCTGCCTCCCGGCCCTTGGGGCCGTCGCCCAACGTGTAGGCGAGGAGGTACGGGATGTCGTGCCCCTCGGAGGGGTCGCCGATCCAGGCGAGCACCGAAAGGGTGCCGAGGTGGGACCGGTCGATTTCGGCTTGCGTTGAAGTCATGCGCCGCACCTTAGTGGGCCGTCACCCGACCCTTTCACGGCCTTTCACCCGCCCGGGCTAGACAGCCCAGAAACCCCCTCCGGAATTCGCCTGCATGTTCGCGTCCTGGTACTGGACGCGTACGATCCGCGCGTTTTCCGGAATTTCGAACACGACCCAGCCCTCGGCCCGCTCACCGACCTCCAGCGAATCGAAGACGAGCGGTTTGCCGGTGGTCAGTTCACCGGTGCGCACGACGGGGTGGCGCTTGCCCGCGCTGTCGTGCGCCCACATGCGCCCGAGAGCCCCGTACGAGGCTCCACCGACGTTGACGAACGACATCGAGGCGGCCACCCAGCGCTTCCCGGCGGGCGGTACGAAGTTCGGCTCCACGCTCACCGCCGGGTCGACGTACGCGGCGAGCACCACCTGGAGGTGACGGCCCACCTCGCGCCCCTGCACCCGTACGGAGTCACCCACATGGGCTTCCTTCAGGGCCGCCGCCCTCACCTCCCGCGCGGGCGCGGCCGGGTCTTCGTCGGCGCCGGGCGCTCCGTCGTCCACCGGGACGGCGGGCGCGGCGGCGGGGGCGACCGCGGCCCCCTCGGTGTCGCCGGAGCAGGCGGTGGCGCCGAGCAGCAGGAGCGGGAGCAGGGCGGCGGTGGCGAGTGCGGGGGCGGAAAGGCTGCGCATACGGGATCCCTTCGGGGATCTTCGATCTTCGGGAATTATCGCGGTCAGTCTCACGCGCCCGAGCGGGCATTTGCACACACCGACACGGGCGGAGGGAGCGAGTTGCCCGCCAACTGCCAGCACAATGCGTTCCGACGGAATACCGCCGCCCTCGTCCACCTGGAGGAAGAATGCGCACGACCGCCATCCGACTGGCCCTCACGGCCTGCTCCGCACTGGCCGCGACCACCGCACTGGCCGTTCCCGCGGAAGCCACCGTTTTCCATCAGGAGATTTCCGTACGGTCGGATGCCCACATCACCCCGGACGGCAGGATCACCCTTTCCGGGACCTACAGCTGCGAGGCCGCGTCACCCGTCGGGGCGGTTCAGGTCAAGGCGACCGTGATCCAGGAGGGCGTCCGGCTGACGATGGGCGCCGGCGACGCCGTCTGCGACGGCCACGAGCACCCGTGGCGGGTCGAGAGCAAGCCGGGCCGCACCTGGGGCGTGCACGAGGGCGCCGCCCGGGCCGTGGCCCAGCTCCAGGAGATCCACTTCGGCGGCGGGATGCTGCCCCGGGCCGTCGACACGGTCGCCGAGGACGCCCGGGACATCACGGTCCACGACCGGCGCCGCTAGGACCTGTCGTCAAACTCCCGTCTGCCTCGCGGGCGACAACGGGACTTCGACGACAGGCCCTGGGCCCCGCCGTCGTACGCCCCTCGGTCCGGTAGCCGCCGCTACCGGCACTCGGGCGCGACGCCCGTCATCGACATGAACGCCACCGTCTGGCACCCGGGGTCCGCGTGCGGACGCCCCGTCGTCCAGTCCACGACCGTGGGGACCCCGGCCACCAGCAGCAGCGCCGCCAGCAGGGCGGTGACCGCACCCCGGTTCAGGCGGCGCACAGCGCGTTCCGTCGCGAAGCCTTCAAAAGCGTCCGTTCCATGGCCGCATCATCACCCCGCACCCCACGCCCCACAACCCGGCGTAGGCATTCGGTCACCCTCCGCCGCGACGGACGCCGGCCACGTCGAACTCGCACCAGACGGCCTTGCCGTCCCCGCGGGACTCCACGCCCCAGTGGCTGGCCAGCGCGTCGACCAGCAGCAGACCGCGTCCGGTCGTGGCCGCCTCGCCCGGGCTGCGCCGCCGCGGCCACACGCTGGAGCGGTCCTTGACCCACAGCCGGATCCGCCGCACCGGCTCCGGCAGCACCTCCATGGTCAGCACCGCCCCGCCGTCGGTGTGCAGGAGGGCGTTGACGAGCAGCTCGCCCGCCGCGAGCTCCACGTCGTCGGCCAGCTCGGGCACGCCCCAGTCGCGCAGGGCCTGCCGCAGGGCGTAGCGGGCCTCGGAGAGCCCCTCCGGGTCGGCCTGGTGGACGTACTGGTGGATCCGGGGCGCCCGGTGGGTGCCCGGGTCGGGGGCGCGGCGCAGGACGAGCAGGGCCACGTCGTCGCCGGAGCCCCAGCGCTCCCACAGCCGGTCCGAGAGGTGGTCGGCGAGCGCCCCCGCCCCTTGCGGGCCGCTGCGCACCGCGTGGGCGAGGGCGTCCATGCCCTGGCTGATGTCCGTTCCGGGCTCCTCCACGAGCCCGTCCGTGCACAGCACGAGGGTTTCGCCGGGCACCAGGTCGAGGCGGGTCTCGGGGAACTCCTCCCGTTCGAAGAGGGAGGCCAGTCCGAGCGGCAGCCCGCCGCGCACGTTGGGCCAGCCGGTACGCCCGTCCGTGTGGCGGATCAGCGGGCCGATGTGGCCCGCGCGCACGGCCCGTACGCCACCGGTCTCCAGGTCCACCTGGGCGTACATGCAGGTGGCGAAGCGTTCGGTGTCCAGTTCGGCGAGGAAGCGGGAGGCGCGCGCCAGCACGGTGGAGGGCGAGTGCCCCTCGCCCGCGTAGGCGCGCAGCGCGATGCGCAGTTGCCCCATGATGGCGGCCGCGTGCGTGTCGTGGCCCTGTACGTCGCCGACGACGATGCCGACGCGGTCACGGGGCAGCGCGATCACGTCGTACCAGTCGCCGCCGACCTCCCGCCCGCTCCAGGCGGAGTGGTAGCGGACCGCGATCTCCCCGCCGGTGATCTCCGGGATCCGGCGCGGCAGCATGGCGGCCTGGAGGCCGGTGGCGAACTCCCGTTCCTGGTCGAAGAGCAGCGCCCGTTGGAGGGACTGGGCGACGATGCCGGCGAGGCCGAGGCACAGGTTGCGTTCCTCGGGGCTGAACTCGGTGCGCCGTCGGTAGAACAGCACGAGGCCGCCGATGGCCTGTGCCTGGGCGATCAGGGGGAGGTAGGCGGCGGCGGCGTAGCGGATGCGGCTCAGGTAGTCGGCCAGCAGGGGGAACTCGCCGGCCAGTTCGGCGAGGGAGGTGACGAAGCGCGCCGTGCGGGTGAGGACCGTCCGGGACAGCGGCAGGGATCCGTCCAGCCGGGTGAACTGCCGTTCGCTGAGGATCTCCAGCGTCTCCCCGCTCAACGCGATGATCTTGATGGCGCCGTTCTCGACGAGGCCCAGCGCCAGACCGTCGGCGCCGAGCCGCTCCAGGGCGCCCGCGCCGGTCAGGGCGGCCGTCACGTCGTCGACGGTCACCGCCCGCGACAGGGCCTCAGTGGTGCGCTGCACGATGGTGGCCTGCTGGGCCCGCGCCGTCTCCAGCTTCCGCAGCACGGTGGCGTGGGCCAGTTCGGCCGTGGCGTCCCGGACGATCCCCACGATCCGCAGGGGGCGGCCGTCCGCGTCGCGCAGCACCCGGCCCTGGGTGTGCGTCCACTGGTCGCGGCCGTCGCGCCGCCGCACGGTGAAGTAGGAGCCGTACGTCTCCCCGCCGCCGTCCAGGACCTCGATGACGGTGTCCGCCAGGCGGGCCGAGTCGTCGGCCGGGATCCTCAGCCCGAGGCCCTCCGGGGTGTCGTCGAACTCCTCCGGCTCCAGGTCGAAGACGGCCATGCCCGCCACGTCGAGCAGGAGCGTCCCGGTGCCCAGGTTCCACTCGAAGCTGCCCATGCCGTTCAGCGCGAGCCGTTCGCCCGGGCCTGTCAGGGGGCTCTCCCGGCCCTGCTCGGATCCGTCGCGCTCCGCCGCTGCCAAGAGACACACCACCTAACGGCCGGGCCAGCACGGCTGGGAGATCAACCGCTCCCATTCCTCGTCAGGATGCCCCGGGAGGGTGCGTCCGGCCTCCCGCCACCGCTTGACGAGGGAGAGGTAGATCGCGCACGGGTCGCCGGACGGGTACGCCCCGCCCCTGAGGCCCTGGGACCCGCCGGTCGGAGCCCCGTGAGCCGGGGCCCCGTAGGCGGGAGACCCGTACCCCGGGCCCCCGTACGCCGGAGCCCCGTAGGGACCGGGCGCGGCCGGTCTCGCCGGGGGCTGTTCGCCGCGGCTGGCGGGGATGCGCACCCAGCCACGGCCGCCCTGTGCTCGCTCCGCTCCCATCGCGGACCCCTCTCAGGTGGATCTCGGCGCAGTTACGTCTACGGATGCCCGGCGGCCGCCCGGTCGGCCCGGGCGCCGCCCGTGGAGCCGGGCAGCGGACCCCGGGCGCCGAGGCGCTTGCGGACTCCTCTCACCAGTCTCCCCGCCGTGAACCCCGCGCCGTGCACGAATCGCATGGAAGGGCCGAATGAGGGAGCGGTCAGCAGCCCCGCGAAGAACAGTCCGGGCCAGGACGACTCGAAGCCGGCGCTCAGCTCGGGGGTCCCGCCGTCCCCCACGGTCTCCAGCGCGGCCCGCAGCCGGGCGTCGAGGAGTTCCAGCCGGCGCAGGTCGGGGGCGAACCCGGTCGCCGCGACGACGTGCCCCGTGTCCAGTACGACTGCCTCCCCGGCCGCCGTGGTCAGCCCGAGCCGGGTCCGCCCGCCCACCGCGGTCGCGCTCTCCAGCCGGTGGCCCAGCAGCGCCGGCACCCGCCGCTCGAAGCGCTCCCGCAGCCACCAGGCCCCGGCGGGCCCCAGCGCCGTGGCCGCGATCCGCTCCCGCGTCGGAGCGGGCAGCCGTCGCACCGCCCAGGGCAGCTCCGACCACACCCAGCTGCGCCAGCCCGTGCCGAGGCCGCTGTGGGGTTCGCGCAGGGCCCGGGTCAGCGGCCGCTCCAAGGGCTGCGGAACGGTGTTCCAGTTCAGCCGGGCCCGCCGGGCCACCAGGGACGGCCGGGCCCCCGCCTCCGCGAGCAGCGCGGCGGTCTCCAGGGCGGCCTGCCCGGCCCCGAGGACGGTCACGTCGAGGCCGGCGAACCGCGCCAGGTCGCGGTGGTCGCTGCTGTGCGAGACGTGCCCGGGCGGCAGGTCCCGCAGGACCTCCGGGTACCGGGTGAAGGGCATCACCCCGACCGCCAGGGCCACGGTCCGGGCCAGGAGCGGGGGCCCCTCGGCGGTGCGGACCTGGAACCCCTCGCCCTGCGGGCTGACCTCGGTGACGGTCACCTCCTCCACCTCGGGCGCGGCCCGCCGGGCGAACCAGAGCCCGTACGCGCTGAAGGTGCCGATCGGCAGGGGGCTGCCGTGTTCGGCGGCCGTCCCGAGGCCCGCGCAGTACTCGCCCAGGGTGTGGCGTCCGCCGGGCGCGGAGAGGTTCGAGGACCAGGGCTCCGACTTGAGGAACATGCCGTCGGGCATGTGGTCCCGCCAGGAGGCCATGGGCCGCCCCAGCACCCGCACGCCGAGCCCGGCCGCCGCCGCGTGCGCGGCGATCGACAGCCCGTACGGTCCCGCGCCGACCACCACGAGGTCGTCCATCCGCGTCACGGCAGTTCCTCCGACTCGCTCGTCACCCATCCGACCCGGCCGCCCTCGGGGGCGGACCCTCCCGTCACCGGGTCACCAGCTCGTCCGGCTCCGTCGAGGCCTCGGGCGGGGCCGGCCGGGACGCCTCCGGGGGCTGCGCCCGCTGCCGGGGGGCCCGGACGACCGCGCGGGCCGTGCGCCGACCCTGCCGGGGGACGCCCCGCAGCGCGCGGGCCCCCTTGCCGAGGCCCCGGCCGAGGAAGGCGCCGAGCATCGCCAGGAACGGGCCGAGGTCGTCGGCGGCGAACCAGGCCGGCTCCGTCCGCCCCCGCTCCCCCTTCGGCGCCGGCCGCGACGGTCCGGGCCCCGGCGCGCCGCGACCGCGTACGGGACCCGCCGCGCGGGGCGCCGCCGCGGGCGGCACGTCCGACCGGCCCTCGGGGCGTCGCCCGCCCGGCAGCAACGGCTCCGGGGCCGCGCCGGCCGCTTCCGCGGCTCCGCCCGCAACACCGCTCGGGGCCGTGCCGCCTGACGGAGCGGAACCGGAGCCCGCCCGCCGCCTCGGCAGCGAGCGTCCCCGTACGGCCGCGAGCAGCGCGTAGTTCTCCGCGACGAAGATCCGGCCCGGGCCGCCCACGGGCTCCGGCACCCGTTGCCCCGTCAGGTCCAGGTACATCGCCTGGACCACGTCGAGCCCGCAGTCGTCGGTGAACAGCCTGAACTGGGCTCCGGGGCGCGGGTTGAAGTCCACGAGCCGGAAGCAGCCCCGCTCGTCCCGCCGGAAGTCGAGGTCGAGGATGCCCTGGTAGCCGAGCCGGTCGGCGAGCCGCAGCCCGGCCTCCTCGACCGCCGGGTCCGGCAGCCAGCGACCCACGGCCGTCAGCCCCGTGCGCACCGGCCAGGACAGCTCCTTGCGGCCCGACCCGGCGAGGAGCGGGTGCCCGCCCCGGGCGAAGGCGCCGTGGAAGAACCAGTCGGTGTCCGGGCCGGCCGGCAGGAACCGCTGGAGCAGCAGCCGGCTCCCGGCCTCCGCGGAACGCTCGTAGAGCCCCCGCGCCTCGGCGGTGGTGTGCACGAGGGTGGTGCTGCGCAGCCCGGTGCCCGCGGGCAGCAGCCACGGTCGGCTCCACTTGGCGATCACCGGCAGGCCGAGCCGCCAGGTGGCCTCCGCCGCCTCCGCCCCGCTCGCCGGGATCACGGTCTCCGGGTGCGGGACGTCCCAGCGCGCGCACAGCCGCGACAGCTCCGCCTTGTCGGCCACCCGCGCGGGCAGGTTGTCGGGCTGATGGGGAATCCGGAAACGGTCCGTCAGCACCGGCGCCAACCGCGACACCGCGATGGCGCTCAGGTCGTCCATGGCGACGAGCACGGCCGGCCGGCCGATCCGCTCCGACACCCGTACGAGGCACTCCCGCAACGCGTCGGGCGCCTCGGGGTCCAGCCCCCCGTCCGGCCCGGGGTGGACGGCGCGCAGGTAGCGCGAACGCCCCATGGGCCCTCCCCCGGCCTCGACGACGGCATGGACCTCCACGCCCTTGCGCCCCAGGGATCTGACGGCGCCGAGGGTTCCGTGGTGGAACGGATTCCGATCGAGTCTGAGCAGAACTGCGGGCACATGGTTGGCGAACGCGTGCATGGAAACGGTGTCTTTCACCTAGTCGGACCAAGCGGGATGGATGCGCACCTGCGAATGGCCTACGCAGCGGCCATCGGACAGGCCATTCGTCAGATCTGATGCCTAACGTCTTTGGTAAGCACACCGGTTCAGGAAAGCTCGGGAGACGCCATGCCCAGACCACGACACCGACTGGTGAGCACCTGCATCGGTACGGTCACGGCCGGACTGCTCGCCACGGGAGCCGCGCTGTCGGCCCCCGACGAGGAATCGTCGCGGAGCTCCGACGTCGCCATGGGCGCGTATCTCGACTTCGGGCCGCCCGGAGTGGCCCGGATCCCGTCCCTGTCGCGCTGGCTGGGCGGCAAGGAGATCCGGGTCGGGCACACCTATCTGCCCGGCGACGTGTGGGGCGGCATCGAGGGCAACGTCGGCTTCCTCGCGGACTGGGCGGCCTGGCGCAAGGCCCAGGACGACCGGCTGTTCGTCCTGAACGTGCCCATGCAGGCGCGCAACGAGAGCCGGATCCCCGACCGCCAGGTGGCCCAGCTGATCAGGGCGGGCGCCAACGGGGAGTACGACCAGCACTTCCGGAAGCTGGCCGAACGGCTGGTCACGCTGGGCGTCCCGGACACGGTGATCGTGCTGGGCTGGGAGATGAACGGCACCACCTACACCCACCGCTGCGGGCCCGACCCGCAGAACTGGAAGGCGTACTGGAAGCGCATCGTCAACACGATGCGCGCCGTGCCCGGTCAGGAGTTCAAGTTCGATTTCGCCCCCAACCGGGGCACGGACGCCATCGGCTGGACCAAGTGCTACCCGGGCGACGACTGGGTCGACATCATCGGCATGGATTCGTACGACCAGGCTCCCGGCCGGAACTTCGACGAGCAGATCACCCAGCCGTACGGGCTCCAGCAGCACGTCGACTTCGCGAAGGCACACGGCAAGGAGATCTCGTACCCGGAGTGGGGCCTGTTCCGCAACGGGGACAACCCGGAGTACGTGCGGCGGATGCTGAAGTGGATCGAGCAGCACAAGCCGCTCTACCACACCATCACCGACTACTGCCCGCACGGCGTGTGGCAGTGCAAGGCGAATCCGGAGTCCTCCCGGGTGTTCCGCGAGGCACTGACGCCGGACCTGCCCGGCCCGGTCATCCCGACGCCGGTCGTCCCGACGCCGGTGGTCCCGACCCCCGCGATTCCCACCCCGGTGGTCCCGACCCCGCAGATCCCCACACCGGCGATCCCCACGCCGGCCGTCCCCACACCCACCGTCCCCTCGCCCCAGGTGCCCCTTCCGGTGCCGAGCCCCGAGGTGCCGACCCCGGTCCCGGGCCCCGTCGACCCCACCCCGGTCGAGCCCACCCCCGTGGTCCCGAAGCCGGACGTCTCCGTGCCGCCGGTGCTCCCCCCGGTGCCCTCGCCGCAGGTCCCGGTACCGCCCGTGTTCCCGCCGGTGCCCTCCCCCGAGGTCTCCGTACCCGTACCGCCGAAGCCGACGCCGACACCCGGCCCGCTGGTGCCCAAGCCGCAGCCGCCCAAGCCGCAGCCCAACAACAGCAGCCAGTGGTGCGTACCGCTCAACTTCGGCGAGTGGCTGTCCAAGCTGGTCGGCAACCAGGCCGTCTGCTTCAACCTCAACTGGGGCAAGGACTCCTACGTCTGGCCCTTCTAGCCCCCGCCCCCGCCCCCCGCGCGGCGAGCGCACCGGCACGGTCACCGGACCCGCAGTTCGTTGATCCGTGCCCGCCAGTCCCGTGCGGCCGGCAGCGCCTCCCGCAGCGCGTCCACCGCCCGCTCGCGCCCCGTCACCTGCGACTCGTGCAGTCGCAGCAGGGGCGCGAGCGCGGCCGTGGCCATCAGGAACCGCTGGTTGACCACCGTTTCGGGGCGCCAGTGGTTCTTGTACGGCTCGCTGCCGCGCAGGAAGCTCACCACGGGCCGGCCGTCGGCGAGCGCCCGCCCGGTCTCGTAGCGCAGCAGCAGCGTCGCCACGTCGACCTTGCGGTCGCGCAGGTCCGGATCGGCGCCGTACAGGTAGCCGCCGCTCAGTCCGGCGGACAGCAGCGTGACGTTCGCCGCCACCACCTTCCCGTCCAGCCGGAACTCGGTCAGCCGGCCCTCCCCGGCCCGCACCATCCGTCGGGTGGCCCGGGTCAGGTGCTCGGCGAACCGCGGCCTGAGGTGCTCGGGCGTCACCCCGCGCCCCCGCCACTGCTTCTCGTGCAACCGCAGCAGGGTCCGTACGGCCTGCGGCACCTCCGGCTCGGTAACCTCGTGCTCCTCGATGCCGGCGGCGTCGGTCTTGCGGAGCTTGGCGCGCACCCGTTGGGCGCCGGAGGACGGCATCCGCTTCACCAGTTCGTCGAAGGGCAGCGCGGGCAGCTCCATGCAGGTGGAGTCGGCCAGCTTGCTGCGCACCCCGGGCCACGCCTCGTACAGCGCCTCGGCGGCGGCCCCCGGCCGCACCTCGCGCAGGTCGACGACCGCGCTGCGGGCGGCCCGGTGCAGCCCGCGGGCCAGCGCCGGTACGACCTGCTCGGCCTGCTCGGCGGCCACCAGGACGTCCGAGTGGTCGGTGATCCCGCCGCCGAGCGCCACCAGGCGCGGCAGCGGCCGGTGCACGAGCATCAGCGCGGCCGCCCCGACCAGCTCGTCCCCGCGCCGCACGAGGACGGTCCGCAGCCGGCCCTCCTTGCCGTACGACAGCCACCACGAGTGCAGCCAGGCGTGGCTCTGGAAGGGGGTGGCGGTGGGGCAGCCGCGGAAGAGCCGGTTCCACTGCTCTTCCAGGGCGGCGAACTGCCGGGGGTCGCGGCACAGCGTCACCGACAGGGCCCCGGCGGAGCCCTGGTTCATCGCGCGGGCTCCTTCTCCTTGGTCTCGGTGTGGTCGCCCTGCGCGGGCAGGGAGGCGTACTCCTCGACGGCCGGCTGCGTCCCCGCGCCGTCCGCGCGCCGTACGGGGCGGCCGGGCCTGGCGGGCCGGGCCAGCAGCCACAGGCCGCCCAGCAGCCCGCCCGCGCACAGCCCGACGGCGCCGCTGATGGCCGCGGACGGCGAGGCCGGGTCGGTGGGGGCGACGGCCTGGTTGAACAGGAGCAGCTGCACACCGGTGTTCTTCGCGGCCTGGTTGCTGCTCAGCGACAGCGCGTCGGCGACGGCGTTGGCGATGTCGGCGGCCTCGGCGGGGCTCGTGGACGTCCCGGTGATGGCGATCATCGGGGACTCGGGGGAGGTCTCCGCGCGCACCTGGGTCCGCAGCCGCTTGGCGTCGATGCCGGCGCGCGGCTGCGCGTAGGCGAGGGTGGAGCTGCTGGTGGCGATGCGGGCGTAGGCCTGGGAGAAGCCGAGCGCGGTCGCCGGTTCGGTGGTGTCGTCGGGCACGGCGACGACGTAGCTGGTGGCGGCGTACTCGGGCGCCTTGAGGACCCCGTACGCCCCGCCCGCGGCCATGCCGAGCAGGGCGCAGGCGGGCAACGGCCACCACGCGGGCGGGCGCAGGGCGCGCCGCTTCTTCTCCGAGCGGTGGTCGGACTTCTTCTGGTCGGCGGTGTCGGCCATGTGCGGTGCTCGCTTCCTGGGGGAGGGGGTTCGACGGCCCCGGCCGTTCCCCCGGCCGGGGTGGTGGATTCGGGGTCAGCCGTTGCCCGCCGGCGCGGAGCCCGGCGTGACCGGATCCCGTCCCACCGGGGTGGAGGGCGCGGGCAGCGGCGCGGTCGGCGTCCCGCCGGGCACCGGGGCGGCGAGCGCGAGGGCGTAGACGTCGAGGAGGCGGCTCGCGCTGCCGGCGATGTCGTAGCGGCGCACCACGGGCGGTGGCGGAAGCCGGCGGGCGCCGGCCTCCATGTGTCCGCGCAGCGCCGCGACCAGTTCCTCGGTGCCGGGCCCGATGCGGCGCGCGCCCGGCGCCTGGGTGGCGGGCAGGTCGTCGATGGCGGGACAGGTGACGTGCAGGACGGGCAGTCCGGCGGCCAGGGCCTCGACCACGGCGAGCCCGAACGCCTCCTCCCGCGAGGGGGACACGAAGACGTCCATGGCGGCCAGCAGGGCGGGGATGCCGGGGGTGCGCCCGTCGGCGCTGTCGCCCAGCGGGTCCCGCTCCCCGAGCAGGTGGATCCGGCTCTGGGCGCCGAGTTCGGCGGCGAGGGTGCGCAGCGCGGCCCGCTCGGGCCCGTCCCCGGCGAGCAGCAGGTGCGCGCCGGGGAGCGCGGCGACGGCCCGTACGAGGACGTCGAACCGCTTGCCCGGGACCAGCCGGCCGACCCCGCCGACGACGAAGGCCCGTTCGGGCAGTCCGGTGCGGGCCCGGGTGGCCCGCCGGACGCCCTCGTCGAAGCGGAAGCGGACGGCTTCGATGCCGTTCGGTACGACGTGGATGCGCGGCGCCGGCACGCCCCACCCCTCCAGCCGGGCGGCGACCGTGTCCGAGACGGCGACGGTGGCCGCGCCGAGCCGTTCGCTGGCCAAGTAGAGGGCCCGGACGCCGCCGGACAGCGGCCGGCCCTCGATCTCGGCCTCGCCGAGGGAGTGTTCGGTGGCCACGGTGGCTCCGACGCCCGCGAGTCGGGCGGCGACGCGGCCGTAGACGCAGGCCCGGTACAGGTGGGTGTGGACCAGGTCGTAGCGGCCGCGTCGGATGAACTTCACCAGCCGGGGCAGGGCGCCCAGGTCCCGGTTCCCGTTCATCCCGAGGTTCACGACGCGGACCCCGTCGGCGCGCAGGCCGTCGGCGACCGGGCCGGGGTTGGTGAGCGTCAGCACGTCGCAGGGCATGGGCATGTGCCGCAGCAGCAGGCGCAGTTGCTGTTCGGCCCCGCCGACGCCGAGCCCGGTGATGATGTGCAGTGCCTTGACCGTGCTCACGGGAGCACCACCCGGCGCAGCTCGCCCAGCCGGTGGCGGAGCTGCTTGATCCGCAGCCGGGCCGCCCCGTCGGCCTGGCTGACGTGGGTGCGCGGCATGGCGTGCGGGCCGGCGAGCCGCCCGGGGGCGATGCCGCAGCCGTAGGCGTAGCCGGCGTCCCGGGTCGCGGCGGTGACGCGGGCGTCGAGGTGTCCGTAGGGGTGGCAGAACCCCTCGGGGAGGGTGCCGGTCAGCTCGCGCAGCAGGTCGCGGCTGCCCCGCAGTTCCTGCTGGAGGACGTCGTCGGGGGCGGCGGTGAGGTCCTGGTGGAGCAGTCCGTGCGAGCCGATCTCCATTCCGGCGGCGGCTACTTCGCGGATGCCCTCGGCGGTGAGCAGCGCCTTGCGCGGGCCGAGCGGGTCCCAGACGTTGTCGACGCCGAGCCGGCCGGGGAGCACGAACAGGGTGGCGGTGCAGTCGTGGCGGCGCAGCAGGGGCAGGGCCGAGACCAGGAAGTCGGTGTACCCGTCGTCGAAGGTCAGTCCGACCAGCCCCCGGCCGCGCCCGGCCGCGCGGGCCCGCAGCAGTTCGCCGACGGACACCCCGCGCAACCGGCGGGCGCGCAGCCACAGCAGCTGGGCCTCCAGGGCGGCGGGGGTGACGGTGATGCCGTACGGGTCCTCGGCGGGGTCGGTGAACTCGGCGACCGAGTGGTACATCAGGACCCACGGTGCGGCGGTGCGGCGGGCGGAACGCACCGCGGCGGCGGGCGCCGTGTCGGTGTCAGCGGACATTGCGGAACCTCTGGGTGAGCTGGGAGGTGAGCTGGGCGAGCTGGGCGGGGAGGACGGTGACCTCAAGGGCCCGTATGGCCATGCCGGTCGCCCCGAACATGGCCGGGACCAGGAGGCAGCCGAGGGCGGCGCTGAGGAGCGGGTCGGGGATCATCGGCCCGGCGAGCCAGCCGGTGCCGCAGGCGGCGACGGCGGCGACCGCGAGCCGGCCGATGCTGATGGCGACCCGGCGGACCTGGATGGCGACGATCCGGGAGCCGAGTCCGGTGAGCAGCAGGGCCGCGGTGGTGGAGATGCCGGCGGCGTTGGCGGCGGCGATGCCGTAGGTGCCCCACCAGCCGACGGCGAAGGCTCCGGCGACGACGTTGACGAGCAGCCCGGCGCCCATCGCGAGCGCCGGGAACCAGGTGGGCCGGGCGGTCGAGAAGAAGGGCCGGGACAGGGCTCCGACGAGGCAGTGGCCGAGCAGGCCGAGGCCGTAGACCCGCATGACGGAGGCGGTGGCGAGGGTGTCCTGGTGGGTGAAGGCGCCGCGTTCGAAGAGGACCTGGATGATCTGCGGGGCGTACCCGATGACGAGGGCGGTGCCCATCAGCACGGCGAGGGAGGCCAGGGCGAGGTCCCGTTCCACCCGGCGCCGGGCCTTGTCCCGCTCCCCGCCGGCCATGGCCTGGGCGACGACGGGGAAGGTGACGGTGCAGATCATCAGGGACAGCACCATCGGCATCTGCGCGACCTTCTGCGCGTAGTTGAGGTGCGAGATGGCGCCCGGGGGCAGGGAGGCGGCGAGGAACCGTTCGACGAGGACCTGGGACTGCCGGAACACGGCGAAGAAGATGACGGGCGCGATGACGCCGAAGGCGATGAGGGTGGGCCGGTCCCGGTCGCGCTGGCTGCGCGGGGCGGACTTGGCCCGGCGCGGTCCGAAGCCCACGTTGCGGATGAAGGCGGGCAGTTGGACGAGGACCATCAGCAGCCCGCCGACCGCGACCCCGGCGGCGGCGGCCCGGACCCCCCACACGGCGTGCAGGGCGACCATCACGGCGATGATCCCGACGTTGTACGAGACGTAGATCGCGGCGGGCGGCAGGAAGGAGCGGTGGGCGCGCAGGGCGGCGCTGAAGTACCCGGCGATGCCGAAGGAGACCACGGTGAGCGCGGTCAGTCGGGTGCATTCGACGGCCAGTCCGGGGTCGGGCAGTCCGGGCGCGAGCGCCCCGACGACGAGCGGCGCGGCCACGACGAGGACGGAGGCCACGGCCGCGAGGAGCACCAGGAGCCTGGGCAGGGTCGCTCCGACGAGGAGCCGTACGGGGTCCTGCGCGCGGGCCTCCAGCCGGGTCAGGCCGGCCCGGCCGGCCGCCCTGCGGGCCAGGGCGTGGCTGAAGGCGGGCACCATGAGCAGGGCCATGGCGTCCTCGATGAGCAGCGTCGAGGCCATTTCGGGCACGGTCCAGGCGATCAGGAAGGCGTCGCTGTCGTGTCCGGCGCCGAAGAGGTGCGCGATGGTCTGGTCGCGCACGAGCCCGAGGACGGCCCCGGCCGCGGTGAGCCCGGCGGTGACCGCGGCGGCCTTGGCCAGGAACCGGCCGAGCGGCGCGGCCGCGGGCGGCCCGCTTCCGGAGGAGCCCGATCCGGATCCTCCGCCGCGCCCTCCCCCGGTGGCCGCCGCTCCCCCGGAACCGCCCGCGCCGCGGTCCGTGCGGGCCGCGCCCGCGCCGGCCGCACGGGCGGCGGTCGCCGTGCGGGAGCCGCCCGC
>NZ_JBHVPG010000035.1:0-92707 GCF_042887545.1 Streptomyces sp. NPDC057939
GCTCCGCCGAACGGGATCAGTCGCGGATGCCGTCGCAGGCGATCCGCAGGTGGCGGGGGCCGCGCAGCACCGCGTTCTGGCGGTACGGCGGCGGGTCCTCCAGCAGTCGGGGGTTCACCAGTCGACGGGCCAGCTCGCTCAGTGCCAGCTGGGCTTCGAGCCGGGCCAGCGGCGCGCCGAAGCAGCTGTGGATCCCGCTGCCGAGGCCGAGGTGCTGGATGTCCCCGCGGTCGGGGTCGAAGCGGTCCGGGTTCTCGAACTTCTTGGGGTCGCGGTTGCCGGACGCGAGGACCAGCCAGAGCGAGGCGCCCTTGGGGATGGTCACGCCGGCGACCTCGATCTCGGACAGCGTGGTGCGCTGCGGCAGCAACTGCACCGGCGGCTCGTAGCGCAGCAGCTCCTCGACGATCGGAACGGCCAGTTCGGGGTCCTGGCGCAGCCGCTCCAGGACGTCCGGGTGGCGCAGCAGGGTCAGCATCCCGTTGGTGATGAGGTTGACCGTGGTCTCGTGCCCCGCGATCAGCAGCAGCGCCGAGGTGCTCAGCGCCTCGATCGTGGTCATGGCGCCATCGGGCCCGTCCGCGGTCGCCAGGTGGGACAGCATGTCGTCCCCGGGGTTCTTGCGGCGCTCCTCGATCAGACCGGCCAGGTACATGCCGAGTTCCATCCGGGCGTCGGCCGGCACGCGGCGCTTCGTCGGGTCGGCGTCCGGGTCGGGGTCGAGGCTGGCGGCGATCGCGTCGGCCCATACGTGGAAGCGCGGTTCGTCCTCCTGGGGCACGCCGAGCAGCCGGCAGATCACCGTGACCGGGAACGGGTAGGCGAACTGGTCCACCAGGTCGATCCGGTCCATCGAGTCCGCGGCGACGATGCCCTCGATCAGTCCGGACACGATGCCGCCCAGCTCGTCCCGCATGTCGTGCACCTTGTGCGGGGAGTGCGGCGGCCCGAACGGCCGGTTCGTCATCCGACGGAGCCGGTCGTGGTCGGGCGGGTCGAGCTTGAGGAAGGACGGCGGCAGCGTCGTCGACCCCTCGTCCTCGCCGCCGGCCAGCGGGTCGCCCGCGGTGGACGCCAGGTTGGCGGCGTCGGAGCTGATCCGAGGGTCGTGCAGGAGGCTCTGGATCTCGTAGTACGTGCTGATCACGTACGGCCCGTCCCCGTCGTGGGCCACCGGCGTCTCGCGGAGTTTTTCGTACAGCGGATACGGATCTGCGCGGTTCGCGTAGTCCATGATCTCCCGCAGGATGGCTTGTGTCATGGCAGGTCCTCGTGCTCCTCGGAGTCCTCGGGGCGGGGCGGGCGGTGCACGTGCGGTTCAGTGGCGGGCGGGGGTGAAGGTCATCTTCCGGTCGTCCGGGGAGTACCCGCTGAGGGTGATCGTCGGGCCGTGCGTCGGCACCGACGGGTCCGGGAAGTCCGCGGGCATCGGCTTCTGCCCCTCGGGCCTGCGGTCCACGGTCGGGAACGGCGGCGGGAACGGCGTCGTGGACTCGATCATCTGCTGGTAGAAGGGCAGCCAGCGGCAGTTGTCGAAGGTCACCGCCCCGATCACCCGGCCCTGGTACCCGTACACCCCGGCGAAGTGCCGCTCGGAGCGCGAACCCTGGGTGATCATGATCTCGGTGCCCATCGAGGGCACCCCGACCGACTTGATGTTGACGCCGAACTGGGAGGACCAGAACGCCGGCACCCACATGTGCGGGCGACGGTCCGCGCTCTCGCTGAGCATGTTGTGCGCCGCCGTCTCGGCCTGGGCCACGGCGTTGCCCCAGTGCTCCAATGAGAGGAACTGGTACCCGAACAGGGCGTGCGGGGACCGTGCCACGTCACCCGCCACGTAGATGTCGTCGGTGACGATGCCCCGGATGTCGAAGGCCCGGCAGCCCGCGTCGCAGGCGATGCCGCGGGGCCCCGCCCCCAGCCCGGAGCCGGCCAGCCACTCGGTGTTGCGCTGCGCGCCGAGCGAGACGATCACCACGTCGGCCTCGATGGACGAACCGTCGGACAGGTGCGCGGTACGGACCCGACCGGCGGGATCGCCCTCCAGGCCCGTCACCATGACCCCGGTCCGCAGGTCGACGCCGTTCTCGCGGTGCATCTCGGCCGCGACGTCGCCGATGACCCCGCCGAGCGCGCCGACCAGCGGCGCCGCCCCGCGTTCGGCGACGGTGACGGGCAGCCCGCGTTCCCGGCAGGCCGAGGCGATCTCGGAGCCGGTGAATCCGGCCCCGATCACCAGTACCCGACGGGGACCGGCCGCGAGACTGCGTTCCAGTGCGACGGCGTCGTCACGGGTGCGCAGGACGAAGACGCCGTTGAGCGAGCCCTCCTCCTCGTTCGGCCAGGGCCTGGCCCGTACCCCGGTCGCGATGAGCAGCCGGTCGTACTCCACCTCCCCGCCGTCGGCGAGGAGGACCCGGCGGCCCGCCATGTCCAGCCCCGAAGCGGGGACGCCGAGCCGCCACTCGGCGCCGATGTCGCGGCGCCGGGGGAGCGCGGTGTGGTCCGCGGTCGCCTTGCCCAGCAGGACCTGCTTCGACAACGGGGGCCGGTCGTAGGGCTCGTAGGGTTCATCGCCGATCATGGTCAACGAACCCGTGAAGCCCTTGTCGCGCATGGTCTCGGCGGCCCGCAGGCCGGCCAGGGAAGCGCCGACCACGACGATGCGTCCGTCGCGCTTGAGCCGTTCCAGGTTCCCGTCAGCGTGCACCTTGCGCCTCCGGGGTGAGCGCCGACATGTCCCGCTCGTCGAGCTCGATGAGGATGGCCCCGACGGGACAGGCCGCGACGGCGCGCATGACGTTCTCGCGCTGCTCCTCGTCCGCCTCGGGGTTGTACAACAGCGATTCGTCGCCGTGCATGGAGAACACGTCCGGAGCGAGGAAAGCGCACTGGGCGTATCCCTGACAGCGGTTGAGGTCGACGACAAGCCTCATGAGGCACCAGCCCTTCCGTGGCCCGAACATGGCCGTTCGCACCTGTTCGTCCCCGAGTCCCCCGCAGCTTTCCCATCCAGAATGCACGGGGGAGGCGGGGTCCGCCTGCCGGGCGCGGGAGGGCCCGGGCGCACGGCTACCGCCGGGCGGAACGCATGATGTAGGCACCGACGATCACTGCCCAGGCGGGGAGGATCATCTCGCTCCAGGGCACGCCGGAGCCGATGACGATCAGGACCAGGCCCGTCAGGTACCCCAGCAGGGCGAGAGGGCGCGGGAAGATCCCCAGCCGGCGTCCGATGCTGGAGGTGGCGAAGACGAAGACGGCCGCCATGCGCATCGCGTACGTGGTCAGGATCGTGTAGGCGTAGTCGCGGCCGAAGGCGGTGTCGGTGCCCTCCTCCAGCACGGTGCCGGCGGCCCCGGCGGCGACGAACAGGGTGGCGACGAAGACGAATCCGCTGCCGAGGAAGACGGTGGAGACGAACCGGTCCTCGGCCTCTCCGGCGTGGGCGCGCAGGGCGCCCATGAACCAGAGGAACAGGATCCCCGCGAACGGGACGATCTCCAGGGCCAGCCGTACGGCCCACCGGTCACCGGGATCGACCGCGGCATCGGGGGCGCCGCCCTCCGGGACGGCGATGCGCATCAGCGTGATCGCCCCCGCGAGCAACACGGCGAAGGCGATCCCGGCCATGCCGGCGGCCCGGGGCGTGCGCAACCGCGCGGTCGTGGACTCCTCCATGGACCTCTCGCTCTCTCCCCCGTCCAGCAAGCGCCGGCGACGGGCCGGCCGCCACCAGGGGGCGGCCGGGCGGGTGAGCGAGGGGTCCGACGGGGAGCCGGGTCAGTGGACCGGTTCGGGGACGGGAGCCGCGACGGCCCCCTCCTCCTCGTCCTCCTCGGAGCCGTGCTTGCCGTACCAGGCCACGGCGACCGCGCCGGCCACCGCCAGGACGAAGCCGAGGACGGCCAGCCAGGCCAGGCCCGGCCGGGAGGCGTCGCCGAGCCAGACCACGCCGATGGCGCCGGGCAGCACGGTCTCGCCGACGACGAGGGCCGCGGTCGCGCCGTTCACCGAGCCGATCTGCAGGGCGACGGTGTGCAGGTACATGCCGCCGAAGCCGGCCGCCAGGATCGCGTAGAGCGCCGGGTCACCGAGGAGGGAGCCGAGGTCGAAGGGGTCGATCCCGTTCAGGATGCGGACGCCGACACCCAGGGCGCCGAAGCCGAGGCCCGACAGCAGACCCGCCAGGATCGCCGCGTTCCCGCCGAGGAGACGGACGGCGACCGTGCCGCCGACCATCAGGAAGAGGGTGATCCCCAGCAGCCACCAGTGGGTGGACATCGGAGCGTGGTGGCCGCCCTCGTGACCCGCCGCCGTGGCCAGCAGCACCAGCGCCGTGCAGACGACGCCGATCGACGTCCACTCCTTGCGGGTGAGCCGGATGCCGAGCATCTTCACGCTCAGCACGGCCGTGATCACGAGGTTGGCGCTGATGACCGTCTGCGAGAGGAACAGCGGCAGCATGCGCGCGGCCAGCGCGCCGAGCCCGAACCCCACGAAGTCGAGGATGGTGCCGACGATGAACTCCCAGGTCATCGCGGCCTTGGCGGTGGAAGTCAGGTTCGGTCCGCCGTGCGCGGTCACCCCGGCGGCGGCCGGTGACATCCGGGCCGCCCGCCGCGAGCCCACGGCTTGCAGGACGGATCCCGTGCCGTAGCAGATGGACGCCGCGACAGCGGTCAGCAGGCCTATGAGCACAGAGGGCTCCGTTCACGTCTGGCAGGTTTTCGCGTTACCTCTGCCAGACGTGAGAAACGGATGAGAAGTTGCCTCCGGGGGTCAGCCCATTGCGGCGAGTGCGGCCGGGACCTCGTCCACCGAGTCCACCAGCGCGATCCGGGACTCCATCGCACGGCCCCGGGCCAGTGCCGTGAGCAGCGGCCAGGCCGGCAGGTGCTCGGTCCAGTGCGTACGGTTCACCAGCACCATCGGGGTCGGCTCCCCGCGCGACGAGTAGTAGTTCGGCGTCGCGTTGTCGAAGACCTCCTGGACGGTGCCGGCCGCGCCGGGCAGGAACACGACGCCCGCGTTCGAGCGGGCCAGCAGCCCGTCCTCACGGGTGGCGTTCGCGAAGTACTTGGCGATGTGGCCCGCGAAGGCGTTCGGCGGCTCGTGCCCGTAGAACCAGGTCGGAATGCCGGTCGAGTCGCCGCCGTCGGGCCAGCGCTCCCGTACGGCGAAGGCCGCGCGGGCCCAGTCGGAGACCGACGGGACGAAGGAGGGCGCCTTGGCCAGCAGCTCCAGCGCCTCGGGCAGGGCCTCGTCGGCCGCGGGGGCCAGATAGGCGCCGAGGTTCGCGGCCTCCATGGCGCCCGGCCCGCCACCGGTGGCGACCGTGAAACCGGAACGGGCCAGGGTCCGCCCCAGCTCGGCCGCGCCGCGGTAGTCCGCGCCGCCGCGGGCCATGGCGTGGCCGCCCATCACGCCGACCACCCGGGCACCCGTCAGGTGCTCGTCGAGGGCGTCGGAGACGGCGTCGTCGTGGATCGAACGCAGCATCGAGGAGAAGACGTCGCCGTCGGTCCCTGTCTCCTGGAACCAGGCGTACGCCTGGGCGTCCGGGGTCGCCTCGTAGCCTTCGGCCAGCCCCGAGAACAGCTCCTCGGCCGTGTAGAGCAGGCCCCGGTACGGGTTGAACGGCAGGTCCGGTACCGGGGGGAAGACGAGCGCGCCGTCGGCGCGGACCTTCACGGAGGCGTCGGGCTCCATCGGGCAGCCCAGGAAGACGGCCGCGGAGGTGTCGGCCGACAGCAGCGCGAAGGTCCGCTCCAACAGGTTGACCGACTGGATCCGGTAGCCGCTCAGGGAACCCCTGGCGGCGACGCGGTCGAATTCGGCGAGCGTCTCGATCTCGATGTCTGCGTTGACCATTCGGCCCACACTAAGGGCCGTTTCGGTCAGCGCGTCAACGCCAGGGACGTCAGTTGCGCCACACCCCAGCTGAGCGGAAGGCACACCGCCAGCAGTGCTCCGGCACGCACCGTGGCGGCCGTACGCAGCACCGTTCCGGGGGTTCCGAGGTCGAGGAGGGCGGCCCGGGCGGCGGACCGGGACTGCCTGGATTCGACCGCCGATGTGAGAAGGGTCGCGGCCGCGCACAGCGCCACCAGGGCCGCGGCCGGCCAGGTCAGGGGACCCAGCGGGGGAAGCGGCCCGGTCCCGTCGCGCAATGCCAGGGCGGTCAGCGCGGCCACGGCGACCGCGCACAGCACCCCGAGGGGGCGGCCCAGCCGGGGCGCCTCCTCCTGCAGGGCCCGTCCGGCCAGCAGCCGCAGGGCGCCCGGACGGGCGGCCTGCACGAGGGTTCCGCAGGTGTAGGCCAGGCCGGGCCCGGCGAGGGCGAGTCCGGCGACGATCAGGGCCCAGCCCGCCGGCATCGCGGCGCCGTCCGGGCCCGTGTAGGCCTCGACGGTGAGTCCGCACGCGGTGAGCGCGACCCCCCAGGGCACCCCGGTCAAGGGGGCCGGTCCGGCGGGCGAGGCCCGGTGGCGCAGGGCGAGGGCCGTGGCGACCGACGCCGTCAGCGGGATCAGGGCCAGCAGGGTGAGCGCGGCCGCCACGGGCAGCGGCTGCTCGGCGTGGAGCAGCCGGGCGCCCGCGCCGTCGAAGGGCAGACCGGTCAGCTCGCCCCGCAGGTGCAGGAACACGGCCAGGGCCAGGAGGGCGCCCAGGGTGCAGGCGACGGCGGTGGAGACCGCCGCGGCCAGGCCGAGCCGTACGGGTCCCAGCCCGACGGCGTCCAGCCCCTGCCGGGGCCGGGTCGCCGGGTCGGTCCGGGCCACCGCCACGGCGAACTGCACGGTGGCGGCCAGCGGCACCAAGGCCCACAGCAGGCGGGGGAACGATCCGGCGGGCCGGTCCATCGCCCCCGCGAGGACGTACAGGAAGAGGAATCCGGTGCCGGCCGATGCGGTGGCGACGAGCAGCCGCCGCATCTGTACGAGGGGCCGGGAACCGCGGGCTAGGCGGAGAGCGAGCACGCGGCCTGGTCCTCCGTCGCCTGTGGGGGTGCGGCCGCGGCGGAGGCCGGGCGGCCGTCGAGCAGGGCCGTGGTGCGGTCGGCCGCGGCGGCGGTCTCCTCGTCGTGGGTGGCCAGCAGCACGGTGATGTCGTGCGAGCGGGCCGCCGTGGTGAGGGTGCGCAGGAGCAGGGACCGCTCGGCGCGGTGCAGGGGGGCCGTCGGCTCGTCGGCGAAGAGCACGGCCGGCTCGGACACGAGGGCCCGGGCCAGCGCCACCCGCTGCGACTCGGCCCGGGTCAGGGCGCCGGGGCGCTTGCGGGCGAAGGCGCCGATGTCCAGGCGCTCCAGCCATTCGCAGGCGGCGTGCTTCGCGGCGCGGTTCGCGGCGCCGGCCAGCAGCAGGGGCAGGGCCACGTTCTCCCACACCTTGAGCTCGGGCAGCAGCTGCGGCTCGGGCCCGATCCAGGAGAACCGGTCGCGGCGCAGGCGCTCGCGGGCCAGGGCTCCCATGGTGTGGACGGGAACGCTGTTGAACCAGACCTCGCCCTGTTCGGGGGCCAGCTGTCCGCTCAGGCAGCGCAGCAGCGTGGTCTTCCCGCTGCCGCGGGGGCCGGTCACGGCCAGGATCTCGCCCTGCCGGACTTCGACGGAGACCCCGATCAGGCCGGGGGAACCGCTGTGGGAGTAGTGCAGGGACCGCGCCCACAGGACGTCATTGTCAGGCGGGGCAGTGTCCGGTGGAGCCACCATGGCGTACACCTCCGTCCGGGGGAACGAAGCGGAGCCCTTTCAGTCACTGGCGCCGCAATGAGATGTAAAGAGATGAACCGCTTGGATGGTGACAGCACACGGCCCGGACCCTCGCGTTCTCACTCGAACGGAGGATCCGGGCCGTGTGTTCGGACCAGTCGTGCTCGGACCGGTCGCGCGCCGGGCGGTCGTCGTCGGACCGGACGGTCGTGCCGGGTGCTGCTACAGCTTGGTCCACGCCTCGGTGAGCACCGAGCGCAGGATGCCTTCGATCTCGTCGAAGGTCCCCTGGTCCGCGATCAGCGGCGGGGCCAGCTGGATGACCGGGTCCCCACGGTCGTCGGCGCGGCAGTACAGGCCGTTCTCGAAGAGCGCCTTGGAGAGGAAGCCGTAGAGCACGCGCTCCGTCTCCTCGTCCGTGAAGGACTCCTTGGTGACCTTGTCCTTGACGAGCTCGATGCCGTAGAAGAAGCCGTTGCCGCGCACGTCGCCGACGATCGGAAGGTCGTGCAGCTTCTTCAGGGTGTTGAAGAAGTTGCCCTCCTGGTCCAGCACGTGCTGGTTCAGGCCCTCCTTGTCGAAGATGTCGAGGTTGGCCAGCGCCACGGCGGAGGACACCGGGTGTCCGCCGAAGGTGTAGCCGTGCAGGAAGGTGTTGTCGCCCTTGTAGAAGGGCTCCGCGAGGCGGTCCGAGATGATGCAGGCGCCGATCGGGGAGTAGCCCGAGGTCATGCCCTTGGCGCAGGTGATCATGTCCGGCACGTAGTCGAACTTGTCACAGGCGAACATCGTGCCGAGGCGACCGAACGCGCAGATGGTCTCGTCGGAGACGAGGAGCACGTCGTACTCGTCGCAGATCTCGCGGACCCGCTGGAAGTACCCGGGCGGCGGCGGGAAGCAGCCGCCGGCGTTCTGCACGGGCTCCAGGAAGACGGCCGCGACGGTGTCGGCGCCCTCGAAGAGGATCTCCTGCTCGATCTGGTCGGCGCACCAGCGGCCGTAGGCCTCCGGGTCGTCGCCGAAGATCGGGGCGCGGTAGATGTTGGTGTTCGGCACCTTGTGCGCGCCGGGGACCAGCGGCTCGAAGGGGGCCTTGAGGGCCGGCAGACCGGTGATGGACAGGGCGCCCTGCGGGGTGCCGTGGTAGGCGACCGCACGCGAGATGACCTTGTACTTGGTGTGCTTGCCCTGGAGCTTGAAGTACTGCTTGGCCAGCTTCCAGGCGGTCTCGACGGCCTCGCCGCCACCGGTGGTGAAGAAGACCTTGTTCAGGTCGCCGGGGGCGTAGTGGGCGAGGCGCTCGGCGAGCTCGACGGCCTTGGGGTGCGCGTACGACCAGATGGGGAAGAACGCGAGTTCCTGCGCCTGCTTGTAGGCGACCTCGGCCAGTTCCTTGCGGCCGTGACCGGCGTTGACCACGAACAGGCCCGCGAGGCCGTCCAGGTAGCGCTTGCCCTTGTCGTCCCAGATGTAGGTGCCCTCGCCCCGGACGATGGTGGGTACGGGGGAGTTCTCGTAGGACGACATGCGGGTGAAGTGCATCCACAGGTGGTCGTACGCGGTCTTGGAGAGGTCCTGGCTCACGGTTATCTGGTTCCCCACATGTAGGTCTGCTTCTTCAGCTTCAGGTAAACGAAGCTTTCGGTTGATCGCACGCCGGGGAGCGTGCGGATCTTCTTGTTGATCGTTTCGAGCAGGTGGTCGTCGTCCTCGCAGACGATCTCCACCATCAGGTCGAACGACCCCGCGGTCATCACCACGTACTCGCACTCGGCCATGTCGGTCAGCGCGTCGGCCACCGGGTCGAGGTCGCCCTCGACGTTGATGCCGACCATGGCCTGCCGTCGGAGGCCCACGGTGAGCGGGTCGGTGACGGCGACGATCTGCATGACTCCCTGGTCGAGCAGCTTCTGTACGCGCTGGCGTACGGCCGCTTCGGACAGGCCGACGGCCTTGCCGATCGATGCATAGGGACGGCGGCCGTCCTCCTGCAGTTGCTCGATGATCGCCAGGGACACAGCATCGACCGAAGGGGACGGTTGTCTGTTCCTGGAATCTGCGCTTCGACTGACCACGACCTCACTGTGCACGAGGAGTCGTCTGTTCCGCAACCCATGGGCGATGAAATCCGTTGTGTGGAGTCTCTGATTACACGGATTTCGTAGTTCGGTGTGTCTGGCTCTGTCGAAAGCGTCGCCCGAGGGGCTAGGCTTGGGATTCGTCTCAATCATTGGACATGTGATCAGGAGAGTGGCTGTAGTGACCACCGAACTGCGTCGTCTGCGCAACTACATCGGCGGGGAGTTCAAGGACGCCGCCGACGGGCGGACCACCGAGGTGGTCAATCCCGCCACCGGCGAGGCGTACGCGACGGCCCCCCTGTCCGGCCAGGCCGATGTGGACGCGGCCATGGCCGCTGCCGCCGCCGCCTTCCCGGGCTGGCGCGACACCACCCCGTCCGAGCGGCAGAAGGCCCTGCTCAAGATCGCGGACGCCTTCGAGGCGCGCGCGGACGAGCTGGTCGCCGCCGAGTCGGAGAACACCGGCAAGCCGCTGGGCCTCACGGCCAGCGAGGAGCTGCCGCCGATGGTGGACCAGATCCGTTTCTTCGCCGGTGCCGCCCGTCTGCTCGAAGGCCGTTCGGCCGGCGAGTACATGGAGGGGATGACCTCGATCGTCCGCCGCGAGCCGGTCGGTGTCTGCGCCCAGGTCGCGCCCTGGAACTACCCGATGATGATGGCCGTGTGGAAGTTCGCCCCGGCGATCGCCGCGGGCAACACCGTGGTGCTCAAGCCGTCGGACACCACCCCGGCCTCCACCGTCCTGATGGCGGAGATCATCGACTCCGTCCTGCCCAAGGGCGTCTTCAACGTCATCTGCGGCGACCGCGAGACCGGCAAGGCCATGGTCGAGCACTCCACCCCGGCGATGGCCTCCATCACCGGCTCGGTGCGCGCGGGCATGCAGGTCGCCGAGAGCGCCTCGAAGGACGTCAAGCGCGTCCACCTGGAGCTCGGCGGCAAGGCTCCCGTCGTGGTCTTCCCGGACGCCGACATCGCCAAGGCCGTCGAGGACATCGCGGTCGCCGGCTACTTCAACGCCGGCCAGGACTGCACCGCCGCCACCCGCGTGCTCGTGCACGAGTCGATCCACGACGAGTTCGTGGCCGCGCTCGCCAAGGCCGCCTCCGACACCAAGACCGGGCAGCCGGACGACGAGGACGTGCTCTACGGCCCGCTGAACAACCCGAACCAGCTCAAGCAGGTCGCGGGCTTCATCGAGCGGCTCCCCGCGCACGCCAAGGTCGAGGCCGGCGGTCACCAGGTCGGTGACAAGGGCTACTTCTACGCCCCGACCGTCGTCTCGGGCCTGAAGCAGGACGACGAGATCATCCAGAACGAGGTCTTCGGCCCCGTCATCACCGTCCAGTCCTTCACGGACGAGGCCCAGGCCCTCGACTACGCGAACGGTGTCGAGTTCGCCCTCGCCTCCTCCGTGTGGACCAAGGACCACGGCCGCGCGATGCGGATGTCCAAGAACCTCGACTTCGGCTGCGTGTGGATCAACACCCACATCCCGCTGGTCGCCGAGATGCCCCACGGCGGCTTCAAGAAGTCCGGCTACGGCAAGGACCTCTCCGCCTACGGCTTCGAGGACTACACCCGCATCAAGCACGTCATGACCTCGCTCGACGGCTGATCCCGCGCGGTGATCACACTGATCACCGCAGGGCTCTGAAGGGGCGGGCAATAGACACCTTGTCTATTGCCCGCCCCTTCGGCTTGTTCGAGGCTGTGCGCATGCCTGAACTCGCCTTCTCCCGCCGCGCGGCGCTGCGCGGCCTCGGTGCCGCGGGCCTGCTGGCCGCCCTCACCGGCTGCGGTGTGCCCGCCGCCTACGTCCCCCAGGAGCGGCGCCGGGGCGAGGACGTCTCGGCCCGGGACCGGAGCGTCGCCTTCTCGAACTGGCCCCTCTACATCGATACCGACGAGGAGGACGAGGAGAGCCGTCCGACCCTGGACTCCTTCTCCGAGCGGACCGGCATCGAGGTCCGGTACACCGAGGAGATCAACGACAACGACGAGTTCTTCGGCAAGATCAGTCCGGCGTTGATGAACCACCAGGCCACCGGGCACGACCTCGTGGTCGTCAGTGACTGGATGGCCGCCCGCTTCGTCCACCTGGGGTGGGCCCAGCGGATGGACCGCTCGACGCAGGGCAACGTCAGCAAGTACCTGGACCCCCAATTGCGGTCCCCGGCCTTCGACGAGGGTCGGCTGCACACCGTCCCCTGGCAGTCGGGGATCACGGGCATCGCGTACAACCGCAAGGCGCTGGGCCGCGAGATCAAGTCGGTCGGCGACCTCTGGAAGCCGGACCTCGCGGGCAAGGTGACGCTCTTCTCGGGGCTGGACGAGTCCTTCGCCCTGCTGATGCAGGGCAACGGCGTCGACGTCACGCGGTGGACCGAATCGGACTTCCACCGGATGTGCGACCAGGTCGAGGAGTTGGTGCGCAAGAAGCACATCCGACGCTTCACCGGCAACGACTACACCTCCGATCTGAGCAAGGGGGACGTCCTGGCCTGTCAGGCGTACTCCGGCGACGCCATACAGCTCCAGGCCGACAACCCCGACATCGAGTTCGTCGTTCCCGAGGAGGGTGCGGAGCTCTGGGCGGAGAGCCTGCTCATCCCCAACCTCGCCCGGCACAAGGCCAATGCCGAGGCCCTCGTCGACCACTACTACGACCCCGAGGTGGCGGCGGAGCTGGCCGCGGCCGTCAACTACGTCTGCCCCGTGCCCGCCGCCCGCGAGGTGCTGGCCGGCTCCTCGGACAAGGAGACCGCCGAACTCGCCGAGAACCCGCTGATCTTCCCCGACGAGGACATGCGCGGCCGCCTCGTCGTGGCCCGGGACATCTCCTCGGCCGAACGTCGGAGCCTCGCCAAGCGCTGGAACTCCCTCGTCGGACTGTGATCCGAACCACCCGGAGAGGAATTGAACACGTTCACGAAATTGGCTGAACATGTTCAATTCTGGGAGTAGGGTGACTTCCATGAGCGAGAGAAGCGCCCTTGAGCGGCGGATCCGTGCCTGGCTTGCCCTGTTCCTCGTCTGCCTCGTCCTGAGCGGACTCACCGCCTTTCCGCTGGTCACCGAACTCCGGTGGGCCAACGCCCTGGTCTCCAACGAGTGGCTCCAGCGGGTCGGGGACGGCCTCATCCGGGCCGACAGCGAATACCCCTTCCTCCTCTACGGCACCGACTGGCTGGCCTTCGCCCACCTGGTGATCGCCGTCTTCTTCTACGGCGTCCACCGCGACCCCGTGCGCAACATCTGGATCGTCGAGGCCGGCATGGTGGCCTGCGCCGGGATCATCCCGCTGGCACTGATCTGCGGCCCCCATCCGGGGTATCCCCGTCTGGTGGTCGGTCATCGACATGTCGTTCGGTGTCTTCGGGGTGATACCCCTGCTGATCCTGCGCCGCATGATCAAGCGACTGGAGGCCCTGACCGCCGGGGCTCCGACCGCCGGGGCCGTGCCGGCGGAGGTCCCGCGCCCCGGGGTGGGGACCCGATCGCAGCCGCAACCCCAGCCGTAACCCGGGCCCCGGCCCCGCCCCGGCCGCGAGGCCGGAACGGCTACTTGGCGAAGGCCGCGTACACGATGGCCTCGGCGACCTGGTTCATGTTCCGGCCCTTGGCGTCGGTGGAGTTCACCGAGTACACGAGGGTCCGCGACAGGTCGCGGGTCCCGCCGATCACTGTGTTGTAGCCGTGCCGCCCGCCCGTCTTGCCCCAGGCCTCCTTGCCGCCCGGCAGGACGAACCGCTTCATCCCGGCCGTCAGTCCAGCGGGTTGTCCGGTCTCGAAGTCCGTCACGGCGGGCACCGTGAACATCTCCTCCAACTGCGCCTTCGGTACGAGGCGCCCCCCGAACAGGGCCTTCGTGAAGCGTTCCAGGTCCGCGGTGGTCGAGATCAGGTCCCCGGCGGCCCACTCCCAGGAGGAACCCCACACCGAGACGTCGACCAACCTCCTGCCACCGTCGGGCAGCGGCACCGCCTGGTAGCCACGGTTGTGCGCACCCGGTATGCGCGTCTGCGTCCGGCTCGGCAGCGACGTGTCGCGCAGGCCGAGGGGCACCAGGATCCGGGCGGTCACGGCCTTCTCGTAGGACGTGCCGGTCACCTTCTCGATCAGCACGCCCAGGACCGTGTAATCGATGTTCAGGTAGTGCTGCCTGGTCCCCGGATCGAACTCCGGTCCCTTGGCGACCGCGTTGGCGATCATGGCGCGAGGATCCTCGATATCGAACCGGTGGGCGTACGCCGCCTCGAAGGTGTCGCCCGGATGGTCCGCCGGGCGGATACCGCTGGTGTAGTTCAGCAACTGCCGGACGGTGACCGGCTTGAACGATCCCGGCAGGAGGCCGGGCAGGTACTCCTGCACCGTGCCGTCCAGGCGCAGTCGGCCCTCGGCGGCCAGTTGCAGCACCACCGCCGACGTGAACGTCTTGGTCACCGAACCGGCCCGGAAGCGGCCCTCCGCGATCGCCGGACGCCCCGAACGGACGTCGGCGACACCGGAACTGCCCCGCCACTCACCGCTGGTGCCGCCCACCCGGACCAGCGCGGCCGTCGCATGCTCGTGCCGGGCTCCGAGGCCCGTGATGGCCCGCTCCAACGCGGCCGCGTCGGGAGGTGTGGAGAACACGGGCGGGGTGGCGGCCACCGACACGGCCACCGACGCGGCCGAGGGCGCCGGCGCCGAGGCCGCGTGCGCCGCGACCGCCGGGCCGGACGCGATCCCCAAGACGAGGGCGGCGGCGATCAACGTACGGGTCGTTGCGTTCATGGTGGTTCCCCCTGTGGTGCGGTCCGCGGGGCTCGCTGCCCCGATGACCACAATGTTGCTGCTCACAGGGCTGGTTGCGGATCACCGATGAGAGGGGTCTTCAGCGGTACGACAACTCACCGACGCGGGGGAGTCGACACGCCGCTCCTCACTCCCGAGAGGGAGAACCCAGCGCGGCGGCGGCGCCGCCCGGCGAACCGGCGGTGGCCCCCGCCGCTATCAGCCCCGTCTCGTACGCGCAGATCACCGCCTGGATCCGGTCGCGCAGCCCCAGCTTCGCCAGCACGTTCCCCACGTGCGACTTCACGGTGTGCTCGCTCACCACCAGCGACGCGGCGATCTCCGCGTTCGACAGTCCCCGTCCCAGGTGCAGCAGGGTCTCCCGTTCCCGGGCCGTCAGCACCTCCAGCCGGTGAGCGGACAGCTCCCGGGCCGCCGGGGGTCGGGCCGTCGCCGCCGTGTACTCCTCGATCAGTCGCCGTGCCACCGAGGGCGCCAGCAGGGACTCGCCCGCCGCCACCACCCGTACCGCGTGCACCAGGTCGTCCCGCCGCACGTCCTTCAGCAGGAACCCGCTCGCCCCCGCGTGCAGCGCCTCGTACACGTACTCGTCCGAGTCGAAGGTCGTCAGCATCACCGTCCTGCACGTGCCCCGCGCCGTGATGCTCCGGCACGCCTCGATCCCGTCCAGCACCGGCATCCTGACGTCCAGCAGGGCCACGTCCGGGGCCAGCCGCTCCACGGCCTCCACGGCCGCCGCCCCGTCCCCGACCTCCGCCACGACCTCGATGTCCTCCTGGACGTCCAGGATCATCGCGAAGCCGCTGCGCACCAGCTCCTGGTCATCGGCCACCACCACGCGGATCGTCAAGTCCCCACCTCCAGCGGCGACGTTACAAGAGACACCCGCACCACGAACCCGGTGCCGCCCGGACCCGGTCCCGACCACGCCGTCCCGCCGTGCGCCGCCGCCCGCTCACGGATGCCGATCAACCCGTGCCCGCCCGCCGCCGCCCCGCCCATCGCCGCCCGGCCCGCGACCGGCCCGCCCGACGCGGCCCCGCCCGGGCCCCGGCCGTCGTCCGCGACCGTCACCGTCAGCTCCGCCGGCCCGTATGCGAGCCGTACGTCCACCGAGGTGGCCCCGGCATGCTTCACCACGTTGGTCAGGGCCTCCTGCACCACCCGGTGGACCGTCGCCTCCAGCGCCGCCGGCAGCTCGCGGACCTCGCCCGTCCGCTCGTAGGAGACCCTCGGACCGCTCGCCCGCACCCGGTCCAGCAGGGCGGGCAGCGCTCCGATCCCCGGCTGCGGCGCACGCGGCGCGGACTCGTCCGTGCGCAGCACGCCCAGCATGGTCCGCAGCTGCGCCATCGCGTCCCGTCCCGTCTCCGCGATGGCCTCGAAGGCCGCCTCGGCGCGGGCCGGAGCGCGGCGCACCGCGAGCGGGCCCGCCTCGGCCTGCACGATCATGATGCTGACCGCGTGCGAGAGGATGTCGTGCATCTCCCGCGCGATGCGCGCCCGCTCGCGCGCCGCCGCCTGCTCCGCCTCGATCCGGTTCGCCCGCTCCAACTGCTCCGCCCGGTCCTCGACGGCGGCCGTGTAGGCCTGACGGGTGTGCCGCGACCGGCCCAGCGCGTACGCGGAGCCGCCCACGAACAGGGTGAAGAACAGCTCGCGGGCCGACCCGGTGTTCCAGTACACGGCGAGGCACGACGCCACCACGACGGCCGCGGACACCACCAGCCTGGTGCGCCGCGGACAGAGGACGGCCACCGTGTAGAAGGCGACCAGCGGTCCGTAGGGCAGCGGTTGGCCGGGGCCGTCCATGCCCAGGTTGTAGGCGAAGCCGACGGCGGAGATGGCCGCCAGGACCGTCACCGGGGCCCGCCGCCGCCAGATCAGCGGCAGCAGGCCCGCCGTGGTGAACGCGTACGCCGCCCAGCTCTTGGGCGATCCGCCCGGCTGCTCGGGCAGGACGAACGGCATGGTGGAGACCAGCTGCACCAGCAACGTCAGCCCCAGGTCCTGCCACCGCGGATCGGCGCGCCGGACCCGCTCCGTCAGCTCGCGTATCACCCGCGCGTCAAACGCCGAGGCCGGCGCGCACGGCCGCCAGGGCGTCCAGCCGGTTCGTGGTGATCGAGTCCACGCCCGCCGCCACGAGCGCCCGCATCGACCGCTTGGTGTCCGGGGTCCACGCGGAGACGAGCAGCCCGTCCCGGTGCAGGGCGTCCGTCAGCTCGCGGTCGACCAGCCCGAAACGGTAGTTGAGCCAGCGCGGCGCCACCGCGTCGATCAGCACCCGGCGCGGCGGTGACAGCGTCGTCCAGGTGAGCGCGATCTCCGCGCCGGGATCGGCGGCGCGCACCGCCAGCATGGTGCCGGGGCCCGCGCAGTAGTACGTGCGCTCGCCCGCCCCGCATTCGCGCACCAGGCCGACGACGGAGCGCACGGCCTCCGTCGTGGCGCCGGGCAGGTCGAGCATCAACCGACCGGCCCCGGCCGCCATCAGGGCGTCCCGCAGCGTCGGGACCCGGCCTTCCGTCAGCTCCTTCAGCTGCGGGGCCGTGACGGCGTCGAGCCGTACGTCGTGGCCCCACAACCGCTGGAGGGTGTCGTCGTGCAGCAGGACCGGCACCCCGTCGCGGGTGAGCCGTACGTCGACCTCCACCGCGTCCGCCCCCAGGGCGAAGGCGGAGCGGACGGAGGCGAGGGTGTTCTCACGGAAACGGTAGGGGTCGCCGCGGTGCCCGACGGCGGTGAGGGTGCTCATGCCCCCATTCTGGCGGCAGGCACGAGCAGTTGGGTCAGCGCGCGAGCCAAGCGGCGGTGTACGTGTCGATCTCGTCGCTCAGCTTCGCCTTGCCGGCCGCGTCCAGGAACGAGGCCTCGACGGCGTTCTTCGCGAGCTGCGCCAGGCCGAGCTCGTCGAGCTCCAGGAGCCGGGCGGCCACCGCGTACTCGTTGTTGAGGTCGGATCCGAACATCGGCGGGTCGTCGCTGTTGATGGTGACGAGGACGCCCGCGGCCACCATCTCCTTCACCGGGTGCGCGTCGAGGTCGGTGACGGCACGGGTGGCGATGTTGGAGGTCGGGCAGACCTCCAACGCGATGCGGTGCTCGGCGAGGTAGGCCAGCAGCTCCGGGTCCTGGGTGGAGGTGGTGCCGTGGCCGATGCGCTCGGCACCCAGCTCGTGGATGGCGTCCCAGACGGTCTGCGGTCCGGTGGTCTCGCCGGCGTGCGGCACGCTGTGCAGTCCGGCGGCGCGGGCGCGGTCGAAGTACGGCTTGAACTGCGGGCGCGGGACGCCGATCTCGGGGCCGCCGAGCCCGAAGGACACCAGGCCCTCGGGGCGCAGGTCGACGGCGAGGCGGGTGGTCTCGGCGGCCGCCTCCAGCCCGGCCTCGCCGGGAATGTCGAAGCACCAGCGCAGGACGACGCCGAGCTCGGTCTCGGCCGCCCTGCGGGCGTCCTCGATGGCCTCCATGAAGGCCTTCTCCTCGATGCCGCGGCGGGTCGAGGAGTACGGCGTGATGGTCAGCTCGGCGTACCGGATGTTCTGCCGGGCCATGTCACGGGCCACCTCGTACGTCAGCAGCCGTACGTCCTCAGGGGTACGGACCAGGTCGACGACCGACAGGTAGACGTCGATGAAGTGCGCGAAGTCCGTGAAGGTGAAGTAGTCGGCGAGCGCCTCGGGATCCGTGGGGACCTTCGAATCGGGGTGGCGGGAGGCGAGTTCGGCCACGATGCGCGGGGAGGCCGAGCCGACGTGGTGGACGTGCAGTTCGGCCTTGGGCAGCCCGGCGATGAAGGGGTGCAGGTCGGGCATGGGTGCCTCCGTATGGACGCGGGTGCGGTCAGGTCGGCTTCATCGTAGGCAGCGCCGGGGGGTGTCGGCGGCAGCGCCTAGCATGGCTGTACGAGAAGGGGGGCGCCGCATGACCGACCACAGCCCAGAACCGAGGGACCCGTGGGCGCCGCCCGAGCAGTCCGCGGCGAACCCGGGCAGGACGCCGGCGACCCCGGGCGGGCGGCCCGTGCCGCCCGTGCCACCGGTGCACGAGCAGGTGACGATGACCGGGATACCCGGCGCGCCCGGCCCCTCCGGGTACGCCGCGCCCGCGCCCCACGAGCCGCCCCCGCCCTCCGGGTACGGACCCGGGCCGACGCCCGCCTACGGGTACCCGGCGCAGCCGGATCCGGCGGGCCCGGCCTACCCGGCCGGAGCGGGGTACGCCTACCCCGGGTACGCGGCGCCCCCGGCCGCCGGGCCCCCCGGGTACGCGTACGCGGCCGCGCCCGGGTACGCGTACCCGCCGCAGGGCCCGCCCGCGAGCAGCGGCATGGCGGTGACCGCGCTCGTGCTCGGCATCGCCTCGGTGGTGCTCTGCGTGACCATGGTCGGCTCGATCGCCCTGGGCATAGCCGCGGTCGTCTTCGGCGCGCTGGGGTGGGGGAAGGCGAGCCGCGGTCAGGCCGGCGGTGGCGGCATGGCCATGGCCGGCGTCATCCTCGGGTCCGTGGGCATCGTCCTGGGCCTCGTCATGACCCTGCTCGTCCTGTTCGACACCACCGACGACTCGGGCGAGCTCGACGGAGGCGACCCGCCCTCGGTCTCGCAGGTCCGCGAGCGCGTCTGACCGCTCCGGATCCGGCGCCCACGGTTCCGGCCGGAACGGCTCACCCCGCGGGGCGGGGTCAGTCCGGGACGGCCGACAGCAGGGTCGGCACCATGTGCGGGCCGTCCGGGGCGCTCCGCGCGAGCGGCACCCACGTGAGCCCGACCATCCGGGGGCAGGCGCACTCCAGGTCGCCGTCCACCCCGAGGCGGGGCTCCCCGGGCGCCACCTCGACCCGGAAGCAGGAGGTCCAGCCCGAGGGGTAGGGGGCCTCGTACGCGTACCGCACCTCCAGGGCGCGCAGGCCGGTCTCCTCGGCCACCTCCCGGCGCACGGCCGTCTCCAGGTCCTCGCCGACCTCCACGCCACCGCCGGGCAGGGTCCAGTACTCCGGTCCGTCGTGCAGGCCGGACGGCCCCCTGCCGCGCTCGCGGACCATCAGGACGCACCCGTCCCGGATGATGACGGCGGCCACCCGCTGCCGCGGCCGCCCGGTCACCCGGTGCCTTCGCGCAGCCGCTCCCGGGCTGCCATCAGGGCGAACCCCAACAGGTTCAGGCCGCGCCAGCGCGCGGGGTCCAATGCCCGCTCGTCGTCGGCGGCGAGTCCGATGCCCCAGACGCGGTCCATCGGGCTCGCCTCGACCAGCACCCGCGAGCCGGTGCCCAGCAGGTAGGAGCGCAGGGCCGGGTCCGAGCCGAACTTGTGGACGCTGCCCTCGACGACCAGCGCGAACCGCTCCCGCGCCCATATCGCGTCGTCGAAGCCGCGCACCGACCGCCCGACCGCCTTCGCCTGCGCGGGGGTCCCGGCCCCCAGCGCGGCCCGCTCCGCCTCCGGGTCCTCGAACAGCCGAGCCTTGCCGGCCATCATCCAGTGCTCGGCGGTGGGATACCGGACGTCACCCACAGTGAAAGCGGACGGCCACCACTGACTCAAGCAGCTCGGCCCCAGCCGCCCGTCCGGTGTCGGCCGGTGCCCCCAGAACGGCAGGTACTTGACCTTCTCACCGCGCCTGACCTGCTCGATCAACTTGTCGACCATCTCCATGCACGCGAGTCTGACAGTCACCACTGACACTTCGTACGGGATTTCGGGCGTGCCTCGACACATGGTCGACCGATTCCGTCGCGTAATCAAAAGGCAACAACGGAATCCCTTGGCGGAGGGGAACACCTCTGCCAGGATCGGCACTCAATTCGAGCTGTAGCTACGGAGAGCGTGAGAGCGTGATGGGTAACCGCTTCCAGGTTAAGGACCGCTTCGCAGACGGCGCGCAGTACATCGACGGGCAGCTCAGGTCCGGTACCTCGGGCCGTTCGCACACCGTCGTCGATCCGGCCACCGGTGAGGACGTCCTCACCTACGAACTGGCCGGGACGGCGGACGTCGACGCGGCCGTCGCCGCCGCCAAGCGCGCCTTCCCCGTGTGGTCGGGCGCCACCCCGGGCGAGCGTTCGGACGCCCTGCACCGGCTGGCCGCCGTACTGGCCGAACAGGCGGAGGACTTCGCGCACGCGGAGTCCCTGCAGTGCGGGAAGCCGCTCAAGCTGTCCACGGAGTTCGACGTACCGGGGACCATCGACAACACCGCCTTCTTCGCGGGCGCCGCCCGCCACCTCCAGGGCCAGGCGGCCGCCGAGTACTCGGGCGACCACACCTCGTACGTACGCCGCGAGGCCATCGGTGTCGTCGGCTCCATCGCCCCCTGGAACTATCCGCTCCAGATGGCCGCCTGGAAGATCCTGCCGGCCATCGCCGCGGGCAACACGATCGTCCTGAAGCCCGCCGAGCTGACCCCGCTGACCTCCCTGATGTTCGCCCAGGCGGCGAAGGAGGCGGGACTGCCCGACGGCGTGATCAACATCGTCACCGGGGCCGGCCGGGACGCGGGCGAGCACCTGGTGGGCCACCCCGACGTGGTCATGACGTCCTTCACAGGCTCCACCGCCGTCGGCAAGCGGGTCGCGGAGATCGCCACCTCCACCGTCAAGCGACTCCACCTGGAGCTCGGCGGCAAGGCGCCCTTCCTCGTCTTCGACGACGCCGACCTGGAGGCCGCCGCCCACGGCGCGGTCGCCGCCTCGCTCATCAACACCGGCCAGGACTGCACCGCGGCCACCCGCGCCTACGTCCAGCGGCCCCTGCACGACGCCTTCGTCGCCCGCGTCGCGGAGCTGATGGAAACCGTCCGCCTGGGCGACCCCTTCGCGCCCGGCACCGACCTCGGCCCGCTGGTCTCGCACGCCCAGCGCGACCGGGTCGCCGCCTTCGTGGAGCGGGCCCGCGCGTACGCCACCGTCGTGACCGGCGGCGAGGTCCCGGTCGGCGAACTCGCCGCGGGCGCGTACTACCGGCCGACGCTCATCAGCGGCGCCGCGCAGGACAGCGAGGTCGTCCAGTCCGAGATCTTCGGCCCGGTCCTGGTCGTGCTGCCGTTCGACACCGACGACGAGGGCCTCGACCTGGCCAACGACACCCCCTACGGGCTCGCCGCGTCCGCCTGGACCCGCGACCTGTACCGGGCGAACCGGGCCACCCGCGAGATGAAGGCGGGCTGCGTCTGGGTCAACGACCACATCCCGATCATCAGCGAGATGCCGCACGGAGGCTACAAGGCGAGCGGCTTCGGCAAGGACATGAGCTCGTACTCGTTCGAGGAGTACACGCAGGTCAAGCATGTGATGTACGACAACACCGCGGTCGCCGCGAAGGACTGGCACCGCACGATCTTCGGGGACCGATAGCCGAGTACCGCCCGACCGGCGGCACACCCATCCCGAAAGGGCATTGCGCATGGAGCAGTTCGAGCCCGACCGTCTCTCGGCGGCGCAACTCGCCGCGATGCGACGCAGTCTGACCAGCGGGCGCGGCGCCCTCACCCGCCGCTCCCTGCTGCGCGCGTCCGGAGTCGGCGCGCTCACCCTCGGAGGTCTGTCCGCCCTCACCGCCTGCGGGATCCCGCCCGCCAAGCGGGAGGGCGACACGGCGGCGGCCTCCGACGACCGCTCGGCGCAGGAGAAGGAGCTCAACTTCTCCAACTGGACCGAGTACATGGACACCAGCGACGACGAGAAGAGCCGTCCGACCCTGGACGAGTTCACCAAGCGCACCGGAATCAAGGTCAAGTACACCGAGGACATCAACGACAACGTCGAGTTCTTCGGCAAGGTCCGCCCGCAGTTGGCCGCGGGCCAGGACACCGGCCGAGACCTGATCGTCGTCACCGACTGGCTCGCCGCCCGCATCATCCGGCTGGGCTGGGCCCAGAAGCTGGACCCGGCGAACCTGCCGCACGCCTACGCCAACCTGATCCCGCAGTTCCGCAGCCCCGACTGGGACCCGGGCCGCTCCTACAGCTACCCCTGGACCGGCATCGACACCGTCATCGCCTACAACTCCAAGGCCACCGACGGGAAGACGGTCGACTCCGTCACCCAGATGCTGGACGACCCCACCCTCAAGGGCCGCGTCGGCTTCCTCACCGAGATGCGCGACAGCGTCGGCATGACCCTCCTCGACCAGGGCAAGAACCCGGCGAACTTCACCACCGCCGACTTCGACGGGGCGATCGGCCGGCTCCAGAAGGGCGTGGACACCAAGCAGATCCGCCGCTTCACCGGCAACGACTACACGGCCGACCTCGACAAGGGCGACCTCGCCGCCTGCCTCGCCTGGGCGGGCGACGTCATCCAGCTCCAGGCCGGCAACCCGGACATCAAGTACGCCATCCCGGCCCCCGGTTACATCACTTCGAGCGACAACCTGCTGGTCCCCGCCAAGGCCCGGCACAAGGCCAACGCCGAGAAGCTCATCGACTTCTACTACGAGCCCCCGATCGCCGCCCAGCTCGCCGCCTTCATCAGCTACGTCTGCCCGGTCGAAGGCGTCAAGGAAGAGCTCGCGAAGATCGATCCCGCGCTCGCGGACAACCCGCTGATCGTCCCGGACAAGGCGATGGCCGCCAAGGCCCACGCCTTCCGCTCCCTGACGAGCGAGGAAGAGACCGCGTACGAGGAGAAGTTCGCCAAGCTCATCGGCGCCTGACGGATCCGCCTCCCGCACGGTGCACCGCCTCCCGCACCCGTGCCTCCCGCCCCTTCCGACGAGACCACCGAAGGCCCAGGCCCATGACTGACAAGACCGCGAGCGGGGACGTCCGCCTCGCCGGGATCAGCAAGCACTACGGATCCTTCACCGCAGTGCACCCGCTGGACCTCACCATCCCCCAGGGCTCCTTCTTCGCCCTGCTCGGCGCCTCGGGCTGCGGGAAGACCACCACCCTGCGCATGATCGCCGGCCTGGAGGAGCCCTCCACCGGCACGGTCAGCCTCGGCGAACGCGAGGTCACGCACCTGCCGCCGTACAAGCGCCCCGTCAACACGGTCTTCCAGAGCTACGCGCTGTTCCCCCACCTCAACATCTTCGAGAACGTCGCGTTCGGTCTGCGCCGCCGGGGCGTGAAGTCCGTCAAGAAGCAGGTCGACGACATGCTGGAGCTGGTCCAGCTCGGCCAGTTCGCGCAGCGCAAGCCCCACCAGCTGTCCGGCGGCCAGCAGCAGCGCGTCGCCGTCGGCCGGGCCCTCATCAACCACCCCCAGGTGCTGCTCCTCGACGAGCCGCTCGGCGCCCTCGACCTCAAGCTGCGCCGCCAGATGCAACTGGAGCTCAAGCGCATCCAGACCGAGGTCGGCATCACCTTCGTCCACGTCACGCACGACCAGGAGGAGGCCATGACCATGGCCGACACGGTCGCCGTGATGAACGGCGGCCGCGTCGAGCAACTGGGCGCCCCCGCCGAGCTCTACGAGAACCCCCGGACCACCTTCGTCGCCAACTTCCTCGGCACTTCCAACCTCATCGAGGCGCAGGTGCTGGAGGCGGGATCCGCCGACGTCACCGTCGGCTCGGCCGGCACCCGGCTCAGGCTGCCCGCCGCACGATGTTCGACCACGCCCCGCGCGGGCGGAAAGCTCCTGGTCGGCGTCCGCCCGGAGAAGATCTCCCTGGTCCACGCGGACGACGAGCACACCATCGCCGCGGGCCGCAACACCATCGCCGGCCGCATCGCGGACTCCTCCTTCATCGGCGTCTCCACCCAGTACGTCATCGACAGCCCGGTCTGCCCGGAACTGGAGGTGTACGCGCAGAACATCGAACGCGACGCCCGCCTGGTCCCCGGCGCCGAGGTCGTCCTCCACTGGAACCCGGAGCACACCTTCGGCCTGGACGCCGGTCAGTCCCTGCTTGCCGGGACGACGGGCGACGCCGGCGTCGAGACCGTCGAGGAGAGCGCGTGAGCGCCACCGCCGCGCCGCCCCAGGCGCCCGCCCCGGCCGCAGCGGAGCCGCCGGTGCACAAGCCCTCGCTGCGCAAGCGACTCGTCCCGTACTGGCTGCTGCTCCCCGGCATCCTGTGGCTGCTCGTCTTCTTCGTGCTGCCGATGGTCTACCAGGCCTCCACCTCCGTGCAGACCGGATCCCTCGAAGAGGGCTTCAAGGTCACCTGGCACTTCAGCACGTACTGGGACGCCTTCACCGAGTACTACCCGCAGTTCCTGCGCTCCCTGCTCTACGCGGGCACCGCGACCGCGCTGTGCCTGCTGCTCGGATATCCGCTGGCCTACCTGATCGCCTTCAAGGCCGGACGCTGGCGGGGACTCCTGCTGGTGCTCGTCATCGCCCCGTTCTTCACCAGCTTCCTGATCCGCACCCTGGCCTGGAAGACGATCCTGGCGGACGGCGGGCCGGTGGTCTCCGTCCTCAACGGCATCGGCTTCCTCGACGTCACCAGCTGGCTCGGCATGACCGAGGGGGAGCGGGTCCTCGCCACCCCGCTCGCGGTCGTCTGCGGTCTGACGTACAACTTCCTGCCGTTCATGATCCTGCCGCTGTACACCTCGCTGGAGCGCATCGACACCCGCCTCCACGAGGCCGCCGGCGACCTGTACGCCCGCCCGGCGACGGTGTTCCGCAAGGTGACCTTCCCGCTGTCGATGCCCGGCGTCGTCTCGGGGACCCTGCTGACCTTCATCCCGGCGAGCGGCGACTACGTGAACGCCGAACTGCTCGGCTCCACGGACACCCGGATGATCGGCAACGTCATCCAGTCGCAGTACCTGCGGATCCTCGACTACCCCACAGCGGCCGCGCTGTCCTTCATCCTCATGGCCATCGTGCTGATCATGGTGACCATCTACATCCGCCGAGCGGGAACGGAGGACCTGGTCTGATGAACAAGCCCCTGGCCTGGCTGCGCCGTCATCTCGTCGTCATCGCGGGACTGTGCACGCTCTCCTACCTGATCCTGCCGAACCTCGTCGTCACGCTGTTCTCCTTCAACAACCCCACCGGCCGGTTCAACTACTCCTGGCAGGAGTTCTCGCTCGACGCCTGGAAGGACCCCTGCGGCGTCGCCGACCTGTGCGGCTCCCTGGCCCTGTCCCTCCAGATCGCCCTGTGGGCCACCATCGGCGCGACCGTCCTCGGCACCGCCATAGCCTTCGCGCTCGTGCGCTACCGGTTCCGGGCGCGCGGCGCGGTCAACTCGCTGATCTTCCTGCCGATGGCCATGCCGGAGATCGTGATGGCCGCCTCGCTCCTCGCGCTCTTCCTCAACATGGGCATCCGCCTGGGCTTCTGGACCATCCTGATCGCCCACGTCATGTTCTGCCTGAGCTTCGTCGTCGCCGCCGTCAAGGCGCGCGTGCTGTCCATGGACCCGCGCCTGGAGGAAGCCGCACGCGACCTCTACGCCGGCCCGGTGCAGACGTTCCTGCGGGTCACTCTGCCCATCGCGGCGCCCGGCATCGCGGCGGGAGCGCTGCTCTCCTTCGCGCTCTCGTTCGACGACTTCATCATCACCAACTTCAACTCGGGCAACACCGTCACCTTCCCCATGTTCGTGTGGGGATCGGCCCAGCGCGGTACGCCCGTGCAGATCAACGTCATCGGCACGGCGATGTTCGTCATCGCGGTGCTGGTGGTCCTCGCCGGCCAGATGGTCGGCAACCGCCGCAAGAAGGCGCAACCGAAGTAGACCCCTGTAGGGAGTTGGAAGACATGGCCCCAGTCGCCATGCGTAGTGTCGCGAACTCACTTTCCGAAGCGAAGCCCGTCCCGTACTGGCTCGACGACCCCGGCAAGCCCGCCCCGCAGCCCGCCCTCACCTCCGACGAGCGCTGCGACCTGCTCGTCATCGGCGGCGGCTACAGCGGCCTGTGGACCGCGCTGCTCGCCAAGGAGCGCGACCCCGGCCGGGACGTCGTCCTGATCGAGAGCAAGGAGGCGGGCTGGGCCGCCTCCGGGCGCAACGGCGGTTTCTGCGCCGCCTCCCTCACGCACGGCTTCGCCAACGGGCTGGCCCGCTGGCCCAAGGACCTGGCCAAGCTGGAGGAGCTGGGCGCCCGCAACCTCGACGCCATCGAGGAGGCCGTCGCCCGCTACGACATCGACTGCGACTTCGAGCGCACCGGCGAGATCGACGTGGCGACCGAACCGCACCAGGTCGAGGAACTGCGCGAGCTCCACGAGGAGGCCCGCCGCCTCGGCCTCGGCGACGGCTCCGAATGGCTGGAAGGCGACGCCCTGCGGGCCGAGGTCAACTCGCCGACCTTCCTCGCCGGCCTGTGGGACCGCGACGGCGTCGCCATGCTCAACCCGGCGAAGCTGGCCTGGGGCCTCAAGCGGGCCTGCCTCGACCTCGGCGTACGGATCTACGAGAACACCCGCGGCCTGAGGATGTCCCCGGCCGGGGCCGGGATGACCGTGGAGACCCCGTACGGGGTGATCCTGGCGCGCCGGGTCGCGCTCGGCACCAACATCTTCCCGTCGCTGGTCAAGCGGATCCGGCCGTTCACGGTCCCGGTCTACGACTACGCGCTGATGACCGAGCCCCTGACGCAGGAGCAGCTCGCCGCCATCGGCTGGCGGAACCGGCAGGGGCTGGGCGACAGCGCCAACCAGTTCCACTACTTCCGCATCACCCGGGACCACCGCATCCTGTGGGGCGGCTACGACGCCATCTACCCCTACCGGGGCAAGCTCGACTCCGAGTACGACCACCGCCCCGAGACCTACCTCAAGCTCGCGGAGCACTTCTTCACCGCCTTCCCGCAGCTGGAAGGGGTCAGATTCAGCCATGCCTGGGGCGGTGCCATCGACACCTGCTCACGGTTCTCCGCCTTCTTCGGCACCGCGCACTCGGGGAAGGTCGCCTACGCGGCCGGGTACACCGGTCTGGGCGTGGGCGCCACGCGCTTCGGCGCGGACGTGATGCTCGACCTGCTGGACGGCGTCCCCACCGAACGCACCCGGCTGGAGATGGTGCGCTCCAAGCCGCTGCCGTTCCCGCCCGAGCCCTTCGCCTGGACCGGCATCACCCTCACGAAGTGGTCGCTGGCCCGCGCGGACGCCAAGGGCGGGCACCGCAACCTCTGGCTCAGGACCCTGGACAGGCTGGGCCTCGGGTTCGACAGCTGATCCGCGGCTGATCCGCGGGCGCGCCGGTCCGCGGCCCGCCGAGGCCGCGTCCGGCCGGTCCGCCTCGGCGGGCCCGACCGGACGATCAACGGATGAGCCCACCGCCGCACGCCGGGCGCACGCGCGATCACCGTGTGACCCGCTTCACCACCACGCGGTGACGCAACCCGCGTCATAGCCGGGCCCGGCCCCGCTCTCTCCCGGTGAGACCCCTCACCGCACGAGACGAACGGAGGCCGGGCGATGACGCTCGCGGGCACCAAGACGGCAGTGGAATGGCTGGTATCGGTGGCGCCGGATCCCGACGCCTGCCGCCGGGAGTGGGAGCGCAACCCCCTGGGGGTCACCCTCCTCCCGGCCGGCCGGAGCTGGGACGTGCTCATCCTCCCGGGGGAGCTGGGGCAGGCCGCCCTCGACGTGATGCACCGACTGCCCGGCGGACCGGGCCCGGTGCTGGCCGACTTCGGGGACTCCCGGGTCGGCTTCTTCGTACCGCCGGGGACGGCCTCGCGCTGGATCGGCACCGGCGTACGGGGAGCCGGATGCGGCACCTGGATCGTGGTCCCGTACCCCGGCAGGGCGACGGGCGGGGTCCGCTGGCTGGTGGTCCCGGACGGCAGCGGAACCCTCACCGACCCGGCCGTCCTGGAACTCGCCATGCACGAGGCGGCGGCGAGCGCGGCGGACGCCGCCGCGGGCGGTCCGCGGGAGCCGGAGGGTCGGAAGCCTTGACAAGCGCATTGGTCTGGACCATCTTGGGCGCCGCTGACCCCCTCCATCCCCCCATGCTCCGGAGGCAGTTGTGCGCAGAGCCTGGTCCATCCTTACGGCCGCCGCCCTGGCGGCGGCCGGCTTCCTCGCCGCGGGCCCGCCGGCCGCGGCGGCGGACGCCGATCTCGTACGCAACGGCGGCTTCGAGGCGGGCCTCGACGGCTGGAGCTGCTCCGGCGGCACCGGAGCCACCGTCACCAGTCCGGTCCACAGCGGGAGTTCGGCGCTCAGGGCGACCCCGGCCGGTCAGGACAACGCCCGCTGCTCCCAGACCGTCACCGTCAAGCCCGACTCGACGTACACGCTCGCCGCCTGGGTCCAGGGCGCCTACGTCTACCTCGGGGCGACCGGCACGGGCACCACCGACACCTCGGTCTGGACCCAGAGCGCGGGCGCCTGGAAGCAGCTCACCACGGCCTTCCGCACCGGCCCCTCGACCACCTCGGTGACCGTGTACACCCACGGTTGGTACGGGCAGCCCGCCCACCACACCGACGGCGTCACCCTGATCGGCCCGGACCCCGGCGGCCCGGGCCAACCCCAGCCGCCGGCCGCCCCCACCGGCCTGACCGCGACCGTCGGCTCCGCCGGATCGGTGGCCCTCACCTGGGCCTCGGTCCCCGGAGCCACCTCCTACCGGATCCACCGCGCGGGCGCCGAGCCGCAGACCGCCTCCGGCACCTCGGCCACGGTCACCGGGCTCGCCCCCGCCACCACGCACACCTTCCAGGTCAGCGCCGTGAACGCGGCGGGCGAGTCCCCGCGCAGCGCCCCCGCCTCCGCCACCACGCCCCCCGACGGCGGCGGCCCGGGCGGCCCCGGCCTGCCCGCGCACGCCCTCGTCGGCTACCTCCACGCGAGCTTCGCCAACGGCTCCGGCTACGTGCGCATGGCCGACGTCCCCGCCTCCTGGGACGTCATCAACCTCGCCTTCGGCGAGCCGACGTCCGTGACCTCGGGCGACATCCGCTTCCAGCTGTGCCCCGTCGCCGAGTGCCCGAACGTCGAGTCCCCGGCCGAGTTCAAGGCCGCCATCAAGGCCAAGCAGGCCGCGGGCAAGAAGGTCCTGATCTCGATCGGCGGCCAGAACGGCCAGGTCCAGCTCGCCACCACCGCGGCCCGCGACGCCTTCGTCACGTCCGTCGGCAGGATCATCGACGAGTACGGACTCGACGGACTCGACATCGACTTCGAGGGCCACTCCCTCTCCCTCGCCACCGGCGACACCGACTTCCGCGCCCCCACCACCCCCGTGATCGTCAACCTGATCGCCGCGGTGAAGACCCTCAAGGCCAAGTACGGCCCGGACTTCGTCCTGACCATGGCCCCCGAGACGTTCTTCGTGCAGCTCGGCCACCAGTTCTACGGTTCCGGCCCCTGGGGCGGCCAGGACCCGCGCGCCGGCGCCTACCTCCCGGTCATCCACGCCCTGCGCGACGACCTGACCCTGCTCCACGTCCAGGACTACAACTCCGGGCCGATCATGGGCCTCGACAACCAGTACCACTCCATGGGCGGCGCCGACTTCCACATCGCCATGAACGACATGCTGCTCACGGGCTTCCCCGTCGCCGGCAACACCGCCCGCGTCTTCCCGCCCCTGCGGCCCGACCAGGTCGCCATCGGCCTCCCGGCGACCACGAACGCCGGCAACGGCCACACCTCCCCGGCGGAGGTCAACAAGGCGCTGGACTGCCTCACGAAGAAGCAGAACTGCGGCGGCTACCAGACCCACGGCACCTGGCCGGCCCTGCGGGGCCTGATGACCTGGTCCATCAACTGGGACCGCTTCGGCGGCTGGGAGTTCAGCCGGAACTTCGACTCCTACTTCGGCGGCTGACCCGGGCCGCCGACGCCGCGCGTGCGTCCACCCCGGCCCACCGCCCGGTGGACGCACGCGAGGAGCGGGGCGCACAGCAGGAGGCTGGCCAGGACGTCCAGGGGCCAGTGGAAGCCGCGCAGGATCAGACCCGTCGCGGTCAGGGCGGTCAGGGCGGCCGCGAGGGGCAGGGGCCAACGGCGGCGCGCGTACGGGGCGACGAGCAGGGCCGCGCCCACGTAGGCCGTCAGGGCGGTGGCCGTGTGGCCCGAGGGGAAGTAGCCGGCGGCCCAGGGCTCCAGCGGGCCCGGCCTGGCGGTCCACTCCTTGAGCGGAATGACGAGGGCCGGCACCGAGACCATCGCCACGGCGGCCGCGAGCGGCCCGCGGCGGTCCCCGCGGTACAGGGCGTACGCGATGGCGACGAGCAGGACCGGCAGGGCGACGGGCACGTTCCCGAGGTCCGCGAGGGCTTCGGTGACCGCGTCGGGGACCGTGCGGACGAGCGCGCGGCTCAGCTCCCGATCAGGTGCGAGCAGCGGGCCGGTCACCAGGACCTGCCAGGTGATCAGGGCGAAGAGGAGGGGGCACAGGCCCACGAGGAGGAGGATGGCCGGCCGTCCCGGAACAGGGGGGATGGTTCCGGGACGGCCGCCCGGATCGGGTTGCCGCGCGCCCCGGGGGGTTTGGGGCGGACGGCCGTCCGATCGGTGAGGAGTGTGCGCGAACGCATACCCAGTACGGCGCTGGGGAAGCCCGGTACTGGTGTCGTCCTCGGTTTCCCGCGAACGGTCTGTCTCACTCATCTGCAGAAACCGTACGCCAACGGAAGGGGGGCCGACAGCGGGAACGCGCTCCCGCCATCGGCCCCGCACAGCTTCTTCACAGTGCCCGACCGTTACCGCCGGTAGGGTCGGGATGTTGCGACCGGACGTTCTAGCCGTTCGCTCAAGTGCCCGTGAAGCGGATGCCCGTGGATCCGATGCCCGTGGATCGGATCCGCGGGGATCAGATCCCCGCGAACGCGGTCTCCAGGATGTCCAGGCCCTCGTTCAGCAGGTCCTCGCCGATGACGATCGGCGGGAGGAAGCGGAGCACGTTGCCGTAGGTGCCGCAGGTGAGGACGAGCAGGCCCTCGGCGTGGCAGGCCTTGGCGAGCGCGCCGGCCGCCTCCGGGTTCGGGGTCTTGGACGCGGGGTCCTGGACCAGCTCGATCGCGATCATGGCGCCGCGGCCGCGGATGTCGCCGATGATGTCGTACTTCTCCTGCATGGCCGTCAGGCGGGACTTCATGACGGACTCGATCTTCTTCGCCGCGGCGTTGAGGTCGAGCTCCTTCATGGTCTCGATGGAACCGAGCGCACCCGCGCACGCCACCGGGTTGCCGCCGTAGGTGCCGCCCAGACCGCCGCCGTGGACGGAGTCCATCATCTCGGCGCGGCCCGTCACGGCGGCGAGCGGCAGACCGCCCGCGATGCCCTTGGCGGTGGTGATCAGGTCGGGGACGATGCCCTCGTCCTCGCACGCGAACCACTGGCCGGTACGGCAGAAGCCGGACTGGATCTCGTCGGCGACGAAGACGATGCCGTTGTCGTTGGCGAACTTCACGATCGCCGGCAGGAAGCCCTTGGCCGGCTCGATGAAGCCGCCCTCGCCGAGGACCGGCTCGATGATGATCGCGGCGACGTTGTCGGCGCCGATCTGCTTGCTGATCTGGTCGATCGCCTGCGCGGCGGCCTCGGGGCCGCAGTTCTCGGCGCCGGTGGGCCAGCGGTAGCCGTAGGCGACCGGGACGCGGTAGACCTCGGGGGCGAACGGACCGAAGCCCTGCTTGTACGGCATGTTCTTCGAGGTCAGCGCCATCGTCAGGTTCGTACGGCCGTGGTAGCCGTGGTCGAAGACGACGACCGCCTGGCGCTTGGTGTACGAACGGGCGATCTTGACGGCGTTCTCGACGGCCTCGGCGCCGGAGTTGAACAGCGCCGACTTCTTCGCGTGGTCACCCGGGGTCAGCTCGGCGAGGGCCTCGCAGACCTCGACGTAGCCCTCGTAGGGGGTGACCATGAAACAGGTGTGCGTGAAGTCGGCGAGCTGCGCGGAGGCGCGGCGCACGACGGCCTCGGCGGAGGCGCCGACCGAGGTCACGGCGATGCCGGAACCGAAGTCGATCAGGCGGTTGCCGTCGACGTCCTCGATGATCCCGCCGCCCGCGCGGGCCGTGAACACGGGCAGCACGGAGCCCACGCCGCCGGCCACCGTCGAAAGGCGGCGGGCCTGCAGCTCCTGCGACTTGGGGCCGGGGATCGCGGTGACGATGCGGCGCTCCTGCGGGACAGCGGTCATAGGGGGCTCCTGGGGGGTGTTTTCGGACGCACTTGTGTCTTTGTCCGCAGGTTAGGTCCGGGGGAGGGGGTAAGGCATGCTCCGTTCGGGAGTGGTGCCGGCGTGTCCTTGTCCGCGACGGCCATAGGACGCGACCCGCCGGTGTCTCGTGGATCATGCCCGGCCACGGGCCGAAGGCCCCGGCCGGGCACTAGATTGAGCGCCGCAGCGCAGCGCACGGCACGGGTAGGGGGCAGGGGTTCATGGACACCGACGGTGCGTACGACGGACAGGCGACCCGCGCGGGGCAGGTGCCGCGGCCGGCGGGGGCGCCGGATGGGGCGCCGCCGATGCCGACGAGGCCTCCGGCGGTGCGGGGATCCGGTGCGGCTTCGCCGTTGGTCGACTGGCTCCGTACGCCGAGGCCCTTGGCGGATCCGGGGGTCTGGCGGCCGGGATACCACCCCCGTCAGGGGGTCCAGGAGGAACCCGCCGCCGACCGTGCGCTGCTGAGCGGTGCGGTCATCTCGTTTCTGGCGTGCGTGCTCATCTGGTCGCTGCTGAGCAACAACTACATTCCCTACACGGACCTGCCCCTCAAGCTCTTCACCCCCCGGGACTGGTGGGAACTGCGGGGTGGTCCGGCGGACGGGCGTGGTGTCGCCGCGCTGCAGGCTTACATGACGCTGGTGACGGTCCTGTTGGTGATTTGGTTCAGCCGCCTCGGTTCCTGGCGCCTTGCCTTCGTCCGGCTGGTCGCCGCGCGCGGGCGCAGGGCCAGGGTCCTGGGTGCGGCCGCGGGGGCTCTTTTCGTCCTGCTGCTCATCTGGACGAGGACGCTGCCGCTGCTCGGTCTCGTCGCGGATCATCTGCCGTACCAGGACATGAGTGCGGGCACGGTCACCCTGGTGGGCAACCTGTCCTACCTCGTGGTTTCAGCGCCGATCATCGTGTACTTCCTCCGGCTCGCCCGGGTGCCCCTGCCGCCCGGCCCGGGCGGAGCGGACACCACAGCCCCCGCGGCGGTGATGGCGAACCCCTCCGACGACCCCCTCGCATGGGTCGAGCTGCGGGAAGCCGGGCTTGGGGATGTTGCCGATCGGCTTGGGGGGGAGGTCGTCGGTGGGGGGATGAATGACGTCGACTACGTGCGGATCCGGCGGGCCTGGGAGTCCGTGCGGGTCGAGCCGTCGCGGCGGCAGGCGTTCGCGGAGGCCGTGCGGGACAACGGGGCCGCCGCCTGCGTGCACCCGTCCGGGGCCCGGGACCTGCCGGTGCGGGTCGCCCGGCACGACCTGCTGGCGCGGCAGGTGCTGCTCGGGACCGTCGAGGACGGCGAGCGCAACCCCTACGCCCGACGCGGCACCTCCCTGGCCCTCGACCCCGGGGTGCTCGGCACCTCCCTCCTCGCCGTGGGGCCCTCCGGCAGCGGCAAGACCTCCCGGCTCGTGCGGCCGGTCGTCGAGAGCCTGGCCCTGCAGGCGCTGGCCGGGCAGGTCGCCTTCGTCGCCGTCGGCGCGGCCGGGGCGCAGCTCGGGCCGGACGCGGCGTACGACGTCGTCGTCCGCGTCGGGGATCCCGGTTCCCTCTACGACCTCGACCTCTACGGCGGCGCCGTGGACCCCGACGAGGCCGCCACCCTCCTCGCCGAGGCCTTCGTCGGGGACGTGCCCGGCGTCGACGTGCGCCGCGCCGCCACCGCGCTCGCGCAGCTGCTGGGGCCGTTCCACGCCGCCCACGGCCGGTTCCCCGCCGTGCCCGAGCTGCGCGAGCTGCTCGACGGGTTGCCGCCCGCCCTCGCCGCGCTCCGGCGGGCGCTGGAGGCCGCCGAGGGTGCCGAGGGCGTCGGGCGGCACGCCATGCTCCGCGAGCTCGACGCGCGGGCCCGCCAGCACGGGGCCCACGGAGACCCCGGCCCGGCGCTCGCGGACCGGCTCGCCCTCCTCGACCGGCCCGCGTTCGCCGGGTTCTTCGACACCGGCGGCCAGAGCCGGCCGTTCTCGATGCGCGCCCTGGAACACCCGATCCGGGTCCGCGTCGACCTCCCCGAGCGCGGCCACGCCGACGCCTCGCGGATGCTGTCCCGGCTGCTCCTCGCCCAGTTCAACGCGGCCGCCGCGGCCCGTGGCGACCGTTCGCTCTTCGCCTTCCTCGCCCTCGACGACGCCTCGCACACGCTGACCCCGGAGACCGTGCGCGGCGTACAGCGGCTGCGGTCCGCGAACGCCGGGGTGCTGTTGACCCTGCGCACCCTGGACGACGTACCGGAGGGCCTGCGCACCCCGCTGCTCGGCGCGGTGGGCTGCCGGATGGCCTTCTCCGGGGTCACGACCTGGGACGGCAAGCGCTTCGCCGAGGCGTGGGGCACCGAGTGGGTCGAGACCCGTGACGTGACGCACCGGACCGTCTTCGCCGACCAGCCGCTGACCCGGGCCATCCACGCCTTCCGCAAGCTCGTCACCGGCAAGGCCGTCACCACGGACGCGGTGACCGTGCGCCAGGTGGAGCGCGAACGCTGGTCGGCCTCCGACCTCGCGCACGCCGTGCCGCCCGGCTGCGCGGTGCTGTCGTTGACCTCCGTACGCGGGGAACGGGCCGCTCCGCTGCTGCTGCGACTGGCCGGGAAGGGCTGAGCGAACCCGTACGGGGTGGCAGAATCGGAAGAGTCGTTCATACGACACGGCGAAAACCCCGATACCCGCCCTCCCGCGTTAGGCACCTGGTACCCGATGCCGCTCACCCTCGCCTCGCTCGTCCAGCACTCGGCGCTCAAGCTCAGCGTCCGGGCCGGTGAGACCCGGCTCGACACGCCCGTGCGCTGGGCCCACGTCAGCGAGCTGGCCGACCCCGTCCCCTACATGGAGGGCGGCGAGCTGCTGCTGGTCACCGCCATGAAGCTGGACGCGGACGACCCCGAGGAGATGCGGCGCTACGTGCGCCGGCTCGCGGCGGCCGGTGTCGTCGGCATCGGCTTCGCCGTCGGGGTGAACTACGACGCCGTTCCCGACGCGCTCGTCGAGGCCGCCCGGGAGGAGGACCTGCCGCTGCTGGAGGTGCCGCGCCGGACCCCGTTCCTGGCCATCAGCAAGGCCGTGTCGGCCGCGCTCGCCGCCGACCAGTACCGGGCCGTGACGGCCGGCTTCGAGGCGCAGCGCGAGCTGACCCGGGCCGCCCTGTCCGCCGACGGGCCCGCCGAGCTCCTGTCGAAGCTCGCCGCGCACGTCCACGGCTGGGCCGCGCTGTACGACACCTCCGGCGCGGTCGTCGCCGCCGCCCCCGACTGGGCCGCGCGCCGCGCCGCCCGGCTCACCCCCGACGTGGAGCGCCTGCGGGAGCGGCCCGCGCCCGCGAGCGCGGTCGTGGGCGGCTCCGAGGACCGGGTGGAACTCCAGTCCCTGGGCACGGGGCGCCGGGCCCGGGGCGCGCTCGCCGTCGGTACGGGCGCCCCGCTGGGCACCGCCGAGCGGTACGCGGTGCACTCGGCCGTCGCCCTGCTGACGCTGACCACGGAACGCTCGCGGTCGCTGCACGACGCGGAGTCCCGCCTCGGCGCGGCCGTGCTGCGGATGTTGCTGGAGGGGCAGGCGGAGCAGGCCCGGGCGGTGGCCGGGGACCTGTACGGGGCCCTGCTGGAGGCGCCGTTCCGGATCGTCACGGCCGAGCCGGCGCTGCCGGGGACGGCGCAGCCCGAGGGGCTCGCGCTGCTCGCCGACGCCGTGGAGTCGGCGGCTGCGCGGACCGGCGAGGCGCTGCTGGTCGTCCCGGAGGAGGGGCGGCTCGTGGTGCTCGCCGCCGACGGGGGGTCCGCCGTACAGGCGTGCGCCGACCACGCGGAGGCCCTGGAGGCCCGGCGCGGCCGCGACGCGACCGGACCCGAGCCGGACGAGCTGGTGGTGGGCCTGTCGGCGCCCGCGGCCGCGACGGGGGTGGCCGCCGCCTTCAAGCAGGCGGACCAGGCCCTCGCCGTGGCCCGGCGGCGGGGCCGGCCGATGGTGGAGCACGAGGACCTCGCGGCGGGCTCCGTCCTGCCGCTGCTCGCGGACGACGCCGTACGGGCCTTCGCGGACGGCACCCTCAGGGCGCTGCGGGAGCACGACGCGACCGGCCGCGGGGACCTGGTGGCCTCGCTCCAGGCGTGGCTCTCCCGCCACGGCCAGTGGGACGCCGCGGCGGCCGACCTGGGCGTCCACCGGCACACGCTGCGGTACCGGATGAAGCGGGTCGAGGAGATCCTCGGGCGTTCCCTGGACGACCCGGACGTCCGGATGGAACTGTGGCTCGCCCTCAAGGCCGCCACCCCCGCCGCCTGAGCCCCGAGCCCCGTCCCGCCCACCCCGTCCCGTCCGCCCCACCCCGCCCGACCACCCGCGCGCGACCGCTCCGCACGCCCGGTCCGGCCCACGACACTGACAAACCGGCGAAGCCGGACAGGTCGCCGCTCCACGTCGGATAAACAAGGAAACCCCGACGGCGTCCTACCGTGGTGGGGACAGGACCCGCCTCCGGCTGCCGCTGCGAGGTACCCCCGCACAATCCGAAGGGCCGGGATTCGCATGACCTCCACCCACGCCTTCTGGCTCGCCGGCCGCCAGGCCTCCGGCGAGGACAGCTTCGACGTCCACAACCCGTGGGACGGCCGGCTCGTCGGTACCGTCAGCGTGCCGACCGACGCCCAGGTCGAAGAGGCCGTGGCCGCGGCGCACGCCGTGACGGCGGAGTTCTCCGCCACCCCCGCCCACGTACGTGCGGCGGCCCTGGACCACGTGTCGCGCCGCCTCGCCGAGCGCACCGAGGAGATCGCCCAGCTGATCTCCGCCGAGAACGGCAAGCCGGTCAAGTGGGCCCGCGGCGAGGTCGGCCGTGCGGTGTCCGTGTTCCGCTTCGCGGCCGAGGAGGCCCGTCGCTTCAACGGCGGAGAGGCCCAGCGCCTGGACACCGACGCCGGTGGCGTCGGCCGGCTGGCCCTGACCCGCCGCTTCGTCAAGGGCCCCGTCCTCGGCATCGCGCCCTTCAACTTCCCGCTGAACCTGTGCGCCCACAAGGTGGCCCCGGCCATCGCCGTCGGCGCGCCGATCATCCTGAAGCCGGCCCCGGCCACCCCGCTCTCCGGGCTGATCCTCGGTGAGCTGCTCGCCGAGACCGACCTCCCGGCCGGTTCCTGGTCGGTCCTGCCGGTCGCCAACGAGAAGATGCCGGCGCTGGTCAAGGACGAGCGCCTGCCCGTCATCTCCTTCACCGGCTCCGACACCGTCGGCTACGCCATCCAGCAGTCGGTGCCGCACAAGCACTGCACCCTGGAGCTCGGCGGCAACGCCGCGGCCGTCGTCCTCGCCGACTGGTCCTCCGAGGCCGACCTCGAATGGGCCGCGACCCGCATCGCGACCTTCTCGAACTACCAGGCCGGCCAGTCCTGCATCTCCGTGCAGCGCGTGATCGCCGACGCCTCCGTCTACGACCGCCTCGCCGAGAAGGTCGTCGCGAAGGTCCGCGAGCAGGTCACCGGTGACCCCTCCGACTCCGCCACCGACGTCGGCCCCCTCGTCTCCGAGGACGCCGCCAAGCGCGTCGAGGCCTGGGTCGACGAGGCCGTCGCCGCCGGCGCGAAGCTGCTCACGGGCGGCAAGCGCGACGGCGCCACCGTCGAGCCGACCGTCATCGCGGACGTCCCGGCCGGCGTGAAGCTCGCCACCGAGGAGGTCTTCGGTCCGGTCCTGACCCTGCTGCGCGTCGAGGACACCGACGAGGCCTTCGCCGCCGTCAACGACTCGAAGTTCGGTCTCCAGACCGGTGTCTTCACCCGCGACATCCAGGTCGCCTTCCGCGCCCACCGCGAGCTGGAGGTCGGCGGCGTGATCATCGGCGACGCGCCCTCCTACCGGGCCGACCAGATGCCGTACGGCGGCGTCAAGCAGTCCGGCGTGGGCCGCGAGGGCGTCCGCTACGCGATGGACGACTACACCTACGAGCGCGTCCTGGTCCTGACCGGCCTCGACATCTGATCTCGTACGGTCCCAGACCGACGGCCGGAGCCTACTGTGCGGGGGCTCCGGCCGTCCCCTTTTCCCGGACGGCCCACGCGGCCTTTTCCCGCGCCCCGGAATCGGGTACGACTCACAGGTAGCACCGATCGGTAGTGTCCCGATGCGGCGAGGTGAGTACCCGGATGTCGGCAACACAGCCCGTACGGCCCGTACAGCCCAAGGTGACCGAGCGCGAGGCGCGGCAGGTCGCGGAAGCGGCCCGGGAGCAGGACTGGCGCAAGCCAAGTTTCGCCAAGGAGCTCTTCCTCGGCCGCTTCCGGCTCGATCTGATCCACCCCCACCCGCTCCCCGCGGACGAGGACGTCCGGCGCGGGGAGGCCTTCCTGGCCCGGCTGCGGGAGTTCTGCGAGGCGATGCTCGCCGACGGAACCGCCGCCCGGATCGAACGGGAGGCGAGGATCCCGGACGAGACGGTCCGCGGGCTCAAGGAGCTCGGCGCCCTCGGCATGAAGATCGACCCCAAGTACGGGGGCCTCGGCCTCACCCAGGTCTACTACAACAAGGCGCTCGCCCTCGTCGGCTCGGTGAGCCCGGCCATCGGCGCACTGCTCTCCGCGCACCAGTCGATCGGCGTGCCCCAGCCGCTGAAGATGTTCGGGACGCAAGAACAGAAGGACGCCTACCTCCCGCGCTGCGCCACCACCGCCATCAGCGCCTTCCTGCTCACCGAGCCCGACGTGGGCTCCGACCCGGCGCGCCTGGCCACCACGGCCGTCCCGGACGGGGACGACGCGTACGTCCTCGACGGCGTGAAGCTGTGGACCACGAACGGGGTCGTCGCGGACCTGCTCGTCGTGATGGCCCGCGTCCCGAAGGGCGAGGACCACCGGGGCGGGATCACCGCCTTCGTCGTCGAGGCCGACTCGCCCGGCATCACCGTGGAGCACCGCAACGCCTTCATGGGCCTGCGCGGCCTGGAGAACGGCGTCACCCGCTTCCACGGCGTCCGCGTGCCCGCCGCCCAGCGGATCGGCGCCGAGGGCGCCGGCCTCAAGATCGCCCTGACCACCCTGAACACCGGCCGACTGTCGCTGCCCGCGATGTGCGTCGGCGCCGGCAAGTGGTGCCTGAAGATCGCCCGGGAATGGTCCGGGGTCCGCGAGCAGTGGGGTCGCCCGGTCGCCCGGCACGAGGCCGTCGGCGCCAAGATCTCCTTCATCGCCGCCACCACCTTCGCCCTCGAAGCGGTCGTCGACCTGGCCTCGCAGATGGCCGACGAGGACCGCAACGACATCCGCATCGAAGCGGCCCTCGCCAAGCTGTACGGCTCCGAGATGGCCTGCCTGATGGCCGACGAGCTCGTCCAGATCCGCGGCGGCCGCGGGTTCGAGACCGCCGAGTCGCTGGCCGCGCGCGGCGAGCGGGCCGTCCCGGCCGAGCAGATGCTCCGCGACCTGAGGATCAACCGGATCTTCGAGGGCTCGACCGAGATCATGCACCTGCTCATCGCCCGCGAGGCCGTCGACGCCCACCTCGCCGTCGCCGGCGACATCATCGACCCCGAGAAGGACCTCGGCGACAAGGCCCGGGCGGGCGCCCGCGCGGCCGGCTTCTACGCCCGCTGGCTGCCCCAACTGGCCACCGGAGCCGGTCAACTTCCGGGCACCTACCGAGACTTCCATCCGACCGGCCACCCCGACCTGGCGACCCACCTGCGCTACGTCGAACGCGGCTCCCGCAAACTCGCCCGCTCGACGTTCTACGCGATGTCCCGCTGGCAGGGCCGCATGGAGACCAAACAGAACTTCCTCGGCCGCATCGTCGACATCGGCGCCGAACTCTTCGCGATGAGCGCGGCCTGCGTGCGCGCAGAACACCTGAGGGCGACCGGCGACCACGGACGCGAGGCCTACCAGCTCGCCGACGCCTTCTGCCGCCAGTCCCGGGTCCGCGTCGAGGAGCTCTTCGGCCGGCTCTGGTCCAACACCGACGACCTCGACCGCAAGGTCGTCGAAGGGGTCCTCGGCGGCGCCTACACCTGGCTGGAGGAGGGCGTCCTGGACCCCTCGGGTGACGGCCCCTGGATCGCGGACGCCACTCCGGGCCCGTCCGTGCACGAAAACGTCCACCGCCCCCTACGCTGACCTGCCATCATCGGCAGTAGCCCGGACTGATGTACGACCCCGGGCGCAGGTACGAGCGCGAGGCGGGCGAGGACGATGCCGACGGCCGAGGAGGACCGGGTCAGCAGGCGGCTGGCCTGGTGCGTGGCCCACCTGCTGCGCCACGCGCCGCAGCAGGTGGTGGGCGAGCTGCTGGACCGGCTCGACGGGCCGACGCGCAAGTACCTGTGCCGCGACCAGTGGCTGCCCGCCTCGGCCGTCACCCTGCTGCTGCGCGGCGGCGCCGAGGCGGACCGGCACTACATCGCCCGCAACCCCCACGTCGTCGGCCGCCCGCTGCCGGGCCTGCCCGGCACGGCCCGGTACGCCGCCCGACCCGGCCCCTCCCCGGAACTGCTCCGGGCGACGGGACCGGAACCCCTCGACTCCGCCGGGCTGATCGCCCTGCTGCGCCGGCACGCCCGCCGACCCCGGGTCCCGCTCACCCTGCTGCGCATGCCGCACGACCTCGACCCCGAGCAGCTGCTGCGCGAGCACGCCCGCGCCCCGCTGCCGCCGGGAGCCGTGGAGGCCCTGCTGCTGACGGCCGGGCTGCCCCGGGAGGCCTGGCCCGCGCTGCTCGACGCCCGCGCGGGCGACCCGTACGGGCGCCACTGGTACCGGCCCGCCGTCCGCGCGGTCCGGTCCGGGCTGCTGACCTGCGACGAGATCGTCGCCCACGTGGCCCCCGCCGCCCGGACGCTGCTGCTGGGACACCTGCCCGTCACGCGCGGGCTGCGCTGGAGCCTGCCCGAGCAGGCCGAGATGCAGTCGGCGGTGCAGCGGGCCCTGCGGCCCGCGCTGGGGGAGGACCCGAGACTGTGGGCCGAGCTGCCGCGCCGGGCCCCCGGCTACCGGGGCACCCTGCCCGAGCTGGCCGCGGAACTGGCCGCCGACTCCCTGCCGCCGCTGGGCCTCGTACGGCACGACCCGGCGCTGGGCCGGGCCGTGCGCCGACTCGCCCCCGACACCGCCTCGGCGGAGCCGACGGGCGGCTGGGAGCGGGAGCTGGCCCTGGTCAGCCTCGCCGTCCCGATGGAGACCGTCGAGGAGGACGTCCGCTGGGTCCGCGACTGCCTGGACCGCGGCCTGATCACCGGCGCCGACGTGGTCCGGCACAAGGTCCCCGCCTGCTGGGCGTTGGACGAGGACCAGTGGCTCGGCGACATCGGCCACCCGGACCGCCACGACCGGCCGGCCGCCGTCCTCGCCGCCCGGGCGGAGGCCGACCGGTTGTTCGACGCCGCGCTCGGGAACGATCCGCGGGCCTGGTGGCGGGCGGCCCGCGCGCTCCCCGACTTCGCCGGAACGCTCCCCGAACTCCTCGCCCGCGTCACCGACGGGGACTCCGTGTCCAAGCGCTCCTGAGTTGCGGCCACAATGGGGTGCATGACCGACAGTCCAGCCCCCCTCGCCGACCCGCACCTCCTCTTCGACGCCTCGGCCGGCCGCCGGGACATCGTCGTCCTCGGGTCGACCGGGTCCATCGGCACCCAGGCCATCGATCTCGCCCTGCGCCACCCGGACCGCTTCCGGGTCACGGCCCTGTCCGCCGCCGGCGGGCGCGTCGGGCTGCTCGCCGAGCAGGCGCGGCTGCTGCGCGTGGGGACGGTGGCCGTCGCCCGAGAGGACGTCGTACCGGCCCTGAAGGAGGCGCTCGGCGCCCAGTACGGCCCGTCCGAGCCGCTGCCCGAGATCCTGGCCGGGCCCGACGCGGCCGCCGAGCTCGCCGCCTCGCCGTGCCACACCGTCCTCAACGGCATCACCGGATCCATCGGCCTGGCGCCCACCCTCGCCGCGCTGCGGGCGGGCCGGACCCTGGCCCTGGCCAACAAGGAGTCGCTGATCGTCGGCGGCCCGCTGGTCAAGGCGCTCGCCGCGCCCGGGCAGATCATCCCCGTCGACTCCGAGCACGCCGCGCTCTTCCAGGCGCTGGCCGCCGGAACCCGCGCCGACGTCCGCAAGCTCGTGGTCACCGCCTCCGGCGGCCCCTTCCGCGGCCGCACCCGCGCGGACCTGGCCGGGGTCACCGTCCAGGACGCGCTCGCGCACCCGACGTGGGCCATGGGCCCGGTGATCACCGTCAACTCGGCGACCCTGGTCAACAAGGGGCTGGAGGTCATCGAGGCGCACCTGCTCTACGACATCCCCTTCGAGCGCATCGAGGTCGTCGTCCACCCGCAGTCCTACGTCCACTCCATGGTCGAGTTCACGGACGGCTCCACCCTCGCCCAGGCCACCCCGCCGGACATGCGCGGCCCCATCGCGATCGGCATCGGCTGGCCCGAACGGATCCCGGACGCGGCGCCCGCGTTCGACTGGACCAAGGCGTCGACGTGGGAGTTCTTCCCCCTGGACACCGAGGCCTTCCCGGCGGTCGACCTGGCCCGCCGCGTCGGCACCCTGGGCGGGACGGCCCCCGCGGTGTTCAATGCGGCGAACGAGGAGTGCGTGGAAGCGTTCCTGGCCGGTCGGCTGCCGTTCACAGCAATCATGGATACGGTCTCTGCCGTGGTCGATGAACACGGCGTGCCGCGAGCGGGAACCTCGCTGACCGTCGAGGACGTCCTGGAAGCGGAGACCTGGGCCAGGGCCCGGGCACGGGAGATGGCGGCTCGCGCCGCCGTGGAGGCGAGCGCATGACGATACTGCTGACCTTGATCGGTGTGGTCGTCTTCGTGGTCGGCCTGCTCTTCTCGATCGCCTGGCACGAGCTCGGCCACCTCTCCACGGCCAAGCTCTTCGGCATCCGCGTGCCCCAGTACATGGTCGGCTTCGGTCGGACCATCTGGTCGCGCAAGAAGGGCGACACCGAGTACGGGATCAAGGCCATCCCGATGGGCGGATACATCCGCATGATCGGGATGTTCCCGCCCGGCGAGGACGGCAAGGTCACCGCCCGCTCCACCTCGCCGTTCCGCTCGATGATCGAGGACGCGCGCTCGGCGGCGTACGAGGAGCTCCAGCCCGGCGACGAGACGCGGCTCTTCTACACGCGCAAGCCGTGGAAGCGCGTGATCGTGATGTTCGCGGGCCCGTTCATGAACCTGGTGCTCGCCCTCGCGATCTTCTTCGGCGTCTGGATGACCTTCGGGATCAACCGCACCACCACCCAGATCGCCACCGTCTCGCCCTGCGTGATCCAGCAGAGCGAGAACCGGGAGGTCTGCAAGGACAGCGACCCGGTCGCCCCGGCCAAGCAGGCCGGCCTCGCGGCCGGTGACCGCATCGTCGCCTTCGACGGCCGCAAGGTCGCCGACTGGTCGGCCCTGCAGCAGCGGATCCGCGACACCGTCGGCCCCGCCACGGTCACCGTCGAGCGCGACGGGCGCGAGCTGACCCTGCCGGTGAACCTGATCGAGAACAAGGTCGCCAAGACCGACGGGCACGGCGGCTACGTCAAGGGCGAGTACGTCACCGCCGGCTGGCTCGGCTTCAGCCCCCGGACCGAGGTGGCCGCCCTCGGCTTCGGCGAGTCCGTGGAACACATGGGCGGGATCGTCGAGGGCAGCGTGCAGGGCCTGATCCAGCTCCCCGCCAAGATCCCGGCGCTGTGGGACGCGGCCTTCGGCGGCGCCGAACGCGAGCAGGACTCCCCGATGGGCATCGTCGGCGCGGCCCGCATCAGCGGCGAGATCGCCACCCTTGACATCCCCGGCGAGCAGCGGATGTCGATCATGCTGAACGTCCTGGGCATGTTCAACCTCTCGCTCTTCCTGTTCAACATGCTGCCCCTGCTGCCCCTGGACGGCGGGCACATCGCCGGCGCCCTGTGGGAGTCCCTGCGGCGCAACGTGGCAAGGCTCCTGCGGCGCGCCGACCCCGGGCCGTTCGACGTGGCTCGGCTGATGCCCGCCGCCTACGTGGTCGCCGGACTCTTCGTCTGCTTCACGCTGCTGGTCCTCGTCGCGGACGTGGTGAACCCCATCAAGATCACCTAGCCGCCGTTTCCCTACAGCAGGCAGGACGGAGCCGGGCACGCATCGTGCCCGGCTCCCTACGTTCGGGTGGCACACCCCCTCGGATGCAAGGGGCGCGTGCTGATTGGCGTAATCTCGAAGACTGGAGCCCGCCGATCTCGGGACCTCGATCCACACCTTGGGGTTGCACAGCAGATGACTGCCATCTCACTCGGAATGCCGGCCGTGCCGACGAAGCTTGCCGACCGCAGAGTCAGCCGCAAGATCCAGGTCGGTTCCGTGGCCGTCGGTGGCGACGCACCCATCTCGGTGCAGTCGATGACCACCACCCGCACGTCCGACATCGGCGCCACGCTCCAGCAGATCGCCGAGCTGACCGCCTCCGGCTGCAACATCGTCCGCGTCGCCTGCCCGACGCAGGACGACGCCGACGCACTCGCCGTCATCGCGAAGAAGTCGCAGATCCCGGTCATCGCGGACATCCACTTCCAGCCCAAGTACGTGTTCGCCGCGATCGACGCCGGCTGCGCCGCCGTCCGCGTGAACCCGGGCAACATCAAGCAGTTCGACGACAAGGTCAAGGAGATCGCGCGGGCCGCCAAGGACACCGGCACCCCGATCCGCATCGGCGTGAACGCCGGCTCCCTCGACGCCCGACTGCTCAAGAAGTACGGCAAGGCCACCCCCGAGGCGCTGGTCGAATCCGCGCTGTGGGAGGCCTCCCTCTTCGAGGAGCACGGCTTCGGCGACATCAAGATCTCGGTCAAGCACAACGACCCGGTCGTCATGGTCAACGCCTACCGCCAGCTCGCCGCCGCCTGCGACTACCCGCTGCACCTGGGCGTCACCGAGGCCGGCCCCGCCTTCCAGGGCACCATCAAGTCCGCCGTCGCCTTCGGCGCGCTGCTCTCCGAGGGCATCGGCGACACCATCCGCGTCTCCCTCTCCGCCCCGCCGGTCGAGGAGGTCAAGGTCGGCAACCAGATCCTGGAATCGCTGAACCTCAAGCCCCGCCGGCTGGAGATCGTCTCCTGCCCCTCCTGCGGCCGCGCCCAGGTCGACGTCTACAAGCTGGCCGAGGAGGTCACGGCGGGCCTGGAGGGCATGGAGGTCCCGCTGCGCGTGGCCGTCATGGGCTGCGTCGTCAACGGCCCCGGCGAGGCCCGCGAGGCCGACCTCGGTGTCGCCTCCGGCAACGGCAAGGGCCAGATCTTCGTCAAGGGCGAGGTCATCAAGACCGTCCCCGAGTCGAAGATCGTCGAGACCCTCATCGAAGAGGCGATGAAGATCGCCGAGCAGATGGAGAAGGACGGCATCCCCTCCGGCGAGCCGACCGTGGCCATCGGCGTGTAGTTCCCACGACCGCGGCCCCGGCCCCGTTCCCCCAGCTCGGGGCCGGGGCCGGGGCTCTTTCGTGACCCCGGGAGGCGGCATCCCGAGGCCTCGCCGGGTACAGTGCGGAGATCAGCGGACTTGCATGGTGAGGCCCCAGTGTTGACGCAGACCACGACCCGGGTCCTTGAGCCCAGTGATCTCGACGCCGCCCTCGAAGTCCTCGGGCGCGCGCCGGTCGAGAACGCCTTCGTCGCCTCCCGGGTCCAGGTCGCGGGCCTCGACCCCTGGCGCCTGGGCGGCGAGATGTGGGGCTGGTACACCGACGGCGAGCTACGCTCCCTCTGCTACGCGGGCGCCAACCTGGTCCCCGTCTGCGCCGAACCCGACGCCGTGCGCGCCTTCGCCGAACGCGCCCGCCGCACCGGCCGCCGTTGCTCCTCCATCGTCGGCCCCGCCGAGGCCACCCGGCTGCTGTGGCAGCTCCTCGAACCCAGCTGGGGCCCCGCCCGCGACGTACGCTCCCGCCAGCCGCTCATGGTCATGGAACAGCCCTCCACCACGGTCACCGCCGACCCCCGCGTCCGCCGGGTCCGCCGGGACGAGATGGACCTGATCATGCCCGCCTGCGTCGCCATGTTCACCGAGGAGGTCGGCATCTCCCCGATGGCGGGCGACGGCGGACTCCTCTACCAGGCCCGCGTCGCCGAGCTCGTCGGCACCGGCCGCTCCTTCGCCCGCATCGACGACGGCAAGGTCGTCTTCAAGGCCGAGATCGGCGCCGCCACCGCCCGCGCCTGCCAGATCCAGGGCGTGTGGGTCGACCCCGCCCACCGGGGCCGCGGCCACTCCGAGGCCGGCATGGCCGCCGTCGTCGCCCACGCCCTGCGCGACGTGGCGCCCGTCGTCAGCCTCTACGTCAACGACTTCAACACCGCCGCGCGCGCCGCCTACCGGCGGGTCGGCTTCCGCGAGACCGGCGAGTTCATGAGCGTCCTGTTCTGAACCGGCCGCCCGCGCCCCCGCCGCGGCCGTTTTCGCCGCCCGGGCCGTACCGCACCGCCCCTACCCCGAAGTAAGGTCGCCGCATGCTGCCTACCCCCGGGGGCGACGACCCCGCACGGCCCGCCGGACTCCGCATCGGCCCCCTCGACCTCGCCGAGCGCGTGGACGAAGCCCTGCGCGTGCAGGCCGTGGCCTTCGGGCTCAGCGAGGAGGAGGTCGGCATCCGGCGCTACATCGTCCAGCGCCACATGACCAGCCGCGGCGCCCGCGCGCTCGGCGCCTTCACCGACGACGGAGCCCTCGCCGCCTTCGTCTACGGCATGCCCAACGACCGCGGCCACTGGTGGTCCACGATCGTCGAGCCGTACCTGCGGGCCTGCGGCGCCGACGGCTGGCTCGACGAATCCTTCGTCATCACCGAACTGCACGTCCACCCCGGATTCCAGGGCCGCGGCGTCGGCCGCGCCCTCATCACCCGGATCACCGACAGCGCCGACGAACCCCGCTCGATCCTCTCCGCCATCGACACCGACAGCCCGGCCCGCGGCCTCTACGCCGCCCTCGGCTACCAGGACCTCGCCCGCCGCGTCCAGTTCCCGAGCGCGAGCCTCCCGTACGCCGTCATGGGAGCCCCCCTGCCGCTGCTCCGGCCCGGCCACCGGACCTGAAACGGGTTGTCGGGGCCCCCGCCGCCCCCGGTAGCCTCCGGACATGTCTACGCAACACGTGCAGCGCATGTCCCGCCTCATGGCCAAGACCCTCCGCGAGGACCCGGCCGACGCCGAGACCCTCAGCCACCGCCTCCTGGTCCGGGCCGGCTACGTACGGCGAAGCTCCGCCGGCGTGTGGACCTGGCTGCCGCTCGGCAAGCGGGTCCTGGACAACGTCACGCGCGTCGTCCGCGAGGAGATGGACGCCATCGGCGCCCAGGAGGTGCTGCTCCCCGCGCTGCTGCCGAAGGAACCGTACGAGGTCAGCGGTCGCTGGACGGAGTACGGCGACCTGCTGTTCCGGCTCAAGGACCGCAAGGGCGCCGACTACCTGCTCGGCCCCACCCACGAGGAGATCTTCACCCTCGTCGTCAAGGACCAGTGCACCTCCTACAAGGATCTGCCGGTCATGCTCTACCAGATCCAGACGAAGTACCGCGACGAGGCCCGCCCCCGCTCCGGCGTGCTGCGCGGACGCGAGTTCCAGATGAAGGACTCGTACTCCTTCGACGTCTCCGACGAGGGCCTCGCCGAGTCCTACCGGCTCCACCGCGAGGCGTACGTACGGATCTTCCAGCGGCTCGGGCTCGACCACCGCATCGTGTCGGCCGTGTCCGGGGCCATGGGCGGTTCGGCGTCCGAGGAGTTCCTCGCGCCCGCCGGGGCCGGCGAGGACACCTTCGTGGACTGCCCCTCCTGCGACTACGCGGCCAACACCGAGGCCGTCACCTTCGCCCTCGCCCCGGTCACGGGCGAACACGGGCCCGTCGAGGAGCTGGACACCCCCGACACCCCGACCATCGAGTCCCTGGCGGCCTTCCTCGACGTCCCCGCCTCGGCGACCCTGAAGAACCTCCTCGTGAAGGTCGACGGCGAGATCGTGGCCGTCGGCGTCCCCGGCGACCGCGAGGTCGACCTCGGCAAGCTCGGCGAACACCTGGCCCCCGCGGTCGTGGAACTCGTGACCGCCGAGGACTTCGCCGACCGTCCCGACCTGGTACGCGGCTACGTGGGCCCGCAGGGCCTGGAGAAGGTCCGCTACCTCGCCGACCCCCGCGTGGCGCCCGGCACTTCCTGGGTGACCGGCGCCAACAGGGCGGGCACCCACGCCCGCAACGTGGTCTGCGGCCGCGACTTCGAGGTGGACCGGTACCTCGACGTGGTCGTCGTCGAGCCGGGCGACCCCTGCCCCGCCTGCGGGGCCGGGCTGCGGCTCGACCGGGCGATCGAGATCGGTCACATCTTCCAGCTGGGCCGCAAGTACGCGGACGCCTTCGGCCTCGACGTCCTCGGCCGCGAGGGCAAGCCGGTCCGGGTCACCATGGGCTCCTACGGCATCGGGGTCTCCCGCGCCGTCGCCGCGCTCGCGGAGCAGACCGCCGACGACCGCGGACTGTGCTGGCCCGCCGAAGTGGCCCCGGCCGACGTGCACGTCGTCGCCGCGGGCAAGGCCGTCCCGCTCGCCCTCGCGGAACGGGCGGCCGACGCGCTCGCCGCAGCCGGCCGACGGGTCCTGCTCGACGACCGCCCCGGCCTGTCACCCGGCGTGAAGCTCACCGACGCCGAACTGATCGGCGTTCCCCACATCCTGGTGGCGGGCCGCCGCTCGGCCGACGGCGTCGTCGAACTCCAGGACCGGGCCACCGGCACGCGGGAGGAACTCCCCCTGGAGGAGGCGCTGGCCCGCCTCACGAACGCCTAGGCAGTCCCTCCGGCGTCCTCCGCGCCGCTCTCCGCCCCGGCCTCCACCTCCGGTGGGGCCGGCGGCGGGGGCGGGGGCGGCGGGGCGCCCGGCGCCGCGCGTTCCAGGAAGCGCAGCAACTCCACCGGGAACGGCAGCACCAGCGTCGAGTTCTTCTCCGCGGCGACCGCGACCACCGTCTGCAGCAGGCGCAGCTGGAGCGCCGCCGGCTGCTCCGACATCACCGCCGCCGCCTCCGCCAGCTTCTTCGACGCCTGCAGCTCCGCGTCCGCGTTGATCACCCGGGCGCGACGCTCGCGGTCCGCCTCCGCCTGGCGCGCCATCGACCGCTTCATCGTCTCCGGCAGCGACACGTCCTTGATCTCCACCCGGTCGATCTGCACGCCCCACCCGACCGCCGGACTGTCGATCATCAACTCCAGCCCCTGGTTCAGCTGCTCGCGGTTCGACAACAGGTCGTCCAGATCCGATTTGCCGATGATCGACCGCAAGGACGTCTGCGCCATCTGGGACACCGCGAACCGGTAGTCCTCCACCTCGACGATCGCGTCGGCCGCGTCGACGACCTTGAAGTAGACGACCGCGTCGACCCGCACCGTGACGTTGTCCCGGGTGATGCCCTCCTGGGCCGGCACCGGCATCGTCACGATCTGCATGTTCACCTTGCGGAGCCGGTCCACCCACGGCACCACGAGCGTGAATCCGGGGCCGCGGACACCCTCGCGCAGCCGGCCGAAACGGAACACGACGCCCCGCTCGTACTGCTTCACCACCCGGGCGGCGGCCGCCGCGTACGCGACCACCCCGACACCCGCGGCGATCGCCGCTGTCAGCAGTTCTTCGACCATGACGGCCCCCTGCCGGACATACCTTCCTACCTACGGTATGCCCTACAACCAGGCCGCGAACTCCAGCAACAGCTCCGCGTCCCGACGCCGTCCGGCGGCCAGCGCGCGGTTGCCCGACTCCACCGCGCGGAACACCGTCCAGCCCCGCAGCCGCTCGCGGTCCACCTCCAGCGAGTCCGCCAGCTTGTTCACCCGCCGCCGGGCCCCGGCAGCCCCCGTGGAGGACGCGACCTGGTCCTCCAGGCGGTCCCGGACCAGTCGGGCCAGGTCGTACGCCCGCTCGCCGACCAGCGGATCGGGACCCACCGTCAGCCACGGCGCCCGCTCCCCGGCCAGCACCTTGCCCTGCCGGAAGTTGCCGTGCAGCAGGAGCTCCTCGCCCGGCACCGCCGTCAGCTCGCCCCGCAGTGCCACGGCCGTGTCCGCGAGCGCCCGGAGCTCCGGCGGAGCCGTGCGCAGGGCCTCGCACTGGGCGGCCGTCCGCTCGGCCACCGTCTCGAACCCGTGCTCCCGCGGCGGCTCCACCCACAGCCGCCGCAGCGTGCCGCAGGCCTCCAGCAGCGCCTTCGCCTCGGGCAGCGAACGCAGCGACACCTCGGGGTGGAGCCGCTCCAGGAGCAGCCCGCCGTCGTCCTCGTGGTGGCGCGAGTCGAGGACCCGTACGGCCCCGAAGCCGCCCCAGTGCGCCAGCGCGGCGAGCTCCCGGTCCGGCCGGGCGGCCGGCGGGGCCATCTTCAGAGCCGCCGGCGTGCCGTCGGAGTAGTGGACGAGGAGCACCAGACTGCTGCGGCCGCCGGGGGCCTGGACCCGCTGGGCGGACACGTCCCGCCGGGCGAGTGCCTCCTCGGCGAGCCGGGGCAACTGCCCCAGCCAGTCCGTGTCCTGCGCCGTCCCGGGCATCTCGCCGAGCGCCCGTACAAGCCGCTGCGGCGGTTCGAAAGCCATGCGTGCGTGGTCCCTTTCAGCTGTGCCGGGCCCCGTCGCGCCTCCTCAGCGCTTTTCCGTGAGCCCAGGGAAGGCTACGCCGACACCGCGCCAGCGTGCCGCGCGGACGGCCGCGGCGCTCAGCGCGTCGGCCGCCTCGCGGCGCAGCGGACCGTCCGCCGCCCGGACCAGATCCGAGTACGCGCCCGCCACCCGGTCCTCGATCTCGGCGGCCAGCCGCTCGGCGTCCGCCGGCCCGCGCAGCTCGAAGGGCAGGGCGTACGCCGCCTCCGAGGGACGGGGCGAGCCGCCCAGTTCCCGCACCGTCCGGGTCAGGGAATCCCGGCGGGCGAGGTGGCCGCCGTAGGCCTCGCGCGCCTCGGCCGCCCGGGCCGTCGAGGCACGGGCGCCGATCACCCCGTAGGCGTACGCCGCCGAGTGCTCGGCGGCCAGCGCGGCCTGCGCGGCCTCCAGGGGGCGGCCGGCGGGGGAGGGTTCGGGCTTCACGAAGCGGCTCCCGGGGTCGGGGTGGAGGTCAGCAGGTAGGTGTGGACGGCACCGCACGCGGCCACCGAGGCCAGCAGTCGGGCCAGTTCCCCGGGCGCGCCGGCCAGCGACACGGTGCGGGCCTCGGACAGGTCCCGTTCGGCGTCCGCCAGCGCGGTCAGGGCGTCCGCCTCCTTGGGCGGGACCGGGTCGGGGCGCGCCGACGGCGACCCCGAGGGCGTCCCGGAGGCACCGGCGGACAGCGGCTTGCCCGTGGCCGAAGGCGTGGGGGCGGTCGGGCCCGGCAGGGCCAGGGCCGCGACGTGCGCGGCGACGGCCGTCCGCAGCGGCGCGAGGCGTGCGGCGAGCGCCGGATGGGCGGCGGTGGTGGCGTCGTAACGTTCCAGCAGCCGCTCGCTGTCACGAACGGCGGCCTCCCGCATGCGCCGTTCGAGCGGTGCGCCGGTGTCGGCGTCCGACGGGTCGCCCCCGCCGGAGCACCCGGGGAGCAGTACGGCCCCGGCCGCGCCGGCGGCTCCGACGAGCAGGCGCCTACGCGAGAGCCTCAAGGGCAGGGTCCAGGGCACGGGCGTCGTCCTCGGGGTGAAGGCGGGACAGGGTGTGATCACGGTACCCGGGGGTGCCGTCCGCAGCGCGGACGGCAACACCCCCCGCGACCGGATACCCTTTGACCTGACACGCGACGGAAAACCACAACAGCACACGCGGCCGAGGAGTCACCCGGATGAGCACCACCCAGAGCGACAGGCTGCGCGGACTGCTGGAGCCGCTCGTCGCCGCCAAGGGCCTGGACCTCGAGGAGATCGAGCTGTCCAAGGCGGGCAAGCGCCGGATGCTGCGGGTCATCGTGGATTCCGATGAGGGTGTGGAACTCGACGCCTGTGCCGAGCTGAGTCGTGAGGTGTCCGACGCGCTCGACGCCTCCGACGCGATGGGCGAGGACGAGTACGTCCTCGAAGTCAGCTCCCCGGGCGCGGACCGCCCGCTCACCGAGCACCGTCACTACGTTCGGGCGACCGGCCGTCTCGTCAAGTTTCAGCTGGCCTCCGATGGTGAAAAGGGTGCCGGTGAACTGATCGCCCGCATCCTCGACGTCGATGACGAGGGCATGGACCTGGAAGTTCCGGGTGTGAAGGGCCGCAAGGCGACCACCCGCCGCATCGCGTTCGCCGACATCGCCAAGGCGCGTGTCGAAATCGAGTTCAACCGCAAGGACAAGAAGGAAGAGGAGGCGTAGCCGTGGACATCGACATGAGTGCCCTGCGGGGTCTGGTCCGCGAGAAGGAGATCTCCTTCGACCTGCTCGTCGAGGCGATCGAGTCGGCCCTCCTCATCGCGTACCACCGCACCGAGGGCAGCTTCCGCCGCGCCCGTGTGGTGCTCGACCGCACCAACGGTCACGTGGTGGTGTGGGCGACGGAGGATCCGAGGGACCTCGAAGAGGGCCAGGAGCCCAAGGAGTTCGACGACACGCCGTCGGACTTCGGGCGCATCGCCGCGACGACCGCCAAGCAGGTGATCCTCCAGCGTCTGCGCGACGCCGAGGACGACCTGACCTTCGGCGAGTTCGCCGGCCGCGAGGGCGACGTCATCACCGGCGTCGTCCAGCAGGGCAAGGACCCCAAGAACGTCCTCGTCGACATCGGCAAGCTGGAGGCCATCCTGCCGGTGCAGGAGCAGGTGCCCGGCGAGGAGTACACGCACGGCCTGCGCCTGAAGGCGTACGTCGTACGGGTGGCGAAGGGTGTCCGCGGTCCGTCCGTGACCCTGTCGCGCACCCACCCGAACCTGGTGAAGAAGCTCTTCTCGCTGGAGGTCCCGGAGATCGCCGACGGCAGCGTCGAGATCTCCGCGATCGCCCGTGAGGCCGGTCACCGCACCAAGATCGCCGTTCGGTCGACCCGCTCCGGCCTGAATCCGAAGGGCGCCTGCATCGGCCCGATGGGCAGCCGTGTGCGCAACGTCATGGCCGAGCTGCACGGCGAGAAGATCGACATCGTCGACTGGTCGGACGACCCGGCGGAGATGGTCGCGAACGCCCTGTCACCCGCCCGGGTGAGCGCGGTCGACGTCGTGGACTGGGACACGCGCTCCGCGCGGGTCACCGTGCCCGACTACCAGCTGTCGCTGGCCATCGGCAAGGAGGGCCAGAACGCCCGCCTCGCCGCCCGCCTCACCGGCTGGCGCATCGACATCCGCCCGGACACCGAGCCGGCCGCCGACGGGGACGACCGCGACCGCGGTTCGGACCGCGGCGCCGACCGTGACGGCGGCCGCGACCACGGGCGCGGCCGGGAATAAACCGGTACCGGTCGGGGGTTCTCGGCCGGTAGACAGGGACTCCGAAACATCGGAGTCCCTTGAGGATCACCACGACGTCCGTTCGATTTTTCACCTGAAGGGGTGAGGTCGCTACGGGGAGGTAGACTTAGGCGTGTCTGGCCGGACGCAAGCCCGCGCATGCCCCGAACGAACCTGTGTGGGGTGTCGGGAGCGAGCGGCCAAGAGCGATCTGCTGCGCATCGTGGCGATCGGTGACCAATGCGTCGCCGATCCACGCGGTACGCTGCCCGGCCGGGGTGCCTACGTGCACCCCGCCGTGGTCTGCCTCGACCAGGCGGTCCGCCGCCGGGCGTTCCCCCGGGCCCTCCGGTCCGCCGGAGCGCTCGACACGGCGGAACTGCGCACAGCTTTGGCCGTACCGGCCGAGGCGACACCGTAAGAGCAAGAAGAACGGCACGGGTAACCCGTGCGGTCAGGTACCTCGCGAGTTGGAAGTAGGTCGAGATTGCGATGAGCACTCGATGAGTACGCGATGAGTACGCCCATGAAGTAGCGACGGTCCGGCGTAACCCGGACCTAAAAGGAGCGAAGTGGCTAAGGTCCGGGTATACGAACTCGCAAAGGAGTTCGGAGTTGAGAGCAAGGTCGTCATGGCCAAGCTCCAGGAACTCGGTGAGTTCGTCCGTTCGGCGTCCTCGACGATCGAGGCGCCGGTTGTACGCAAGTTGACCGACGCACTGCAGGGGCCCGGCGGCAACGCCGGCAAGTCCGCTGCGAAGCCGGGTGCGCCCCGCAGCGCCGCACCCGCCAAGCCGGGGGCTCCGTCCCCGGCGCGTCCCGCTGCCCCCAAGCCCGGTGCACCGGCCCCCAAGCCGGTCGTCGCCGAGGCTCCGGCCGCCCCCGCGGCGCCCGCCCCGGTGACTCCGGCCGCCTCCGGCCCGCGTCCCGGTCCCAAGGCTCCGGCCGCCCCGAAGCCCGCTCCGGCGGCGCCCGTGGCGACCGAGTTCTCCGCGCCCCCGGCGGCTCCGGCCGCTCCGGCGCGCACCGAGCGTCCCGCCGCCGCCCCCGGCCCCCGTCCGGCGCAGCAGCGTCCGGCCCAGGGTCAGGGTGGCCAGGGTGGCGCCCGTCCCGGCGCCCCGCGTCCGGCCGGCAACGCCCCCGGTGGTCAGGGACAGCGTCCCGCCGCCGGCGGTGCCCAGTCCCCGCGCCCCCAGGGCGCCCGTCCGGCCGGTCCCCGTCCGGGCAACAACCCGTTCACCTCCGGTGGCTCGACCGGCATGGCGCGCCCGCAGGCGCCCCGTCCGGCCGGCGCTCCCCGTCCCGGTGCCCCCGGCGCCGGTGGCGGCCAGGGTGCTCCCCGTCCGCAGGGCGGCCCCGGTGGCGCTCCGCGTCCGCAGGGTGGTCCCGGTGGCGCCCGTCCGACCCCGGGCGGCATGCCGCGTCCGCAGGGCGGCGCCCCGCGTCCCGGTGGTGCTCCCGGTGGTAACCGTCCCAACCCGGGCATGATGCCGCAGCGTCCCGCTGCCGGTGGTCCCGGTCCCCGTCCCGGTGGCGGCCCCGGTGGCCGTGGTCCCGGTGCGGGCGGTGCCCGTCCCGGTGGCGCCGGTCGTCCCGCGGGCGGCGGCTTCGCCGGTCGTCCGGCCGGTCCGGGCTCGCGTCCCGGCGGCGGTGGCGGCTTCGGCGGTCCCCGTCCCGGCGGTGGCTTCGGTGGCGGTCCTGCCGGCGCCGGTGGCGGCGGTCGTCCCGGCTTCGGCGGGCGTCCCGGTGGTCCCGGTGCCCGTGGTGGCACGCAGGGTGCCTTCGGCCGTCCCGGCGGTCCGGCCCGTCGTGGTCGCAAGTCCAAGCGTCAGAGGCGCCAGGAGTACGAGGCCATGCAGGCCCCGTCCGTCGGCGGCGTCATGCTGCCGCGCGGTGGCGGCGAGACCGTGCGCCTGTCGCGCGGTGCCTCCCTCACCGACTTCGCGGAGAAGATCAACGCCAACCCGGCGTCGCTCGTCGCCGTGATGATGAACCTCGGCGAGATGGTCACCGCCACGCAGTCCGTCTCCGACGAGACGCTCGAAATGCTGGCCGGCGAGATGAACTACGTCGTCCAGATCGTCAGCCCGGAGGAAGAGGACCGCGAGCTCCTCGAGGGCTTCGACATCGAGTTCGGCGAGGACGAGGGCGGCGAGGAATACCTCATGCCGCGTCCGCCGGTCGTGACCGTCATGGGTCACGTCGACCACGGTAAGACCCGACTGCTCGACGCCATCCGCAAGACGAACGTCGTCGCGGGCGAGGCCGGCGGCATCACGCAGGGCATCGGCGCCTACCAGGTGGGCACCGAGGTCAACGGTGAAGACCGCAAGATCACCTTCATCGACACCCCCGGTCACGAGGCGTTCACCGCCATGCGTGCCCGTGGTGCCAAGTCGACCGACATCGCGATCCTCGTGGTCGCGGCCAACGACGGCGTCATGCCGCAGACGATCGAGGCGCTCAACCACGCCAAGGCCGCCGGCGTCCCGATCGTCGTCGCGGTCAACAAGATCGACGTCGAGGGTGCCGACCCGGTCAAGGTGCGCGGTCAGCTCACCGAGTTCGGTCTGGTCGCCGAGGAGTACGGCGGCGACACGATGTTCGTCGACATCTCCGCCAAGCAGGGTCTGCACATCGACTCCCTGCTGGAGGCCGTCGTCCTCACCGCCGACGCCTCGCTCGACCTGCGCGCCAACCCGGAGCAGGACGCTCAGGGTATTGCGATCGAGTCCCACCTCGACCGTGGTCGCGGTGCCGTCGCCACCGTCCTCGTCCAGCGCGGTACCCTCCGCGTCGGCGACACGATGGTCGTGGGCGACGCCTACGGCCGCGTCCGCGCCATGCTCGACGACAAGGGCAACAACATCGAGGAAGCGGGTCCGTCGACCCCCGTCCTGGTCCTGGGTCTCACCAACGTCCCCGGCGCCGGCGACAACTTCCTCGTCGTCGACGAGGACCGCACCGCCCGTCAGATCGCCGAGAAGCGTGCTGCGCGTGAGCGCAACGCCAACTTCGCCAAGCGCGTCCGCCGGGTGTCCCTGGAAGACCTCGACTCGGTCCTCAAGGCCGGTCTCGTCCAGGAACTCAACCTCATCATCAAGGGTGACTCCTCCGGTGCCGTCGAGGCTCTCGAGTCCTCGCTGCTCCAGCTCGACGTCGGCGAAGAGGTCGACATCCGCGTCCTGCACCGCGGTGTGGGTGCGGTCACCGAGTCGGACATCTCGCTGGCGATGGGCTCCGACGCCATCGTCATCGGTTACAACGTCCGTGCGGTCGGTCGTGCCGCGCAGATGGCGGACCGCGAGGGTGTCGACGTCCGCTACTACTCGGTGATCTACCAGGCCATCGAGGAGATCGAGGCGGCCCTCAAGGGTCTGCTCAAGCCGGAGTACGAAGAGGTCGAGCTCGGTACGGCGGAGGTCCGCGAGGTCTTCCGTTCGTCCAAGCTGGGCAACATCGCGGGTGTCCTCATCCGCTCCGGCGAGGTCAAGCGCAACACCAAGGCGCGGCTCCTGCGCGATGGCAAGGTCATCGCCGAGAGCCTCACCATCTCCGGTCTGCGCCGCTTCAAGGACGACGTCACCGAGATCCGCGAAGGCTTCGAGGGCGGTATCAACCTCGGTTCCTACAACGACATCAAGATCGACGACGTCATCGCGACGTACGAGATGCGCGAGAAGCCCCGCGCGTAAGCGCGAGGCACATCGCACAGGCTCGTAGTTCGTAGCTCGTGACACCGGGGCCGGTCGGCGGAATATCCGTCGATCGGCCCCGGCCGTTGCGTGTACGGTTCTGATGACCCAGCCGAACGTCCGGTGATCCTGCCGCACACGGCCGGGTGAACCCGCCGGACGACGACTCGGCGGGTACCTGTCGGACGACGGCCCGGCAGGCCATCGAACCCGAACCGGCGGGACATCCGGAACTGCATGTACGTGGGGACTCTGTCCTTCGATCTGCTCCTCGGCGACGTTCACTCGCTGAAGGAGAAACGCTCCGTCGTCCGGCCCATCGTCGCCGAGCTCCAACGCAAGTTCTCGGTGAGCGCGGCCGAGGTGGGCGACCAGGACCTGCACCGCAGGGCCCGTATCGGGGTGGCCCTGGTGAGTGGCGACGTGAGTTTCGTGTCGGACGTACTGGACCGCTGCGAGAGGCTGGTCGCGGCGCGTCCTGAAGTGGAGCTGCTGTCGGTACGACGGCGCCTCCACGGTGATGAAGACTGATTGCTTGTCTGCAAGAAAAAAGAAGGAGACGGACCAGTGGCCGACAATGCGCGGGCGAAGAAGCTGGCGGACCTCATCCGGGAGGTGGTGGCCGAGAAGCTGCAGCGCGGCGTCAAGGACCCCCGCCTCGGTACGCACGTGACCATCACGGACACCAGGGTCACCGGCGACCTGCGGGAGGCCACGGTCTTCTACACGGTCTACGGTGACGACGAGGACCGGGCCAGCGCGGCTGCCGGTCTGGAGAGCGCCAAGGGCGTACTGCGTTCCGCGGTCGGTCGGGCGGCGGGAACCAAGTTCACGCCCACCCTGACCTTCGTCGCGGACGCCCTGCCGGAGAACGCGAAGACCATCGAGGACCTCCTCGAGAAGGCGCGCACCTCCGACGCCCAGGTGCGCGAGGTGTCCTCCGGCGCCAAGTACGCCGGCGACGCCGACCCGTACAAGAAGCCGGGCGACGAGGACGACGAGGACGCAGCCGCGGAATGAGCACCGAAGCAGGGAAGACTCCGGACGGCCTTGTCATCGTCGACAAGCCGTCCGGCTTCACTTCGCACGACGTGGTCGCCAAGATGCGCGGGATCGCCAGGACCCGACGCGTCGGCCACGCCGGCACCCTCGACCCGATGGCGACGGGTGTCCTCGTCCTCGGCGTCGAGAAGGCGACCAAGCTCCTCGGTCACCTCGCGCTGACGGAGAAGGAGTACCTCGGGACGATCCGTCTCGGGCAGTACACCCTCACGGACGACGCCGAGGGCGAGATCACCTCGTCGACGGACGCCTCCGGGGTCACCCGCGAGGCCGTGGACGCGGGCATCGCCAAGCTGAGCGGCGAGATCATGCAGGTCCCGTCGAAGGTCAGCGCGATCAAGATCAAGGGCGTGCGTTCCTACAAGCGCGCCCGTGACGGCGAGGACTTCGAGATCCCGGCCCGCCCGGTGACCATCTCGTCGTTCCAGGTGTACGACATGCGGGAGGCGGAGGCCGAGGACGGCACGAAGGTCGTCGACCTGGTCGTCTCCGTCGTCTGCTCCAGCGGTACGTACATCCGCGCGCTCGCCCGTGACCTCGGTGCGGACCTGGGCGTGGGCGGACACCTGACGGCGCTGCGGCGCACGCGGGTGGGCCCGTACAAGCTCGACAAGGCCCGCACCCTGGACCAGCTCCAGGAGGAGCTGACCGTCATGCCGATCGGCGAGGCCGCGGCCGCCGCCTTCCCGCGCTGGGACCTGGACTCCCGCCGGGCCTCGCTCCTCGGCAACGGGGTGCGGATCGAGATGCCGGACGAGTACCGGGACGGCCGCACGGTCGCCGTGTACGGGCCGCAGGGTCAACTGCTCGGGCTCGTGGAGAGCAAGGGCGGCAAGGCGAAGTCGCTGGCGGTCTTCGTCTGAGGGCTGAGCCCCGGAGCGCGAGGGTTGCGTGTTGACGTGGAGCGGTGAGCGCACAAGGTCTGCTGCTCACCGCTCCACGACCCCCCTCGGCTAAGTCTCTATCCACACCGAGCCCCTTGTTCACCCGTCCGAGCAGGCGCTCGGAGTGAATGGAGGGAGCGTACGGGGGCGCGTTCGCCTCGCGTTCTTTTCGTGCTGATCTTCACTTGCCTACCGTCATGAGCACGGAGCTCGCGGCGGGGGAGTGGTGCGGCGATGACGGACGAGGTCACGGCTGGTGCGGCGGCGGAGTTCGGCGCGGCCGAGGACGGCACCGCAGACGGAGTCGCGGACGGCGTCGGCGACGGTGACCGGGGCGGGTGCGCGGCGCCGGGCGCGGTCGGGGAGACGGTGCTCGGGGGGCGACCGGGGGCCGAGGGGCTCGTCAGGATCCGTGACGCGGCCGGCCGGCCGCGCGGGACCGGGTTCCTGGCCGACGACCGTGGCACGGTGATCACCAGCCACGACGCCGTCGACGGACCGGGACCGGTCGTGTTGCACGCGCCGGGAGGGCGGACCTGGCTCGCCGAGCCGGCCGACGTGACGCCGCTGCCCGAGGTGGCGCTGGCCCTGGTGCGGACCGACGGCCTGGGGCTGCGGCCGCTTCCGGTCGCGGTGCGGGAGGGGCTTCCCGTCGGGACGTACGTACGGCTCCTCGCCGGGGGCTGGCGACAGGCGCGGGTGCTCGGGCCGGGTGCGGGGGTCAGGTACAGCGCGGCGGAGCGTTCCCACGTGCTGCCCGTCACGGTCGAGCTGGCCATCGGTACCGCCGGGCGGGACGCCCTCGGTCCGGGCGGAGGGGCCGGCGGGGGGCCGGTCCTGGACGCCGCGACGGGGGCGGTGCTCGCCGTACTGGGCACCGCTCTGGAAGCGGAGCACCGCTCAGGGATCCTCGCCCTGCCCCTGCGGAAAGCCGCAGCGGCCGCCCCGGGCGGGCCCCTCGCGCGCCTCCTGGACCGCAACTCCGCGACCGTGCCCGGGTACGGAGCCGACCTGAACCTCGCGGGCGCCCTGGAGCTGACCGCGGCCACCGCCCGTGCGGCATGCCCGGTGGGCGGGCCCGGGGCGGAGCCGGAACCCGAACCGGTGGTCCGGCCGGCCCTCGCCGCCGACCTCGCGGCCTTCACCGCCGGGGACCGGTTCGTCCTCGGCCTGGTCGGAAACCCCGGCACCGGCCGCACCACGGCCCTCGCCGGCCTGACCGCCGAACGCTCCGCCGACCCCCGCCCCGCCCCCACCCTGTGGCTGCGGGGTGCGGACCTGCGGGATGACGACGCCTCCTTGGCCGACGCGGTCTCCCGGGCCTTGGCGTCGGCCGCGGACGTGGTGGCGGGGGAGGGGGCGGGGGCCGAGTCGGGTGGCGGGTCGGGCTCCGGGCTCGGTGCGGGTGCGGGGATCCGGGTCGGGTGGGATCCCGGAACGGCGTCGGATCCAGGGGTCGGTGGGGGCGCGGGGGCGGGGAACTCCGGAGGCGGATCGGGCGAGGTTTCGGGGGAGGGAACCGGTCTCGGGGCTGGGTGCGATGTCGCGGCCGGTGACGGCGGCGGACGTGTCGGATCCGGAGCGTGGGCGGCGGCAGGGGGAGGGCCGGCCCAAGGGCCCGGAGCGTTCGCCGCGGGCTGGGTCGGCGAGGGAAGGGCGGGTGCGGGTTCGGGAGGGGTGGGGCCGGACATCGGGCCGGTGCAGGCGGGCGCCGGCGTCTGCGGGGCGATCGATTCCGTCAGAGCCGGCAGCAGTTCTCGCCCGCTGATCGGGGTGGGGCGGGCGGACGGCCTGGACGGGCCCGTCGACTTCGGCGCATCCGGAACCTTCCGGTGGTCGGGAAGCTCTGGCGGGCAGGCGGGCTTCGGGCCGTCGGTTCCGCACGGCCCATCGGGAGGGCCCGGCGGGGTGGGTGTCCCCGGTGGGAGGGTGGGTCCGAGTCGATGGGGCGACCCCGACTGGTCCGAGACCGTCGCCCGGTTGAGCGGATCCGGCGGATCGGGCTGCTTCGGCCCGGCGGGCGGGTCGCAGGTCGGGGCCACCGTGGAGGGTATTGCCGAGCGGCTGTGCCGGGTCGCGGGGGCGGCCGGGCGGCCGCTGCTGGTGGTGCTGGACGCGCCCGAGGAGATGCCGCCGCACCTCTCGCGCCGCCTCGGGGCGTGGACCGGAGCCACCGTCGCGTGGCTGCGTTCCACCGGAGCCCGGCTCGCCGTGGCCACGCGGCCCGAGTACTGGGAGCGGGCCGGAGCCCTGTACCCGCCCGAGGTGCTGCACACCCCGGCCCGCCCCGCCCGGCGGCTGCCGGCCTCGCTTCCCGTCGGAGACCTGGACCCGGATGGTGCGGAGACCGCCCGTGCCCGGTACGGGATCCCCGCCGACGGCATTCAGGAGGCCGATGCGCGGCATCCTCTCACCCTGCGCCTGCTCTCCGGGATCCGTGCAGCCGGGGTCACCGCCGGATGCCCGGGCCGGGACGAGGTGTTCGCCGCGCACCTGGACCTGGTGGCCCTTCGCGTGGCGGTCCGGATCGCCACCTCGGGCGCGTTCCCGTCGTCCTCGGGCCCGCAGGGCCCCCGGCCCGCGCCCCGGGGCCGCCGCATCGGGTCGGTCGACCCCGCCGGGGACGGTTCTGCCCCGCGACAGTCCGTCACCCCGGCCGGGGACCCCGGCGGTTCGGGCACCTTCGTTCCCGCAGCGGGCAGCCCCTGCATGCAGCGATCGGGCTTCCGCGTCGCTGCCGGCGAAGGTTCGGGGGACGGCCGTACCGGCGTCCGGCACGACTCGGTGGCCGGGGACCCCGGTGTGACCGGTTCGGCCTTCCGCGCTTCGAAGGCGGGTGGCCGAGGGGCAGGCGGCTGGGGCGCCCTGGACCAGGGCGGTCGCGGCTTGAACGGCTGCTGGACCGGCGTTCACGAACCGGCAGCCATGAGTACGGGTACGGCCGGTCAGGGCAGCCACGGCTCGGACGGTCCGGGGAGCCACCGCATCGGCGTGCGCGACCTCGGGGTGCAGGGCCTCGGCGTGAGCAGCGGAGGACTTCGGGGCCCGGGCCCGCACGGCGCGGCCGGGAGCGGGCCGCGGGAGGCGGGTCCCGACGTGCCGGGGCAGGTCGTGGACGGCCCCGACGGGCAGGGTCCGGGTGCGTACGACGCTGCAGGCCACGAGGGGCTGAGCGGCAACCGCTCCGGTGTGCACGGACCGGGCGGGTGCGACCCCGGGGCGGGGAGCGCGGGCCCGAGCGACTCGGGCGTCCCGGACTCCGACCGGCAGGGGCCGGAGCGCCGTGGTCCGGAGCGCCGTGGTCCGGAGTGCCGGGGCTCCGGCGTCTGCGGGCCGTCCCACCCGGGCGCCGATGCACGCGACCCCGCCCGGCCCGGCGTCGACGGGCACGAGTACGGATACGGGCACGGGTACGGCTCCGTTCGGACCGGTGCTGATGGGTTCGACTTCGGTTTCCCGGGTGCCGACGGGTACGGCGTCGCCTACCCGGGCGTTCACCGGAGCGGCTCCTCCCGAGTCGGTGTCCCCGAAGCCGAAGCCGAAGCCCCCGCCGCCTGCGGCAGCAGTGGTCTCGGTGGGGTGTACGGGCCCGGGGCGCGGCGGCTCGCGGCGCGGGTGGCCGGGCGGGTGCACGAGGCGGCCCGGCGGTGCCTGGCACAGGGACGGCTGGACCGTGCCGACTTCGAGGAACTGTTCCCGCGGCGCACCGGCTGGGCCTCCGCCGTCCTCGCCGAGGGGCTGTTCGCGCCGGCCGGGCCCGGCGGCTACCGCTTCGCGCACGAGGAACTGTCCGACTGGATCCAGGCCGGCCACCTCGACGTGCCGACCGCACTCGACGCCCTGGTTCACTCGGGCCCCGCCGAGCCCGGCCCGCCGGTGCCCCGGCACCGCGTCGGGCCCGTCCTGGAGGCGCTGCGCCGGCTGCCCCCGCCCGAGATCGGAGCCCGGCTGACCCGGCTGGTCGGCGCCCTCAACACGTTCGCGGAGCAGACCCCGGCCGTTCACCCCGACCGGGTCTGGTGGGCCGGCCGCCTGCTGCGCGAGTCCCTGCTGAGGGCCGCCGACGCCACCCCGCACCTGCCCGTCCTGCACGCCCTCGCCGAGCACGTGGCGCGGGCCGGCCCCGAGGAGTTCGGCGGCTGGTTCTGGAACCGGCTCCGGCTGTCCGAGGCCGACCGGCTCGACCTGCTCCGCCGCCTGCTGCCCGCCGACCACCGCTACCTCGACGCCGCCGCCCGCCGCCTCGTGCGGTCCCCGCGGCTCGTCCAGCCCCTGCTCTGCGGCTGGTTCACCGACGAACGCCGGCTGCGCGACCGCCCGGGAGCGACGGTCGCCAACGCGGCCCAGGCCCTCCTGCACACCCACCGGGGCCCCGCCGTGGACGAACTCACCGAGGCCCTGGTGAGTGCGGCGCACCACCGCGCCGACGAGCTCCTCGCGGCCCTCGCCGAGGACGAGCCCTCCGCCCTGTGCCGGGCCGTGGAGCGTTGGGCGCACGACGAGCGGCCCGGACGCCGGGTCGCCGCCGCCGCGTACGGGCTCGCCACCGCACCCCACGTCCGTACCCCGGCCGACCGGGAGCTGCTGCGTCACGCCGCCCTGGCGCTGCTCGCCCGGCCGACCGACGGCGCCCTGCACGGCAGCGCCCTCGGGATCCTGCTCCGCGACCCCCAGGCCCGGGCCCGCTACCTCCCCGACGCCCTCGCCTGCTTCCGCGACCCCGGGCGCGGCTCCCGGCTGCCCGCGTCCGCGCTGGTCGCGGCGCTGCCGGTGCTCCCCGACCCGGACACGGTGTTCGCCGCGCTGCGCGCCCGCGCCGACGGGGAGGTGCTCCGCGCCCTGGCCGCACTGACCACGCCGGGGTTGGCCCGCCGCGCGGGTGACCTCGTACGGGAGCACCTTGCGTGCCACCCCGAGGACGCCCCGCACGCCGCCGCCTTCGTGGACCGGCGGCTGGACCAGGGGCCGGCCGCGGTGTCCGTGGTGCGCCCCCTCGTACTGGAGCTGCTGCGGACCGGGCCGGCGCCCGTACGGGCCGAGCTGGCCCGGGTGCTGGGCGCCCCCGGCGCGGCACCCCCGTACGGGCTGCGCGGCGAGCTGGCCGACGCGCTGCTGCGCGAGGAGGGCGACCCCGCGGTGCTGGGCGTCTTCCTCGACGCCCTCGCCGCCGGGACGCGCGCCCGCCCCGAGGAGCGGACCCGTGAGCTGCTCCGGCGGGCCGGTCGGCAGCTGTTGCGGATCCCGGGCGGTCCCACCGAGTTCGAGCACCGCACGGTCGAGCTGGTCCGGACCGACCCGGCCTTCGGCGCGCTCGTCGCACGGTGGCTCGCACAGGCGGGGGCGGAGGCCGCCGCGCTGCTCGGGCCGGGTGCGCGGCGCACGGTGGAGACGCTCAGCAGGACCGTCCCGGACATCACGTGAGGCGGCAGCGGGCCGACGCCGACGCCGATGCGGGGCCCCGGCCACCGGCATGGCAGTCTTAGACCTGCAATCGGCAATCGGTACAGGGACTACACGGGTTCGGGCGAGGAGCGGTCACAGTGCAGCGCTGGCGTGGCTTGGAGGACATCCCCCAGGACTGGGGACGCAGCGTCGTCACCATCGGCTCCTACGACGGTGTGCACCGCGGACATCAGCTGATCATCGGACGGGCCGTCGCCCGGGCTCGCGAGCTCGGCCTCCCGTCGGTCGTCGTCACCTTCAGCCCGCACCCCAGCGAGGTCGTGCGGCCGGGCAGCCACCCGCCGATCCTCGCCTCGTACGACCGCCGTGCCGAACTGATGGCGGGCCTCGGGGTCGACGCGCTGCTGATCCTGCCGTTCACGGCGGAGTTCTCGCAGCTGTCCCCGGCGGACTTCATCGTCAAGGTGCTGGCCGACAAGCTGCACGCGAAGGCCGTCATCGAGGGCCCGAACTTCCGCTTCGGTCACCGCGCCGCCGGCAACGTCGACTTCCTGCGCGAGCTGGGCGCCACCTACGACTACGAGGTCGAGGTCGTGGACCTGGTCGTGCGCGGGGAGGCGGGCGGCGGCGTTCCGTTCTCCTCCACGCTGGCGCGCCGACTGGTCTCCGAGGGCGACGTCGAGGGCGCCGGGGAGATCCTGGGCCGCCCGCACCGCGTCGAGGGCGTCGTCGTGCGCGGAGCGCAGCGCGGGCGCGAGCTCGGCTACCCGACGGCGAACGTCGAGACGCAGCCGCACACCGCGATCCCGGCCGACGGCGTGTACGCGGGCTGGCTGACGGCCGACGGCGAGCGGATGCCGGCCGCGATCTCGGTCGGCACGAACGTCCAGTTCGACGCCACGGAGCGGACCGTCGAGGCGTACGCGATCGACCGGATCGGCCTGGACCTCTACGGGATGCACGTCGCCGTGGACTTCCTCGCGTACGTGCGGGGCATGGCGAAGTTCGAGTCGCTGGACGGCCTGTTGGAGGCCATCGCGGACGACGTGAAGCGCTCCCGGGTGCTGACCGACGCCTACGACAGCGAGCGCGCCGGGCGCTGAGCGGCCGGCAGCCCGGAGCCCGCACCGCGAACGTGCCGGAGGGCCCGTACCGTCCCAGGTCTTCCTGGACGGTACGGGCCCTCCGCGCGTCAGCCCTGCGTTTCCGTTTCCGTGCCCGAATCCGTCAGCCGAGGCGCGGGTCGCGCGGGGGCCCGCCGGGCTGCTGGGGTGCCTGCGGTGCCTGGGGCTGCTGCCAGGGTTGGCCGGGCTGCGGGTAGGCCTGGCCGTACGGCTGCTGCGGCGCCTGGGGCTGTTGGTACGGGCCCGGCTGCTGGGGCTGCTGATGCTGCTGGGGATACGGCTGCTGGTCGGACCGGGGCGTGCCCCAGTGCGCCTGCGCCGCCTGCTGCTGCGCCCGGGTGAAGTCCTCGGCGACCAGTGCGGAGAGGGTGAAGTACGCCTCACGCGTCTTGGGTCGCATCAGGTCGAGGTCCACCTCGGCGCCGGCCGCGAGGTGCTCGTCGAACGGCACCACGACGACGCCGCGGCAGCGGGTCTCGAAGTGCTGCACGATGTCCTCGACCTTGATCATCTTGGCGGTCTCGCGGACCCCGGAGATGACGGTGAGGGAGCGTGCGACGAGCTCGGCGTAGCCGTGCGCGGAGAGCCAGTCGAGGGTGGTGCTGGCGCTGCTCGCACCGTCCACGGACGGGGTCGAGATGATGATCAGCTGATCTGCCAGGTCCAGCACGCCCCGCATCGCGGAGTAGAGGAGCCCGGTACCCGAGTCGGTGAGGATGATCGGGTACTGGCGGCCGACGGTCTCGATGACGCGGCGGTAGTCCTCGTCGTTGAAGGTCGTCGACACGGCAGGGTCCACGTCGTTGGCGATGATCTCCAGACCGGAGGGAGCCTGCGAGGTGAACCGCCGGATGTCCATGTACGAGTGCAGGTACGGGATCGCCTGCACCAGGTCGCGGATCGTCGCCCCCGTCTCGCGGCGCACGCGGCGACCGAGGGTACCGGCGTCCGGGTTCGCGTCGATGGCCAGGATCTTGTCCTGCCGCTCGGTGGCGAGGGTGGCGCCGAGGGCGGTGGTGGTCGTGGTCTTGCCGACGCCGCCCTTGAGGCTGATGACGGCGATGCGGTAGCAGGACATCACCGGCGTGCGGATCAGTTCCAGCTTGCGCTGACGGTCCGCCTCCGCGGCCTTGCCGCCGAAACGGAAGCCGGAACGGCCGCCCTTCGGCTTCTGCTTGGAGCGCAGCAGCCGGTCGGAGGACAGCTCGACGGCCGCGGTGTAGCCGAGCGGCGCCCCGCCGTGGCCCTGGCCGGGCTGTTGGTACGGGGCGGCCTGCTGCGGTTGCGCCTGCGGCTGGGCTTGCGACTGGGGCTGCGGCGGCGGCTGGGCCCCGGGGGACCACTGGGCGGCGGAGGCCCGGGGGTCGGCCTGGGGTTGGGGGGCGCCGGGAGGGAAACCGTAGCCCTGGGGCTGGGGCTGGGGCTGGGGCTGGGGCTGCGCTTGTGCCTGGGGGAAGCCGTACCCCGGCTGCGGCTGGCCGGTGGGCGGGAAACCGTAGCCCTGCTGCTGCTGGGGCTGCGGCGCCTGCTCCTGCGGGAAGCCGTAGCCCTGGGGCTGCTGGGGTGACTGCGCCTGCGCCTGCTCCTGCTGCTGAGCCGGAGTCTGCGGGAAGCCGTAGCCGGGCTGCGGCTGCTGCTGCCCGGTGGGCGGGAAGCCGGAGCCCTGCGATGCGCCCGGGTACGTGAATTCGGACGGCAGCGACGGCAGTTCACCACCGGGTCCCCCGAACGGGGGCTCCCCGGGCGACTGCTGGGCATCCGCCGGGGCGACCGGCGATGCGTACGGGCCCTGTTCGGGGCCCGCAGGAGACACCCCGGCGTCGGACGCCGGCTGCTCCGCCGCGCCGCCCGGGGCGGGCGGCGCCGGGAACCCCGGAACCTGCGCGGCGGCCGGCACGGGAGCCGGGTAGGGCGCGGGAGGGGCGTCCGCGACGGGCGCTCCGGTGGCCGGATCCGCAGGTGCCGCGGGCGGGTACGGTGCCGGCGCCTGTGCCTGCGCGGCGGGGCGGGCGGGTGCCGCGTCCGCGAGGGGCTCCTCGGCGGGCGCCGGCACGACCGGCTGCGCGTAGGGGCCGGGCGCGGCATCCGCGACCGGTGCCGCCCCCGTCTCCGCAACGGGGAACGCCGGTGCTGCGAGCGGTGCTTCGGCGCGGGGCGCGGCGGGGTGGGCGGGTGCCACGGGCGGGGCGTCGGCGATGGGGGCCTTGGCCTGCGGTTCCTCGGCCGGCGCGGCCGGGTGCTGGTACGGGTTCGGGGGCGGCGTGTCCGCGACAGGGGCCTCGGCGCGGGGCGCGGCGGGGTGGGCGGGTGCCACCGGGGGAGCGTCCGCGACAGGTGCTGCCACGGCGGGCGCGGCCGGGTGCGCCGGGACCGAGGGCGGCGCGTCCTGCACGGGGGATTCCGCGCGCGGTGCTCCCGGGGGCGGCGGTACGGCCGCGTAGGAGGGTGCCGCGGGCGGGCTGTCCGTAAGGGGGGTTGGCGTGGCGGGCGCGGCAGGGAACGACGGTGCCGGGGCCGCGTAGGGCGTGGGCGGCGGCGCGTCCTGCGCAGGGGGTTCCGCGCGGGGCGCTCCCGGGGCCGAGGGCACCGCCGGGTAAGCGGGCGGGATGTCGCCGAGGGCGGCAGGGAACGCCGGCGTCGGGGGTGCGTAGGGCGCGGGCGGCGTGTCCTGCACGGGGGACTCGGTGCGCGGTGCTCCCGGAGCCTGGGGTACGGCCGGGGGGTCCGCCACGGCCGGGGCGTAGGACGGAGCCGGGGTGGCAGCCGACGTTCCGGCCGCGTCAGGGGTGTCGGCGGGGGCATGCGCGCCCGCTGTGCGCGGGGCGTCGGCCGGAGCCGGGGGGTCGACAGGGGTCGGCACGCCGGCCGCGTCCGACGTGACGGCCGCGCCCGGGGCGTTGGCCGGGTCCGGGTCGGCGTACCCACCCGGGGCGTGCGCCACCGCGACTTCGGCCGTGCCCGGGGCGTCGGCCCTGCCCGTGCTGTCCGGGCCCGCCGCGAGTGCCGGGTCCGGGGCGTGGGTCGGGGCGGGCGGGAACGGCGAGGGCGGGAAGACCGGCGGGACCTCGACCGGCTTCGGGTCGAACTCCGCAGCTTCCACGACCTCCTCGGCCTCCACGGCCCTCACGTCCGTCAGGGGTTCCGCGAACCCCGGATCCCCCTCCGCCGGCACCGGCACCGGCACCGGCGGCTGCCGGGGGACCGCCGGCGGGGTGATCCGCATCGTCGGGGGTGACACCACGTCCGACGGGCGGTGCGGCTCGAAGCCGCTGCCCTCGGGGAGGCCGGGGACGTCCTGGGCGGGAGCGCCCTGGGTGTACCAGGCCGGCGGGGTGTAGTCGATGGTGAACTCGCCCGTCCCCTCGGGCTCCGCGTCGGACTGATCGTCCGTCGGGACGTCCCACGTCCCGCCGCGCCTCTCGTTCCGATCGCCGGTCACTGGTGCCTCCTGGTCTGTCAACACGGTCGGGCGCCCAACTCGACACTCGACTTTCGACACTCGACGCCGCGCCCCGCGCTCAGCCTAATCGCGGCCGGCCCGCAATATCCCGCGAGGTGGCGCCCCCGGAGTCCTGCCTACAGGGAGCCAGAGCCCTGAGCAACCGTCACCGCCCGCCGGGCGCCCCGCCCCGGTCAGTCGACGCGACGGGCCGCCCCGAACAGGGCCGTCTCCTCCCGCGTCCCCCGGGTCAGTACGAACTTCCGGTCCCGGGAAGTGCACCACAGCGTCACGGCGTCGCCCAGCGTGGGCAGCGCCTCCACCACCGACCGCGGCAGCAGCATCAGTTCGCCGATCCGTGCCGCCTCGTCCGGCGACACCCGTTGCACCCCCACCAGCGCGGAACCCCGCAGCAGCCGGGGGGCCGTCGGGCTCAGGTACGGCAGCAGGGTCAGCACGGACTGCCAGGCGCCCGCCGCCACCCGACCCCGCGGCGGCCGCATCCCGCAGTCGCGGACCACCAGTACGGGACTGCCCGCCGAAGCGCCCTGCGGCGGTACGCGTCCCACCTCGTGCAGGGTGACGCACGTCTGCCCGGCGCCCGCCTCCCGGGCCAGGTCCGCCCACGCGGGCCCGCGCCCGGTCTCCACCGCGACCCGGGCTCCCGCGGCGGCCGTGCGCAGGGCCAGCACCTGTGCCGTCCACAGGCCGCCGATCAGCGTGATCTCGTACGGGGTGGGGCGGTTGACGCCGAGCACCGCCGGACGGCCCTCCGCGTCCTCGCCGATGACGACCCCGTCGTCCCCGACGGGCACCGCCAGGAGGTCCAGCTCCGCCGCCGTGACGACGTGCCGCTCCCGGCGCGGGGCCGGCAATCCGAAGCCGCCCCGTCCCGCTCCGAACAGTCCCGCCGCGAACGGCCGTGCCGTCAAAGGTCGTGACCAGCCCCTCACCGGGTGCCTCCCAGCGGCAGCGACGCGAGCAGCCCCGGCACCTGCTCCCGGTCGAGCCGCACCAGCCCGGCCCGTACGCCGCGCGCGGTCCGCTCCAACGCGCGGCACGCGACGGCCAGGTCCCGGTCGCCGCGCCCCGTCACCCGGACGTGCCCGGTCAGCGTCACGCCCCGCCGCCCTGCCGGGGCCATCGTGAGGCTGAAGTTGATGGCGAGGGCGGGCAGCGCGGTCAGCAGCGCCACGAACTGCGGGAGCTGCGCCCCCGGGCCGCCCAGCAGGGGCCAGCGACGCAGCCAGTACGTGGTGTGCTGCCGGTCGTCGCAGCGCCAGGCGCGGGCGGTCTCCTCCGTACGGCGGCCCGCGCCGGCCTGACGCCCGGACCGGGCGAGGGGCGTCGGGTTCGCGCAGGCGGACGTGGCCAGCGCCGACGTCAGCTCCTGTTCCGTCAACACCTCGGCCCGGAACCCGTGCCCGGCCAACCGGCTCGCCAACTGGTCGGCCACCCGCACCAGGCAGCGCTGCGCCCCCTTTAACCCGCCGCCGCGCGCGGTGACCGCCTCCGGGCACCGTTGCGGGTCGAGCTTCAGCGCGATCCAGGTCAGCCGTACGGCAGGGGTGCCCGTCAGGGCCTGGAGCGGGGCGTAGGAGCGGGCCGCCACCGAATCGGCCGGCAGGTGTGGCGCCGGCGCGGGCCGGGTGTGCTGCACCAGCTGGGCCGACTCCAGCCGGATCCCGTCCACTTCGAGGACGTCCCGCACGGCGGCCAGGGGCAGGGGGTGCGCCGTCCGGTCCGCCCGTAGCGCGGTGGCGTCCGCGTCCACCCGGAGCACCGCCGTCAGGAAGGTGCCGTCGCCGACCATCCCGACCGGCCGCCGATCGTGGCCGCCGTACGTCAGCGTCCGCAGCGCCGGATCGGCCTCCACCGCGGACGCCGCCCCCGGCTCGGCCCCGGCGGTCCAGGCGGCGGCCCGACGGCGGCGGGCCCGCAGCGCGAGGACGCCGCCGAGCCACTCGGGGAGGGGGAGCCGGTGGCGTCGCACGACCGCGAGGAGCACCAGGGCCAGGGCCACCGCGCCGGCGGGCACCAACAGGATCGGTGCCAGGACCCGTGCCACCAGCGGCGCCGCACACGCCAGCTGGAGGAGCACGAGTTGTTGCAATCGGAACGGGCCGCACTTCCCGGGGCTCGACACCGGACGCGGTGTCACCCCTTCGTGCGAGGCTGCGGCCATGTCCCCGCGCGGCCGCGTCACGCCGGCTCCCACACGCGTACCTCCCCCTCCGCAACGGGTGGAACAGGGGATTCCAGTGCGGTGCGGCCGCTGCCGCTCCACCCCGGCCCCCCTCAAATCACCCTGTCAAAAGCCGAATTGTCGAGCCCGGGGGAGGGTCCGGCAGCTGTCGCCGCCGGGACGTCTCCCCGTCAAGGGGCATAGTAGGGGCCCGGTCCGTGAGTCGGGGCCCGGGTCGGGCGCGCGGACCGGGCGACGTGGGGGGAGCAGGCGGTCTTGGCATCACGACGCGACGAGTTCAATGCGTACACGTTTGCGAAGCGTCGCACGGTGGCCGCGTTCCTCCAGCCCTCCGCCACCGGGAGCGAGGAGGGCGCCCCCAGGCCACTGCGCGCGGTGCTCCCCTCCCTGATCGTCGGCGCCCTCGTGCTGGTCGGCTTCGGGGCCTGGGGCATGTTCCGACCGCAGGCACCCAAGGGGTGGAACGAGCCCGGCGCGCGGGTCATCGTCGGGAAGCAGTCGACGACGCGCTACGTGGTCCTCTCCACCGAGGCCGCCGGCGGGAGCCGGCCGAGGCTGCACCCGGTGCTGAACCTGGCCTCGGCCCGACTCCTCCTCGATCCGCGGAAGTTCAAGGTCGTCCACGTCGAGGACAAGGTGTTGGACGCGGGCAGGCCACCGCGGGGACCCATCATCGGCATCCCCTACGCCCCCGACCGACTGCCCGACGGGAAGGACGCGGGGAGGAGCAAGCGCTGGGCCGTCTGCCAGCGGCCCGGAGGCAACGGCGAGGGCGTGCAGAGCGCCGTCTTCGTCCTCGCCGACCGCGAGGCGGGCCTGCTGGACGGCGCGCGCCGCACCACCGAGGGGCAGGTGCTGTACGTCCGCAGCACCGGCGCCGCCAAGGAGCGGTACCTGGTCGACGCGACGGGCACCAAGTACGCGTTCCCCGAGGGAGGACCGGAAGCGGGCACCCTGACCACGGCCCTGGTCGGCACCGGGGCCACTCCCCAGCCCGTCACCGAACAGTGGCTGGCCACCCTCGGCTCCGGTGACGGCCTCGGCTTCCCCCGCCTGCCCGGCACCCCCGGCGCGAAGGCCGGTGTCCGGGGCCTGGCCGCGGGGGACGACCGGGTCGGCATGGTCCTGAGCGCCCAGACCGGCTCCGGCACCGAGTACTACGTCGTCCTGCCCGGCCGGGTCGCGCCCGTCACCGAGTTCGTCGCCCGGCTGCTGATCGCCGCGCCCGCCACCGACGCCCTCGACATGCGCGGCCGGGCCCGCGAGGTCGACCTCCAGTCCCTGAACCCCGACGCCACGCCCTTCGGGGCGCGGACGCGATGGCCGCGCCACCGGGGCGCCCAGGTCAACCGGGTCGACGCCGCCCCGGGCGGGGTACGGGCAGGCGCGCGGCGCGACACAGTCTGCAACGTCCTGCGCTCCGTCGACGCCCACGGCGGCCCGACCCTGAGCACCTGGGCGGGCCCCGGATTCCCGGTCGACATCACCGCGAGCGGCACCGGCTCCTACGTCACCCCCGGCTCCGGCCTCCTCTACACGCAGGTCCAAGGCCGACAGGCCACGGCCGGCGGCACCCTGTTCCTGGTCACCGACACCGGTCTGCGCTACGCGGTCCAGGCCGGCGGCGGCGGCGACGCGGGCGGCATCGGGGCCGGGGTCGGGCGGGCCGGGCCCGGTCAGGCCCAGGTGCGACTCGGCTACGCCGACGTGGTTCCGGTCCCGGTGCCGATCACCTGGTCGGAGTTCCTGTCCAAGGGGCCGCGCCTGGACATCAACTCCGCGCGTCGGACGCAGGGTTCATGAAGACGCCGTCCGTGCGACGGACCCCGCCGCCCGGTCCGCCCCGCGCGCTGCTCGCGCGCGCCGCCCGCCTGGTGACCACCTGCGGGCTCCTCGTGGCGTGCGGCACGGCGGGAACGCCCGCGCCGCAGCCCACGTACGAGCACGAGCGCGGACCCGAGGGTGGGCACCGGCACCTGGGCGGGCATGCGCACGGACACGGCCTCGGCCTCCGCCTCGACGGCACGGGCGAGTGCACCTTCCCCATGAAGCGGCAGATCGCCGAGCGGCCGTGGGCCCTCCAGCGGCTCCTCCTCGACGCCTTGTGGGCCGGGACGAAGGGCAAGGGCGTGCGCGTCGCGGTCATCGACACCGGGGTGGACCGGATCAACCCGCAGCTCGCCGGCGCCCTCGACACCGCCGCCGGTCGGGACTTCGTCGATCCGAAGGGCGGCGACGGCACGAACGACACCGTCGGGCACGGCACCAAGGTCGCCGGACTCATCGCGGCCCGCCCCCGGCGGGGCACCGGCTTCGTCGGCCTCGCCCCCGAGGCCACCGTCATCCCGATCCGGCACAACGACGGTCGGGGCAACGGCAAGGCGGCCACCCTCGCCCGGGCGATCGACCACGCCGTCGCCGCGGGCGCCCACGTCGTCAACATCTCCCAGGACACCGACGCACCCCTCACCGCCGATTCCGACCTGGCCCGGGCCGTCCGGCGGGCCCTGGACGAGAACGTCGTGGTCGTCGCCTCGGCCGGCAACGACGGCCTGGCCGGACACGGGCGCAGGACCTACCCGGCCGCCTTCCCCGGGGTCCTCGCCGTGGCCGCCTCCGACCGCAACAACGAACGCGCCGCCTTCTCCCAGCCCGGCGACTTCATCGGGGTCGCCGCCCCCGGCGTCGACATGGTCTCCACGGTCCCCGGCTCCGGTCAGTGCGTCGACAGCGGCACCAGCTTCTCCGCGCCCTGGGTCGCGGGCGTCGCCGCCCTGCTGCGCGCCGAGCACCCCGGGTGGACCGCCGGGGAGGTGGTCCGGCAGATCCAGAGCACGGCCGAGCGCGGCGTCAACGGCCGTGACGACCAGGTCGGTTGGGGGGTCGTCGACCCGGTGCGCGCCGTCACCCGGGACCTCGCACCGCCCGGACCCGCAGGCCCGGACCCCGGCCTGCCGCCGGCCCCCGCCCCGCAGGCGGCGCCGCCGGGCCCGACCGGGGCGGCGCAGGAGCGCGAGGTGCGGCTCGGGACGTACGGGCTCGGCGCGGGCGGGCTCCTCGTGGCCGTCATCGCCGGGACGGCGACCGTGGTCCGCGATTCCCGAACCCGCCCGACCCGCTCGCGATGAATCCCCGCGCGGCGTGCCGCGCGGTGCGCCCGGCGGGCCCGTCACACCCCCGCAAGGAAAACGAGGAGCGAGGAGCTTCGGATGACGAACACCTTCGGACTGGCCGACGATCCGGTCGTCAGGGCCGCCAACAAGATCTCCGAGACGGCCAACGCCGTGACCACCCAGTCCCGGGAACTGGCCGACATCCTCGCCACCGCCGGCGCGGGCTGGACCGGCGCCGGCGCGGAGGGGTTCAAGAAGGCGCAGGCGGACCTCAACATCGACCACGACGAGATCCGCCGCCTGCTCGGCGTCCTGCACCACGCGGTCGCGCAGACCAAGAACCTCACCAACGCGCAGGACGAGGAGGTCCGTTCGGTGTTCGGGACGATCACCCCCGGCGGCCCGTCCGGCCTGAACGGCGTCTGACCCCGGCGCCCGCCCGGCCCCCGCACCTCCAGCAACCCACCGCCCGAAGGAGAAGAACATGTCCGGCACCGACGGCTACACCCGGGTCCGGTACGACAGCGTCCAGCAGATGGCGGACCGCATCAGGACCGTCTCGAACAACATCGTCAAGGACCTGGCCGAGATGGAGCAGGCCGTGAAGGTGGTCACCGACACCTGGGACGGCGAGGCGCACCTGGAGTACGTCGCGCTCCAGACGAAGTACCACCGCAGGGCCGACCACATGCGGAGGCAGTTGGAGTCCGTCGCCCGGCTCATCGAGCAGGGCAAGGGCGACTACCGCGCCACCGACCTGAAGGCCTCGCGCCTGTTCACCGAGGCCTACTGAACCCCGCACCCGGCGGACGAAGGGGCGCACCCGCACCGGGCGCGCCCCCGTGTCGCGGGTCCCCGTCCGCGCCGGACCTCAGGTGAGGTCGAACTCCCCGTCCCGCGCGCCCAGCACGAAGGCCTCCCACTCGGCGGCCGTGTAGCGCAGCACGGTCTCCCGGTCCAGCGAGGACCGCATGGCCACCGCGCCCTCGGGCAGCTTGGCGATCTCGACCCGCTCCTCGTCCGGGCTGGTCCCCGGAGGGCCCTGCCACTCGACGCCGCTGATGTCGAGCGCGTACAGCTCGTCCTTCTCCTGCTGGGTGCCCATGTGCGGCCTTTCCCTCGGTCGTGCGGTGCTGCTCGGCTCTTCGCTGCCGATTATCGGCGGAACGCGGCTCCCGGGTGCGGTTTTCCGGGTGATCCCCGCTACAGCCCGGGCATCCGCCCGAGCTGCACCAGCGAGGTGCCGCGCCGGCGCGGGACGAAGTGGCCCCGACCGGGGAGCATCGGGCGCGGCCGGACCGTGCCGAGCAGATCCCCCTCCGACGGATCGCCCGACAGCACCACGCCCTGCGCTCCCAACTCCTTGATCCGCTGCATGAACGGTTCGTACAGCGCGCGCGAGGCCCCCGCCGAGTTGCGCGCGATGACGAACCGGACACCGGTGTCCCGGGCGAAGGGCAGGAACTCCGTGAGCGGCGCCAGCGGATTGCCCTGGCCGGTGGCCACCAGGTCGTAGTCGTCGACGATGACGAACACGTCCGGGCCCGTCCACCAGCTGCGGTCCCGCAACTGCCGCGGGGTGACGTCCGCAGGTGGCCGGCGCCGCGCGAACACCCCGACCAGGGCCTCCATGTGCAGGTGCAGCGAGTCCGTCGTCGGCGCGTACTCCAGCAGGTGCTCCTCCGGGAGGGCGCCGAGCAGCCCGCGCCGGTAGTCCCCGACGACCAGCTTCGCCTCGTCCGGGGTGTACCGGTCGGCGATCTGGTGGGCGATGAGGCGCAGCAGGTTCGTCCGGCCCGACTCGCTCTCGCCGAACACCAGGAAGAACGGGTCCGACGCGAAGTCGACGAACACCGGCTCCAGGTCCGTCTCGCCGACGCCGATCGCGATGCCGCGCTCGGGGAAATCCCCGCCCTTGGGCAACCGGTCCGCGGGCAGCGACCTCGGCAGCAGCCGTACGGCGGGAGCCGGCGGCCCCGCCCAGCCCGATCGCACCGCCGCCACGAGGGCCGCCGTCCCCTCCGCAAGGTCGTCCGTGCCGTGGCCCCCGTCGATCCGCGGCAGGGCCCCCAGGAAATGCAGCTTCTCCGGGACCTGCCCGCGCCCCGGTACGCCCGCCGGTACGTTCGCCGCGACCCGCCGGTCGAACTCGGAGTCCATGACGTCGCCGAGCCGCAGCTCCAGCCGGCCCGGCATCTGGTCCTTCAGCGCCGGGCGGACCTCCATGTACCGGGACGCGGTGACCACCACGTGGATGCCGAATCCCAGCCCCCGGGACGCGATGTCCGTGACCACCGGCTCCAGGCCCTCGTACTCCCCGCGGAAGCCGCCCCAGCCGTCGATGACGAGGAAGACGTCGCCCCAGGCCTCGTCGGGCAGCTCGCCCGCAGCGCGCCGGCGCCGGTACCCGTCCACGGAGTCGATGCCGTTCGCCCGGAAGAACTCCTCGCGCCGGCCGAGGACGCCCACCACCTCCGCGACCGTCCGCCGCACCCGCTCCGGGTCGAGGCGTGAGGCGATCCCGCCCACGTGCGGCAGCTCCGCGATCGACGCCAGGGCGCCACCGCCGAAGTCCAGCCCGTAGAACTGCACCTCGCGCGGGGTGTGCGTGAGTGCGAACGAGGAGATCAGCGTCCGCACGAGCGTCGACTTGCCCGACCGGGGCCCGCCCACCACCAACAGGTGCCCCGTCGCCCCCGAGAAGTCCCGCAGCAGCACCTCGCGCCGCTGCTCGAAGGGCTTGTCGACCAGGCCGAGCGGCACCACCAGCCCGCCCGGCCGGTCGTACCCCCGCGCGTGCAGCCCCCGCCCGTCGTCCACCGCCAGGGCGGGCAGCAGTCGGTCCAGCGGGGGAGCCTGGTCCAGCGGCGGCAGCCACACCTGGTGCGCGGGCACCCCCTGCCCCTCCAGCCGTCCGACGATCACGTCCAGCACCGTGTCGCCCGGCGCGTCGTCCCCGGCCGGATCCGCCCGGGGCGCCCGATCCACCGCATCCGCATCCGCATCCGCAGCCACCGCACCCGCCGGCTCCGGGTCCGCGTACGCCACCGCCACCGGACCCGCCGTGAACGGCGCGGGCCGCCGCACCGCCGGGAACGGCCCCGCCACGGGCACCGGGCCGGCGGCGCGGTGGGCACCCGAGACGTACGCCGCCTTGAAGCGGGTCATCCCGTCCGTACCGGACTTCAGGTACCCCGAACCGGGCAGCGACGGCAGGTGGTAGGCGTCCGGCACACCGAGCGCCGTCCGCGACTCCGCCGCCGAGAAGGTCCGCAGACCGATCCGGTACGACAGGTACGTGTCCAGCCCCCGCAGCTTGCCCTCCTCCAGCCGCTGCGAGGCCAGCAGCAGGTGCACGCCCAGCGAACGCCCGATGCGGCCGATCCGCACGAACATGTCGATGAAGTCGGGCTTCGCCGTCAGCAGCTCGGAGAACTCGTCGATCACCAGGACCAGCGAGGCCAGCGGCTCCAGCGGCGCACCGGCCGCACGGGCCCGCTCGTAGTCGTGGAGGTTCGCGTGGTTGCCGGCCGAACGCAGCAGCTCCTGACGCCGCTGGAGCTCACCGCCGATCGAGTCGGCCATCCGGTCGACCAGCGTCAGATCGTCCGCGAGGTTCGTGATGACGGCGGCCACGTGCGGCAGCCGCCCCATGCCGGTGAACGTCGCACCACCCTTGAAGTCCGCCAGGACGAAGTTCAGCGTCTGCGAGTCGTGCGTCACCGCCAGCCCCAGCACCAGCGTCCGCAGCAGCTCCGACTTGCCCGAACCCGTCGCCCCCACGCACAGCCCGTGCGGGCCCATGCCCTCCTGTGCGGCCTCCTTCAGGTCCAGCATCACCGGCGCGCCGTCCTCGCCCACGCCGATGGGCACCCGCAGCCGGTCGCCGGCCGAACGGGGGCGCCAGGTCCGCGCCACGTCGATGCCGGCGGCGTCGCCCAGGTCCAACAGGTCGGTGAAGTCCAGGTTCGCCAGCAGGGGCTCGTCGTCGTCACCACCGTCCGTGCGCAGCGGCGCCAGCTGCCGGGCCATGGCCTCCGCCGCGGGCAACGACAGCACGTCCGGGACGCCCTCGTACGCGTCCCCCGTACCCGCCACCAGGCGCAGCAGCCCCGGCCGGACCACGACCGACAGACCGCCGCGCGGCTCGTCCAGCTCGCCCGCGACCACCTCCACGACGGTCACGCCCTGCAGGCCCTCCGCCGCCGCGAACGCCGAGTCCGGCGCCACCGTCGCCCCGTCGAGGACCACCACCAGGTGCGGCCGGTCCAGCAGGGGCGAGGCGTCCCGGCCGAACCGCGGCCGCCCCTCCAGCCGGGACGCCAGCAGCCCCTCCAACCCACCCAGGTCGTCGTCGAACAGCCGCCTCGTACCGGCGCCGTCGAAATGGCCCGGCAGCTGCGCGTGCGGCAGCCACTTCGTCCAGTCCCACAGCGGCGCCGCATCCCCGGCGGCCACCACCGCCACCACCAGGTCGTCGGGGGAGTGCAGCGTCACCAGCTGCGCCACCAACGCCCGCGCGGTCCCGCGCGCGGCCCCGGCGTCCCCCGACACCGTCAGGTGGTAGAACGCCCGCACCGACACCGCCACCGGCAGCCCGTCCAGGCAGGAGTGCACCTCCAGGAAGCGCTGCAGCGCGCCCGCCGCCAGCGGCTCCAGATCGTCCACCGGCGCCGTCTCCGGCGCCACCGGCGCGGACGCGGGGCGCTGCGGGCCCAGCCCCAGCCGGGCCTGCCCGAAGTCCGCGTCCCCGGGCCGCCGTTCCCACACCCGGGACCCGCCCGCCACCACCGCCCACAACTGCTCCGGCGCCGGGTGCAGGTACAGCTGTGCGTCGCGCTGCGCCCGCGCGGCGCCGCGCACCCGACGGCGCGTCCGCGCGAGGTGCGCCAGGTAGTCCCGGCGCACGTCCGCCATCCGCCCCTGCGTACCGCGCCGGTGGCGCACCAACTGGGCGATGACCATGGCCACCGTGGACACCAGCATCAGCACGCCCATCACCTTCATGAAGGGCCCACCGGTCGGCAGGAAGAAGAACACGACCGACGACCCCATCCCGAGCATCGGCAGGAGCTGCATCAACACGCCCTCCTCCTGCCCCCGCGGCAGTACCGGAGGCGGCTCCAACCGCACCTCTTCCGAGGGAACTTCCGGCGGCAGCGACCGGGGCGGGCGTTTGACGACGATCTGGCTCACCGGAGCACCAGTCCCTTGACGACGGCCGGGCCGCCACGACCGGCGCCCCCAAGTCCCGCTCGCGGAAGGGGAATTCCGCCGCGGGCCGGTGATCCTAGTGGCCGGACGGCCGCCGACGGCCCGGTTAGGGTGACGCCCGCAGTACGCGCGGACCCCGAACCGGGGCCCGCAGCGAGGCGCCGGAAAAGGGGGTCACACAGGTGAGTACGGCCGGGGCGACGGGATTCCGCAGGGTCACCGTCGTGGCTCCCGACAGCCGCGTCGACGTCGCCCTTCCGGAGGACATCGCCGTCGCCGACGTGTACCCCGAACTGCTGCGCCTCACCCGCCCGCCCCAGCCCGTCGGCGCCCCCACCGGCTTCCACCTCGTGCGCCGCTCCGGCGCCGTCCTCGACGGCGCCCGCACCCTCGCGGCCCAGCACGTCGTCGACGGCGAGGTGCTCAGCCTCCGTCCCTTCGCCGAGTCGCTGCCGCCCGCCGTGTTCGACGACGTCTGCGACGCCGTCGCCTCCGCCGTCGTCCGCGACCGCCACCGCTGGAACGACGACATGTTGCGCGGCGCGGGCCTGGCCGGCGCCGCCCTGCTCCTCGCCCTGCTCGCCCTCGTCCTCTGGTACGCCGACCCGGTCCGCCACGACGTGCACGGGCTGCCCGCCCTCGTCGCCGGAGCCCTGGGCCTCGTCCTCACCGCCGCGGCCGGGGCGCGCGCCCGCGTCCACCGCGACCGGGCCTGCGCCGTCGTCCTCGGCCTGGGCGCCCTCCCGCTCCTCATGATCGCGGGCGCGGGCCTCGTCGCCCCCGGACCCGGCGCCGGACCGGGCCGCCTCCAGTTCCTCCTCGGCTGCGTCTGCGTCCTCGTCGCCTCCGCCGCCCTGGTCGCCCTCACCCCGCAGGGCGACGCCCCCTTCGTGGCCGCCTCCCTGCTGGCCGCCACCGGCGGCCTCGCCGCGTTCGCCGTCCTCACCACCGGGGCCTCCGCGACCGCCGGCGCCGCCGTCTGCGCCCCCGTCGCCATCGGGCTCGTCGCCTTCCTCCCGTCCCTCGCCGCCCGTTCCGCCCGGCTGCCCATCGGCTACGCGGCCCCCCGAAGCGCGACCGAGGGCGCCGAGGGCGCCGGGTACGCCACCACCCCGGACCGCCCCGACACCGATCCGTACGGTTCCGGCGCCACCGGCCCCGCCCCGGCTGGCCCCCTCGACGCCGACCTCATCGCCGCCCGGGCCCGCCGGGGACACGAACTGCTCCTCGGCCTGCTCGGCGGCTGCGCGGCCGTCACCGTCGCCTCCGCGGCCGTCCTCGGGGCCTCGGGCGATCCGTGGGCCCGACTGCTCGCCCTCGCCACCGGACTCGCGATGCTCCTGCGGGCCCGCCTCTTCCGCCGCACCGCACAGGTCGTCTGCGCCCTGACCGCGGGCACCGCCGCGATCGGCCTGATCGTCCTGGCCCTGGCCGTGCACGCCCCCGACGGCCTGCTCCAGGAGCTCCCCGAGCCCCACCGGAGCGGCGACAGGGACCTCCGTACGCTCCGCCTCGCCGCCGCCGTCGCCGCCGGCGCGACCCTCCTCACGGGAATTGCGCTTGTCATCCCCCGCAAGGGCCTGTCACCCTTCTGGGGACGGCTGCTCGACCTCACCGAGGCGGCGGTACTGCTCAGCCTGGTCCCGCTGACCCTGGCCGTGCTCGACGTCCACGACCGCGCCCGCGCTCTCACCGGCTGAGACGGCGAGACCCGCACGCCTGGTACGCTGTGTGACGGCCGTTTGTGTACGCGTCCCCCGGATCTCTCGACAGAGGGTCTGTGGACTGCGCTCAGCGGACCCCGCCTCCCGAGTCACGGAAGATCCCCAGAGAATTCGACCTGGGGCACTCGATGGCAACGAAGACCTATTACGAGGAGTACGCGTGCCGCTCGACGCCGCAGTGAAGAAGCAGCTCATCGCAGAGTTTGGTGCCAAGGAGGGCGACACCGGCTCCCCCGAGGTCCAGGTCGCGATGCTGTCCCGCCGCATCTCGGACCTGACCGAGCACCTCAAGACCCACAAGCACGACCACCACTCCCGTCGTGGTCTGCTGATCCTGGTCGGCCAGCGCCGCCGCCTGCTGCAGTACCTGGCCAAGAAGGACATCCAGCGCTTCCGTGCGCTGGTCGAGCGCCTCGGCATCCGTCGCGGTGCGGCCGGCGCCAAGTAAAGACGCTGTGAAGGGAGCGGACCCCACAACGATGGGGCCGCTCCCTTTGCTGTACGTGCGCGACGTACCGGACGCTTTGTAGTCTGGAAACAGCGCACAAGAGGAAGAGGAGGAGCGCCCTCCCTACGCCGCCGGTCCTCGGTAGTGGTATCCGGAAAGCCCCGCGACGGGGCTCAGAACCGGGTGCTTCGATCGAAGACCGGCCCGCACGCCAGGAGCGCTTCTCCGAAACCGTCCACCACCACACGGGTGGCGGACGGAGACGACGAAAATGGAGAAAACGCTAGTGGAGAACGAGACCCACTACGCCGAGGCCGTCATTGACAACGGTTCCTTCGGCACCCGCACCATCCGCTTCGAGACGGGCCGTCTGGCCCGCCAGGCCGCCGGCTCCGCCGTTGCCTACCTGGACGACGACACGATGGTGCTGTCCGCCACCACCGCGTCGAAGAAGCCCAAGGACCAGCTCGACTTCTTCCCCCTGACGGTGGACGTCGAGGAGCGGCAGTACGCGGCCGGCAAGATCCCCGGCTCCTTCTTCCGTCGCGAGGGCCGGCCCTCCGAGGACGCGATCCTCACCTGCCGCCTGATCGACCGCCCGCTGCGCCCGTCCTTCAAGAAGGGCCTGCGCAACGAGATCCAGGTCGTCGCGACGATCATGGCGCTCAACCCCGACCACCTGTACGACGTCGTCGCGATCAACGCCGCGTCCGCGTCCACCCAGCTGGCCGGCCTGCCCTTCTCCGGCCCGATCGGCGGCGTCCGCGTCGCGCTGATCCGCGGCCAGTGGGTGGCCTTCCCGACGCACACCGAGCTCGAGGACGCGGTCTTCGACATGGTCGTCGCGGGCCGCACCCTCGAAGACGGCGACGTCGCGATCATGATGGTCGAGGCCGAGGCCACCGAGAAGACCATCGCCCTCGTCAAGGGCGGCGCCGAGGCGCCGACCGAGGAGATCGTCGCCTCCGGTCTGGACGCCGCGAAGCCCTTCATCAAGGTCCTCTGCAAGGCCCAGGCCGACCTGGCCGCCAAGGCCGCCAAGCCCGAGGGCGAGTTCCCGGTCTTCCTGGACTACCAGGACGACGTGTTCGAGGCCCTCTCGGCCGCGGTCAAGGGCGAGCTCACCCAGGCGCTGACCATCGCGGGCAAGCAGGAGCGCGAGGCCGAGCTGGACCGCGTCAAAGACATCGCCGCCGCGAAGCTCCTCCCGGCCTTCGAGGGTCGTGAGAAGGAGATCTCCGCCGCCTACCGCAGCCTCACCAAGGCCGTGGTCCGCGAGCGCGTGATCAAGGACAAGGTCCGCATCGACGGCCGCGGGCTCACGGACATCCGTACCCTCGCCGCCGAGGTCGAGGCCATCCCGCGCGTGCACGGCTCGGCGCTGTTCGAGCGTGGCGAGACCCAGATCCTGGGCGTCACCACCCTCAACATGCTCCGCATGGAGCAGCAGTTGGACACCCTCTCCCCGGTGACCCGCAAGCGCTACATGCACAACTACAACTTCCCGCCGTACTCCGTCGGCGAGACCGGCCGCGTCGGTTCGCCGAAGCGCCGCGAGATCGGCCACGGCGCGCTCGCCGAGCGCGCGATCGTGCCGGTCCTCCCGACCCGCGAGGAGTTCCCCTACGCGATCCGTCAGGTGTCCGAGGCCCTCGGCTCCAACGGTTCGACGTCCATGGGCTCGGTCTGCGCCTCCACCATGTCGCTGCTGAACGCCGGTGTGCCCCTCAAGGCCCCCGTCGCCGGTATCGCCATGGGCCTGATCTCCCAGGAGATCGACGGCAAGACCCACTACGTCGCCCTCACCGACATCCTCGGTGCGGAGGACGCGTTCGGCGACATGGACTTCAAGGTCGCCGGCACCAAGGAGTTCGTCACCGCGCTCCAGCTGGACACCAAGCTCGACGGCATCCCCGCCTCCGTCCTGGCCGCGGCCCTGACGCAGGCCCGTGACGCCCGCCTCCACATCCTCGACGTGATGATGGAAGCGATCGACACGCCGGACGAGATGTCCCCGAACGCCCCGCGGATCATCACCGTCAAGATCCCGGTGGACAAGATCGGTGAGGTCATCGGCCCCAAGGGCAAGATGATCAACCAGATCCAGGAGGACACCGGCGCCGAGATCACGATCGAGGACGACGGCACCATCTACATCGGTGCCTCCGACGGCCCGGCCGCCGAGGCCGCCCGCGCCACGATCAACGCGATCGCCAACCCGACCATGCCGGAGGTCGGCGAGCGGTACCTGGGTACGGTCGTCAAGACCACCACCTTCGGTGCCTTCGTCTCCCTCATGCCCGGCAAGGACGGCCTGCTGCACATCTCGCAGATCCGCAAGCTCGCCGGTGGCAAGCGCGTGGAGAACGTCGAGGACGTGCTCGCGGTCGGCACCAAGGTGCAGGTCGAGATCGCCGAGATCGACCAGCGCGGCAAGCTGTCCCTGATCCCCGTGATCGACGGCGAGGCCGCCGGTGACGACGCTGACAAGGACGACTCCGACAAGTGACGTCGCGTAGTTCCCGTGTGACGGCCCGCCCCTCTTCGGAGGGGCGGGCCGTCGCCCGTACCCAAACCCTGCTCAAGGGGCAGAACGGCATCGGCACCGTCCGACGCACCGTCCTCCCCGGCGGACTGCGCATCGTCACCGAGACGCTGCCCTCCGTCCGCTCCGCCACCTTCGGCATCTGGGCGAACGTGGGCTCCCGGGACGAGACGCCCACGCTCAACGGCGCCACCCACTACCTGGAGCACCTCCTCTTCAAGGGCACCGAGAAGCGCAGTGCCCTCGACATCTCCTCCGCGATCGACGCGGTCGGCGGAGAGATGAACGCCTTCACGGCGAAGGAGTACACCTGTTACTACGCACGGGTGCTCGACACCGACCTGCCGCTGGCCATCGACGTGGTCTGCGACATGCTCACCGGCTCGCTGATCCGCGAGGAGGACGTCGTCGCCGAGCGCGGCGTCATCCTCGAAGAGATCGCGATGACCGAGGACGACCCGGGCGACGTGGTCCACGACCTGTTCGCCCGGACCATGTACGGGGACTCGCCGCTCGGCCGCCCCGTCCTCGGCACCGTCGACACGATCAACGCCCTCGGCGCCGACCGGATCCGCCGCTTCTACAAGAAGCACTACGATCCGACCCGCCTGGTCGTCGCCGCGGCCGGCAACGTCGACCACAACAAGGTCGTGCGCCAGGTCCGCGCCGCCTTCGAGAAGGCCGGCGCGCTCACCCGCACCGACGCCGAACCCGTGGGCCCGCGCACCGGAACCAAGCGGATCCGTACTTCCGGCCAGGTCGAACTCGTCAACCGCAGGACCGAGCAGGCGCACGTCGTCCTCGGCATGCCGGGCCTCGCCCGCACCGACGAACGCCGCTGGGCCCTGGGCGTCCTCAACACCGCCCTCGGCGGAGGCATGTCCTCCCGGCTCTTCCAGGAGGTCCGCGAGAAGCGCGGCCTGGCCTACAGCGTGTACTCGTACACCTCGGGCTTCGCCGACACCGGCCTCTTCGGCGTCTACGCGGGCTGCCGACCCAGCCAGGTTCACGACGTCCTGCGGATCTGCCGCGACGAGCTCGACATGGTCGCCGCCGACGGGCTCGACGACGACGAGATCCGCCGCGCCATCGGCCAGCTCTCCGGCTCCACCGTCCTCGGACTGGAGGACACCGGCGCGATCATGAACCGCATCGGCAAGAGCGAGCTCTGCTGGGGCGACCAGATGTCCGTCGACGACATGCTGGCCCGGATCGCCGCCGTGACCCCGGACGACGTCCGCGCGGTCGCCGCGGACGTGCTGGCACAGCGTCCCTCCCTCGCGGTGATCGGGCCGCTGAAGGAGAAGCAGGCCGCCCGCCTCGACGAAGCGGTGGCCTAGCTCCGTACGGGCCCCGGCCCGTACCCGTAACAAGGCTGCACACACTTAAGGACGGAACATGAGCAAGCTGCGCGTGGCGGTCCTCGGCGCCCGGGGCCGCATCGGCTCCGAGGCGGTCAAGGCCGTCGAGGCCGCCGAGGACATGGAGCTGGTGGCGGCCCTCGGCCGCGGCGACAAGCTGGAGACGGTGGCCGAGGCCGGCGCCCAGGTCGTGGTCGAGCTGACCACGCCCGACTCCGTCATGGAGAACCTGGACTTCCTCGTCCGCCACGGCATCCACGGCGTGGTCGGCACCACCGGCTGGACCGAGGACCGCCTCGGACAGCTGAACACCTGGCTGGCCGGCTCTCCGGGGACGGGAGTGCTCATCGCCCCGAACTTCTCCATCGGCGCCGTCCTCACCATGAAGTTCGCGTCCCAGGCCGCCCGCTACTTCGAATCCGTCGAAGTGGTCGAACTGCACCACCCGAACAAGGTCGACGCGCCCTCCGGCACGGCGACCCGTACGGCGCAGCTCATCGCGGCCGCCCGCGCCGAGGCCGGCCTCGGCGCACAACCCGACGCCACCACCACCGCCCTCGACGGCGCCCGCGGCGCGGACGTCGACGGGGTTCCGGTGCACGCGGTGCGCCTGCGGGGCCTGCTGGCCCACCAGGAGGTACTGCTCGGCAGCGAGGGCGAGACCCTCACCATCCGTCACGACTCCCTGCACCACAGCAGCTTCATGCCGGGCATCCTGCTCGGCGTACGCCGCGTGACGCAGACCCCGGGCCTCACCTTCGGCCTGGAAAACTTCCTCGACCTCGGCTGATGAGGCAGTAGTCCCATGCGCGCGAAGATCACCTACTTCATCACGGCCGCCGTCCTGGTCGTCTACTTCGTCCTGGTCGGCAGCCGGGGCCTGATGCTGCTCCGGCAGGGCACCTGGATCACCGTCACCTTCGGCGTGGCCGTGCTGATCCTCCCGGTCATCGGCGTGTGGTTCCTCTGGAAGAACACCCAGTTCGTCACCCGGGCCAACCAGCTCGCGACCGAGCTGGAGGCCGAGGGCGGCCTGCCGGTGGACGAGTTGGAACGGGACGAGTACGGCCGGATCCTGCGGGACTCCGCCGACGAGGTCTTCGCGCGCCGCAAGGCCGAGACCGAGGACGCGCCGGGGGACTGGCGCAGTTGGTTCCGCCTCGCCGTCGCCTACCACGACGCCCGCGACACGCCGCGGGCCCGCAAGGCGATGCAGCGCGCCATCGCCCTGCACACGGGAAAGCCCGCACGGGTCTGATCCCCGTACGGGCTTTCCGGCGGCGACGCCCGGCGCGTCAGGCCGGTACGGGCCGGTACTCCTGCGCCCACGCCTCCAGCGCCCCGGCGGCCCGGTCGAAGGCCTCGCCCCGGGACAGGAAGTCGGCGTTGTGGTCGGTCAGCAGCACCGGCAGCTCCGAACCGGAGCGGCCGGCCACGGTCAGCGCCTGACCCTGGACGGTCCGGGGAAGGCCCAGCCAGCGCACCGGCTGCTGGACCGTCCGGATGGAGTCGATCTGGCTCCAGGCGATCGAGCGGGTCCGGAAGAACCCGACCCGTCGCAGCCCGTGCGGGCTGACCCAGACGCCCGTACGGAGCATCCGCAGCGCGGAGCCGACGACGACGAGCGAGGCGGCCAGGGCGATGCCCGCCCCCAACCACGTCCCGGCGAAGGCGATGATCATCGTGGCCAGCAGCATGAAGGCCGCCAGCAGGAGCAGGACGGCCGAACCGGCCACCCGCCAGGGACCGGGCCGGTAGGGCCGGCGCCAGCGCTCCGGATCCGCGTGGGGGAGGGCTTCGTCCTCATGTGCGTCGAAAACGCCGTCGGCCGTCAAGAAGGGCAGGGGCACGGCAGGACCTCACTCACGTGCACGTTCGATTGGGCAGTGCCCGTGAGGCTACCGTCCTTCGGACGCCTGGGACTGCTGCGCCTTCCCGGTCGCCTCGTACGGCTGCAGTGCGGGCATGCCGAAGAGCAACGAGCCGACGAGCCCCGCCACCACGGTCAGTCCGACCAGACTACGGGCGGCCAACTGGGTCTTGCTCAGACGCTCGCGCGGCGGCGGAGTGACGTTACTGCGGAAACGGTCGGCCTCGGCGACGAAGGCGAACGGGACGGGTTCGCGCCGGCGAAACATGGGAGCGACTCTCCTCACGATCAGGGCCCGGAGGCCGGGGGGCGGGACGGAACGGGTTCTCCCTGTAGGACGTACGAACTCCCCGATCGGTGCCTGAAATCGGGACATCAACCAAAAAACTTGGCATCCCGTCAGCTGTTCGGGGGACCCCGGCGCCCCCTTCGGCTGCGCGGGGACCCACCCCGCGCGCCGTAGAGTGGGCCCGCCCCAGGTAAGACCGTTCGGAAGGACCCCGTGTGAGCGAGACCGCTGCTTCAGACCTGAAACCCAGCTTCCGTAGTGAGGTGACGGTGGAGCTGGTGAAGCACTCCGCCGCCGACTCCGACGTGCTGTGGGCAGCCCGCGTCTCCACGGCCGGCGAGCAGTCCCTGGAGGAGCTCCAGAAGGACCCGGAGCGCTCCAAGGGCCTCATCAACTACCTGATGCGCGACCGCCACGGCAGCCCCTTCGAGCACAACTCGATGACCTTCTTCATCAGCGCCCCGATCTTCGTGTTCCGCGAGTTCATGCGACACCGCGTGGGCTGGTCCTACAACGAGGAGTCCGGCCGCTACAGGGAGCTCCAGCCCGTCTTCTACGTCCCGGACGCCGAGCGCAAGCTCGTCCAGGAGGGCCGCCCCGGCAAGTACGTCTTCGTCGAGGGCACCGAGGCCCAGCAGGAGCTGACGGGCCGGGTCATGGAGGACTCGTACCGCCAGGCCTACGAGGCGTACCAGGAGATGCTGGCGGCGGGCGTGGCGCGCGAGGTCGCCCGTTCGGTCCTGCCGGTCGGCCTGTTCTCCTCGATGTACGCCACCTGCAACGCCCGCTCGCTCATGCACTTCCTCGGTCTGCGCACCCAGCACGAGCTCGCCGCGGTCCCGTCCTTCCCGCAGCGGGAGATCGAGATGGTCGGCGAGAAGATGGAGCAGCACTGGGCGCAGCTCATGCCGCTGACCTACGCGGCCTTCAACGGCAACGGCCGCGTTGCCCCGTAAGGCTCGATGCACGAGCGGCGTACACATGTACGGAGACAAGTCCCAAGTGTCCGTATTGCGGCGTTTCGTAAAGTTCATCTAGGCTGATCAAACGGACCCGGCACTGCTTGAACCCCCGAGCAGGCAGTGCCGGGATCCAACAACCCCCGGGGGCCGCGACTCGGAGGTTCCCCCTGTTGACGTCACCCGAGGGGACACCGCGAGCGTGGCAGCGAGTAGCGTGTTACCCATGGCTCCGATCTCGACTCCGCAGACCCCCTTCGGGCGGGTCCTCACCGCCATGATCACGCCGTTCACGGCGGATGGCGCACTTGACCTCGACGGCGCGCAGCGTCTCGCCGTCCATCTGGTGGACGCAGGCAACGACGGCCTGATCATCAACGGCACCACCGGTGAGTCGCCCACGACCACCGACGCGGAGAAAAACGACCTCGTACGAGCCGTACTCGAGGCGGTCGGCGACCGCGCCCACGTCGTCGCCGGCATCGGTACGAACGACACCCGCCACACCCTGGAGCTGGCCCGCGAGGCCGAGCGCACCGGCGCCCACGGCCTGCTCGCCGTCACTCCCTACTACAGCAAGCCGTCCCAGGAGGGCCTGCGCCGGCACTTCACGGCCATCGCGGACGCGACCGGGCTGCCGGTCATGCTCTACGACATCCCCGGCCGCAGCGGCGTTCCGATCAATACCGAAACCCTGGTCCGGCTGGCCGAGCACCCCCGTATCGTTGCCAACAAGGACGCCAAGGGCGACCTCGGCCGCGCCGGCTGGGCCATCGCACAGAGCGGCCTGGCCTGGTACTCGGGCGACGACATGCTGAACCTGCCGCTCCTGTCGATCGGCGCGGTCGGCTTCGTCTCCGTCGTCGGCCACGTGGTCACCCCCGAGCTGCGCGCCATGCTCGAGGCCCACCTGGGCGGCGACGTGCAGAAGGCCACCGAGATCCACCAGAAGCTGCTCCCCGTCTTCACCGGCATGTTCCGCACCCAGGGCGTGATGACCACCAAGGGCGCACTGAACCTGCAGGGTCTGCCCGCGGGCCCGCTGCGACTCCCGCTGGTCGAGCTGTCCGCCGAAGAGACGGCCCAGCTCAAGATCGATCTTGCCGCGGGTGGGGTACAGCTCTGACAACAGACTTCACAACTCAATAAGCAAGACCACGAAGACGAACGCAAAGTGCACGAATGACATGCGCGCCACGTGCCTTGAGGGGTACGTGGCGCGCGTGGTGAAGGAGAAACTTTTGAGCCACCCGCACCCTGAACTCGGTCCGCCGCCGAAGCTCCCGAAGGGCGGCCTCCGGGTCACCCCGCTGGGCGGTCTCGGTGAGATCGGCCGAAACATGACCGTCTTCGAGTTCGACGGTCGCCTGCTGATCGTCGACTGCGGCGTCCTCTTCCCCGAGGAGGAGCAGCCGGGCATCGACCTGATCCTGCCGGACTTCACGTCCATCCGGGACCGCCTCGACGACATCGAGGGCATCGTCCTCACGCACGGCCACGAGGACCACATCGGCGCCGTCCCGTACCTCCTCCGGGAGAAGCCGGACATCCCGCTGATCGGCTCCAAGCTGACCCTCGCCCTCATCGAGGCGAAGCTCCAGGAGCACCGCATCCGCCCCTACACCCTTGAGGTGAAGGAGGGCGAGCGCGAGGGCCTGGGCCCGTTCGACTGCGAGTTCATCGCCGTCAACCACTCCATCCCGGACGCCCTGGCCGTGGCCATCCGCACCGGCGCCGGCATGGTCGTCTGCACGGGCGACTTCAAGATGGACCAGCTGCCGCTGGACAACCGTCTGACCGACCTCCACGCCTTCGCGCGGCTGAGCGAGGAGGGCATCGACCTCCTCCTCTCCGACTCCACGAACGCCGAGGTCCCGGGCTTCGTCCCGCCGGAGCGCGACATCTCGAACGCCATCCGCGGCGTCTTCGCGAGCGCGCAGAAGCGGATCATCGTGGCCTCGTTCGCGAGCCACGTGCACCGCATCCAGCAGATCCTGGACGCCGCCCACGAGTACGGCCGCCGGGTCGCGTTCGTCGGCCGTTCGATGGTCCGCAACATGGGCATCGCCCGTGACCTGGGCTACCTCCGGGTTCCGGCCGGCCTCGTCGTCGACGTCAAGACCCTCGACGACCTGCCGGACGACGAGGTCGTGCTGGTCTGCACGGGTTCGCAGGGCGAGCCGATGGCGGCCCTGTCCCGCATGGCCAACCGCGACCACCAGATCCGGATCGTCCCCGGCGACACCGTGATCCTGGCGTCGTCCCTGATCCCGGGCAACGAGAACGCGGTCTACCGCGTGATCAACGGCCTGACCCGCTGGGGCGCGAACGTCGTGCACAAGGGCAACGCCAAGGTGCACGTCTCCGGTCACGCCTCCGCCGGCGAGCTGCTGTACTTCTACAACATCTGCAAGCCGCGGAACCTCATGCCGGTCCACGGCGAATGGCGCCACCTGCGCGCCAACGCGGAGCTCGGCGCGATGACGGGTGTCCCCAAGGACCGCATCGTCATCGCCGAGGACGGCGTGGTCGTCGACCTGATCGACGGCAAGGCCCGCATCTCGGGCAAGGTCCAGGCCGGCTACGTCTACGTCGACGGCCTCTCGGTCGGCGACGTCACCGAGGCCTCCCTCAAGGACCGGCGCATCCTCGGCGACGAGGGCATCATCTCGGTCTTCGTCGTGGTGGACAGCACCACGGGCAAGGTCGTGACCGGCCCGAACATCCAGGCCCGCGGCTCCGGCATCGAGGACTCCGCCTTCGCGGCGATCCTGCCGAAGATCGAGGAAGCCATCGCGCGCGCCGCCGCCGACGGCGTGGCCGAGCCGCACCAGATCCAGCAGCTCATCCGCCGCACCATGGGCAAGTGGGTCTCGGACGGCTACCGCCGGCGCCCGATGATCCTCCCGGTCGTGGTCGAGGTCTGACCTCGCCCGTAGCGACCACACCGGAGCGGGGCAACCGGATTTGCATCCGGGGGCCCCGCTCCAGTACGTTTACGTCTCCACCTCGCAGGGCCCCGAGCACACACGTGCGCCCGGACCGGCCTGCGAGCGGGTGGGATCGAAGACCCGGGGAAACCTGATAAAGTCTGATCCGCCCGAAAGGGAAAGGCCCTCCGAAGGCCATCGGAATTCAAATCGGGTCGGAAACGACACGGAAATGAATCTGATAGAGTCGGAATCGCCGGAAAGAGAAAGCGCGAAAGCGCAGGATCTGGAAAGCACCGAGGAAATCGGGCCCGAGAGAGTCTGATAGAGTCGGAAACGCAAGAACAACAGAACGAAAGCCCGGAGGAAAGCCCGAGAGGGTGAGTACAAAGGAAGCGTCCGTTCCTTGAGAACTCAACAGCGTGCCAAAAATCAACGCCAAAAGTTGATA
>NZ_JBHVPG010000036.1:0-25889 GCF_042887545.1 Streptomyces sp. NPDC057939
AGGGGCGCGGATACTCAGTCGCGGGGGCGGGGAGTTGCTAACACGACACCGGGCCCCTCCGGCGGGCGCAGGGCCTCGGCATCAGCTTCACCGCCGGGCCTGTCCCGTACATGGGGATCTCATGACGGGCCGCAAGGAACGGCCCGTCGGTTACGGCACCTCGACCACGGTCTCGCAGGAGCCGCCGGCCGCGATCGCGTCCGTGCCGGGGAGCGTCGGACCGCCGTTGGCGTCGCCGGCGCAGACGTCCGCGCCGCCACCACCGGAGAGGGTGTCGCTGTCGGCGCCGCCGACCACGGTGTCGTTGCCGTTGCCGCCGGAGAGCGCGTCGTTGCCGGCCCCGCCCTTGAGGGCATCGGTGCCGTCACCGCCGGTGATGGCGTCGTTGCCGTCACCCCCGTCGACGTGGTCGTTGCCACTGCCGGCCGACACGGCGTCGTTGCCGCCGAACGTGCAGATGGTGTCGTTGCCGCCGTTGCCGCTGACGCTGTCGACCCCGTTGCCGGTCACGATCACGTCGGCGCCGTTCGTGCCGTTCACGGTCCCGTTGCCGGTGATCGTGGCGGCGAGACCGTTGCAGCCGGCCGAAACGTTGATCGTCACGGTCGCGATGTTCGAGTCGACGGTGCCGTCGGTCGCCTTGTACGTGAAGCTGTCGCTTCCGACGTACGCGCTGCCGGGCTGGTAGCTGAAGGAACCGTTCGCGTTGAGCGTGAGGGTGCCGTGCGTCGGGCCGGTCACGAGAGCCGCCGTGAGCGGGCTGCCGTCCGGATCCGTGTCGTTGCCGAGGACACCGGGAGCGCCGACGACGAGCGCGGTGTCCGCGCCGACCTTGCCGTACGCGTCGTTCGCCGCGGTCGGCGTCCGGTTCGTGGTGTTCAGCAGCACCGAGGCGTCCTTGGCGTACGTCGCCGCGTTGTTGCTGTTGGCCGTGACGACATCGGGACGCCCGTCGCCGTTGAGGTCGGCCACCGCCGTGGACTGCGGGTTGATGCCGCCGGCCAGCCCGAATACGAGCGGGCTGCCGAACGCACCCGCGCCGTTGCCCTCGAACGCGATGACCTCGTTCGAGCCGGCGCTGGAGACCACCAGGTCGACGTGGCCGTCGCCGTTGAGGTCGGCCACCGAAGCGGAGGTGAGGTTCGATCCCGCCGACAGGAGGCTCGCGGTGCCCAACCCGCCCGCGCCGTTGCCGAGCAGGACGGCGACGCGCCCCGGCGTGCCGGGCGCCACCACGACGACGTCCTGCTTGCCGTCCTCGTTGACGTCGGCGAGCTTGAGCTTGGACGGCAACGTCATCCCGGCCGAGACGCTCGACGCCGCGCCGAAGCTCCCGTCCCCGTCGCCCAGGAGCACGGAGAGCGTGCCGGCCGACGAGTTCGACGTGACGAGATCCAGATGGCCATCGCCGTTGAGATCGGCGGCCGCGACGCCCTGCGAGCCGGAGCCGGCGCTCAGAGCGAACTGGGCCGCCGCGCCGAACGTGCCGTCGCCGTTGCCCAGCACGACCGAGACGTTGCTCGTGTTCGCGTTGGACGTCGCGAGATCCTGCTTGCCGTCCTCGTCGAAGTCGCCCACGGTGACGCCGGCCGGGAAACGTGCGACGCACGGGTTGTCGCCCGTGGTGTCGCAGCCGGGCAACGGGTTGAGCTGCACCGCCGTACCGGCGCCGAGAGCCCCGGATCCGTCGCCGAGCCAGACCAGGGCGACGTTGCCGCGCGCGTCCTGGCTGATGACGTCCTTGTTGCCGTCGCCGTTGACGTCCCGGATCTCCACCGAGTTGAGGAAGCGGCTGGTCGAGGTCAGTGGCGCCGCGTACTTCGTCACGGCGCCGAATCCTCCGCCGCCCGATCCGAGGAACACGCCGACGCCCTCGGTGCGGATCGCCGTCACGAGGTCCGGCTCGCCGTCGTTGTCGAGATCGCCGAGCGCGACGGCGCCGCTGCCGCGACCGTTGTCGTCGAGGTGCGTGGCGGTCCCGAAGCCGGTCGTGTTGACGCCGGTCGACGAGGCCGGCGTGGCGACCATGACGACGGTCGCCACCGCGAAGGCGATCGTCGGGATGCGGCGCCGCCGACCGTGCGTGGCCGCGGCGGCGGGGCCGTCCGGCGTGAGGTGCCGACGTGATGATCTGTGCATGGGTGAGGACCCTCCTAAGGGCCTGGTGCATAGGAATGGGCGACGCCGGACCGTCGGTGGGCGGGTTCGCGCCCGTCCGACGGTCCGTTGCCCGGTCTTCCGGGTCGCCTAGTAGCCGTAGGCGGCGAGGGTTTGCTGGATGGTGGCGTCGTAGTCCCAGTCGTTGTTGAACAGGTCGCTCCAGACGGCCGCGGCACCGGCGTTTCCGCCGTTCAGGGCGACGCCGTACTGTGCGATGGTCCCGTAGCCGGAGTACGCGCCCGGGTTGACCTCGGTCCACGTGTTGGGGTCATTGCCCGTGGTGCCGTTCAGCGAACTCGACGTCCAGCTCACGCTCATGACGTTCGACTTCGCGACGAGACCCAACTGGGTGTTGCCGCCGGCGTTCGCCGTCACCGCTCCGCGCACCTGGCTGATTCCTGATTCCAGGCGCACCTTGCACGCGGTGCCCGCGCTGTCGCAGGCGCTGCCGCGGAACACGTTCTGGCCCGCCCCGCTGTCGGTCCACGTGAACCCGTTCTGCACCAGCGCCTGCTTGGACGCGGCGCCGAACGGTGCGGAGGCCGGGTCGGCGACCGCGATCCGGTTCCCACTCGTCCCCAGCCAGGTCACCACGTCCGGGATCGTGGTGGGCGCGCCTCCCGGGACCGGCGTCGCGTCACAACGGGGCGACTGCGCCTTGCCGTTGCCGCTGCCGTTGGCGTCCGCGCCGAATGCCAGGGGCGGACTTGCGGCGTTGGACGGGTCGTCGCCCTTGGTCGAGCCCGCCCAGGTGCCGTTACAGCTGTAGATCGCCAGACGCCCGACTGCCACGAGGTGCTTGCTCGATGCGTCGCCGTTGCACTCGACGCTGCCGCTCGCCGTGCACGTGCCGCCGTCCGCGGTCGGGATGACCGCGTCCACGTTGGCTTCGTCCGCCGACAGGAACGCGTCGATGTGCAGCGGCCCGTTCTCGCAGTTGTTCGACGAGGACGGGTTGCAGGTGGTGTACGGGCCGGCGCTCTTCAGCTGCTGACGCAGGCTTCCCGACGTGATCCCGCGCATCGTCGACGTGTCGATCACGGGCTTGTTCCAGAACCCGCCGACCTGCGATGCGGGGTTCGCGACGAACGGCGTGAACGACTTGGCCGTCGCGATGTGACTCCTCATGTCCTTCAGGGCGGGATACATGTTGTTCGCGACACCCACCTCCGAATCCGTCGTCGCGAATGCTGCCGGTGCCGCGGCGGCGATGAGCGCCGTCGCGAGCGCGCCCGCCGCGAACGCGTTCCGCATCCGACGCATCGCGGTGCGACCGGGGTGCGGACCGCTTCTGGTGCGGCTGGACCTTGTGTGCATCTGCTACTCCTCGTGGATCTGGTGGGTGGCGGCTGCCGGAGGGGCGTTCTGTCGGCTGGATCAGGCACATGCGCGAAACTCATGGGCATCTGCGAGGTTTCCGGCACGAAAGCGCCGCACGCGCCTAGATGGTGCTCACCTGGAACCCCAGTAGTCAATCGTTGACAACCTTGCGTGCTGTGGATCTAATACGCGTATCCGAACGGCAACGGGCCTAGTGGGCGCATGTCGTCAGCCCGCTGCGGGATGCGCGGAAGGGGCCGGCGGCACGATGGGCAGAGGCGTGGTATGGCAGTGTTGAGCAGGCTGACGGGCTCACGCGCGATCAGGCGTGGTGTGCTGGCACTGGCGGTGGTCGCGGTGGCGATGGGCGTCGTGGTGTTCGTACGCGGTGGGTCGGACGCGCCGGCCCGGGCCCAGAGGCCGGAGCGCGAGTGGTGCACGCCGGGGACCGCGCGCAGCGGACTCTGCCCCAACAACGAGCCGTTCGACGTGAAGGAGTACCTCACTCACGGCGACGCCTTCGATTGCCCGGGCTTCGCCAATCAGGCGGATGCCCAGGCGGTATTGCGGGCCGACGCCAGCGATCCGAACCACCTCGATGACGGAGGGGGCGTCGCGTGTCGCGGATTGCCGGAACCGCGCGACACCACACCGGTTCCCCTGATCGCGCAGCAGTTCACGTGCGGTCCTGGCGACATCCGTAGCGGCCTCTGCCCGCAGCCGGATCGAACCTTCGACGCTCGTTACTTCGTACGCCACGGCAACGACGCCTACGACTGCCGGGACTTCGCCAGCCAGGCGGACGCGCAAGCCGTCCTGCGCTTCGCCCCGGAAGACCCGAATCGACTCGACGGTGACAGGAAGGGCATCGCCTGCCGGGACCTGCCGGGGCCCAAGGACGTCGAGCCCGTGCGGCGGGGCACACCGTGACGCGGCAGAGGCCCCCGCGCGCACTCGGGCCGAACGTGACCCATCGATCGAAGGAAGCCCCGAACGCCATGAGACCGGACCATCGCCCGTTCCGCCCACGCACCGGACGTCAGGACGGCTTCACGCTCATCGAGTTGCTCGTGGTCATCGTGATCCTGGGCGTCCTGTCCGCCATCGTGGTGTTCTCCGTCAGGGGCATCGGCGACAAGGGCCGCGGGAGCGCGGTCGCCGCGGACGCCGCGATCCTGCGAACGGCGGAGGAGTCCTACTGTGCGAAGTACGGACACTACGGCACGATCGACGACCTGAAGATCGCCGGACTGCTGACCGGTGAGCCGGACTACAACATGGTGGCGGTCGGCCAGGAGAACAAGTGCGGTCGGGGCCAGAAGTCGTCGTACACGCTGTACGACACCTCACCGACGGAGAGCGCGAAGGACACGATCCCGGTGGGCGCGGGCCCGGCCGACGTCGCGGTCGACGAGAAGGCCGATCGCGTGTACGTCGCATCCAGCGTCGGCAACAGCGTCACCGTGATCGACGGCAGGACGGACACGCCGATCGGTGCTCCGATCGACGTCTCCGGCGCCGTGTCGAGCCCGGACCGGATCGGGGTCAACCCCAACACGGGACAGGTCTACGTCGGGGGTACGGGCGGTGTCGCGATCATCGACACGACCAAGGGCAATCAAGTGACCCGCGTCAGCGGCTACACGACCAAGGTCGCCGGTCTGGCCGTCTCTCCCGAAAGCGGCGAGGTCTACGTCGGCGGCGGTTTGAACGCCGGCTCGGCGGTGGCCTACATCGCGCCCGGCACCTCGACGGCCACGCCGGTCCCTCTGCCTTCCGCAGGACTCGCGAACACCAGCGGCAGCATGAACTTCTCCTTCGACACCGCGCGCCACACGGTGTACTTCGCGAAGCAGGGCATGGGCAACAGTGCGAGCCTCAACATCGGCCTCTACGCCATCTCGACGCAGACCCATCAGGCCAGGATCGTGGCGGAGCTCCCGACGAAGCAGGGCTGCGACAGGATCACCGGCCACGGGCACTTCTCGACCGGCTCCGCCCGTGGCATCACGGCCTTCGATCCGAACCGCAACCTCGTCTACCTCCTTGCCGCCAGGTGCGTCGAGGACCTGAAGAGCACCAACGGTGCGAGGTCGGTCGGGACGACGATCGTCATCGATCCCGACAACGGTGGTTCGACGACGATCGACGAACGACCGGATGCGCCCTACGGTGTCCAATACGCGGTCTACAGTGCCTCGGCGGCGTCGGTCTTCATCTATGCCGGCGGTGGACTTTCACCTGAATGCGGCGCCCTCGCGGGCCGCATCAGCCGAGTGGAAGGCAAGAAGGCCACCAACCAGGTGACGTCCTGCAAAGGCTCGGGTGCCCTCGGAAACCCGGAGCACAAGCTCGTCGTGCTGAAGAACTTCAACAGGGTCTTCAGCGCGCAAGTGCTCGCGACCGACTTGCAGACGGGCGTGCAGGTCGCACCGGGCGGCCTGGGAGTGGTCGACGGCACCACCGTGCTGACGCAACCCACACTCGGCAAGTCTCGGCACTTCGGCTCCCTGGCCGTGAACAACACCACGGGGAAGCTGTACGCCCTCGACCCGGACAACAGCAACGTCGCGGTGTTCCGGACGGGATCGGTCTAGGGCCATGGCGGACCAGTCACGCACCATCCACAACGGCCGGGACCGCCGGCCGCGACCGGGGCGTCGTACGTCCCTCGCGGTGGCGGTCGGTGTGATCGCGGCGATCATGCTGACCGGATGCTCCGGCAACGAAGCCCCGGAGCGCACCTTCGACGTCGCTCCTTATGTCAACAAGGGCCACGTGGCCGACTGTGAGGCGTTCAAGGCGCAGGCCGACGCGCAAGCGGTGCTGCGCGCGGCCCCGCTGGACCCGAACGGACTCGACCGGGACGGCGACGGCATCGCATGCCCGAACCTTCCCGAGCCGACGGACAAGAAGCCGGTCCACCGGGACTTCATGACCGACCTGGACGGCGCGCCGATCATCGAGCCCCTCACGCCGGGGCCGACGTAGCGACGGCGAAGGCGCTCCTGCCCGCCACGGGCGCCGGCCGGTCGGGCTCCCGCCGCGGGAACCCGACCGGCCGACCGCCTCGCCCCGCCCCGCCCCGCCTCGCTTCGTGGGAGGAACGGCGACAAGGACCGGCCGTACCGGCCCTACCGGCGCAGTCGGTCGAACTCGGCGGTGAAACCGCACCGGTCCGCGACGGCACGCAATTGGTCGTCGGGCACGCCGTCCGGTCCGGCCAGGACGGCGGCCATGGCTTCGGCGGTGAGCCCCAGGTCGGCGAGGATGCCCGGATCCCCGGCCGGGCGCGCGCCGGGTGCGTCCTCCTCGGGAGGCGTGATGCGCAGGGCGTCCAGGGCCTGGGCCGCGAGCGTGTGCCGGTGCGCGGCGCGGGCGTCCGAGAGCAGCAGTGCGCTTTCGGCCGTCGCGGAACCAGGGTTCGCGGAACGCAGGATCAGGAAGAAGGACTCGTCCGCGTTGAAGAATCCGAACACCGGCTCCGAGGCCCCGACGGCGCGGACCGCGGCGATGGCCTCGTCGAGCCCGGTGAGGGCGGTGCGGTCCAGGCGGGTGCAGTGCCAGGCGTCGTTCCGGCGTTCGACGGTGATCGCGTATCGATGGTTCTTGTGTTCTGTCACGGCCCCACAGGTGCCCCGTCGGCCCACCCGCCAGCCGCACGCGGCCCCGGCATGGCCCGCACGGACCAATGCTCGGTCAGACGAGGTCGAGCAGTTCCGTCTGCACGGCGACGGGACCGCGGTGCTCGTCGAGGAGGTGGATCTGGAGGATCCAGTGGGCCCGTACCCCCTCCTCCAGGGTCCGGCGCAGGGGCCGGTCGTTGTCCGGACCGATGAACACCTCGGGTCGTGCCCCCTCCGCGTGCGCGGCGGCCGCGGTGCCGGTCAGCCGACCGCAGTGCCGGACGCCCAGACTCCGGCCGGCCCTGGCCGCCAGGCCGCGGACCTTCGCGTACAGCTCGCGCCCGGTGATGGACTCGTCGGCCCGGAAGGCCTCCCGGGCGCCGGAGGCCACGGCGGCCAGATCGTGCACGAGGCCACGACGCACGGGGCCGTCACCGAGGGCCACGGTCCGGGCGAAGCCCGTCTCGTACGGGGCCAACAGCGACTCGAAGTCCAGCACGACCAGGTCCTGCGCGCCGATGACCCGCTCCGGACACCGCCCGCCCACCACGGCGCTCGGCCACGACCGTACGAACCTGCGGCGGACCCGGCCCGCCCGCACACCGAACACCTCCCGGGCGATCAGGGCGATCCGGTTGTCGACCTCTTCCTCGCTGCGCCCGGGCTTGATCACCTGAGTGGCGATCACGTGCGCGAACAGGCGCTGCGCCATGCGCTGGCCCTCCAGCAGGTGCAGGGCGCGCAGGCCCACGTCCATCCGGTCCAGCGTCGTCATCGTTCGTCCTCGGTGTCGGCCCGTGCCCGCGCCGCCTGCGGGGCCCGCCGGGGCCCGGGCCGGAGCCCGAACCTGCCGTGGAGCGCCGGAGCGGGCCCGGGGCGGGGTGGTGATCGGCGGGGCGCCAAGGGGGAGCCCTGACGGCCTGGCCGAACCTAACAGCGTCGGCCCGCGCGGCATCACCGGTTGATCATCCAGCTCCGGGCCGAAACCGGCCGCCCGCCCTGGTCCGTCGTACGAGGACCGGCGCGGGACGCCGCGCCGCGCGGAGGGGCCGCGCGATGCGCGCGGCACCCTCTGACCGGGCGCGGCGCGGTTGCCCCGCGGCTCAGGTGGTGTTCCGTCGGGCGGCGTCCAAGGCGTCGGCAAGGGCGGTGCGGGTGGCCGGGAGGGCGGGGTGGTTCGGACCGAGGAGTTCCTCCTCGTCGGCCAGCAGCTCGGTGAGTTCGGTCGCGGCGCGGGCCGGTTCCCCCGTCGCCGTACGCCAACGGGCCAGGTCCATGCGGGTCCCCAGGGTGTGCGGGTGCTCCGGGCCCATCACGCGCAGACGGTCGGAGAGAAGAGGTTCCAGCAGCGCGACCGCCTTGGTCGGGTCGCCGGCACGTCCCGTCCAATCGGCGATGCGGGCGCGGGTGGCGAAGGTGTCGGGACCGTCGGGGTCTTCGGCCTGCTGGACTTCCAGGAGGTCCCGCAGGGCGGCGAGCGCGCTCGGCACGTCGCCGAGTTCCCCCCGGTGGTGCATGGCGGCCGACCGGGCGCGCAGGACGTCCGGGTGGTCGGGTCCGAGGCGTGCCTCGTCCTCGCGCCAGGCCTGTTCGTGCAGGGCCAGGGCTCCGGCGTGGTCTCCGGCGGCCGCGAGGAAGTTGGCGAGGTGGTTGCGGTTGCTGATGGTGTCGCGGTCCCCGGCTCGACCCAGGCCGATGCGCAGTTCGTACAGGTACTTCAGCTCCACCACCGCCCCGTGGGGGTCGCCGGCCGCACCCCGCCAGACGGCGGCGCTCTGCCGGGTCTGGAGCAGGCCGGGATGGTCCGGCGGGTACAGGGGTGCCTGGTCGGCGTGGAGGGAGGCGTAGGCGCGGGCCGCTCCGGCGGGGTCGCCCGCCTTGGCCTGCCACCACGCCAGGTGCCCGCGGGTGTCGAGGCTGATCTCGTCGTCCGGTGCGAAGCGGGCCTCGACGACCTCGCGCAGTCGACGGAAGTGGCGCAGCGCCGCCGTCGCCTGGCCCGAGTCGCCGAGGCTGTGGCCCATGCGGTAGAGCACGGGGTGGGGCACGGGCGTGAGCAGGTCCTCCCGGGCGTGGCCGGCGAGGGCGAAGGCGTTGGCGCGCAGTGCCCGGTCGAGGCGGGCCGGGACGCCTGGGGCCTGCCAGCCTTCGACGAGGGCCTGGGCGGCGGTGCTCACCGCGGTACGGCGTTCCGGTGGGTCCAGCCGGTCGCGGGTGGCGCGTTGGGGCAGGGCGTGGACGCGTATCGCCTTGCCCGCGAGGGCGCCGCCCGGGCCGGGCTCGGCGGTGGGGCCGGTTTCGGTACGGGCCGCGGTGGTGTCGACGGAGAGGAGGCTCAGCCGTCGCAGGTTGTGCACCGCGTCGTGGACGTCGTCGAGGGCGGCGGCGCCGGAGTGCCTCGGGGCGAGCGCGGACAGGGCCGGGGTGGCGATGAGTTCGCCGGGAACACCGGTGCCGTCCAGCAGGCTGAGGACGTGCATGACGGGTCCGGCCAGGCCGCTCGGCCGCAGTTCGTCGGCGCGCTCGATCGACAGCGACCAGGCGGCGGACAGGGGCAGCGGATATTCGTCGGGGAGTGAGCCGTCGGGCACCAGGCCTGCGAGCTTGGAGCCTTCCCGGGCGAGGCGGGTGCGGTAGGCGGCCGGGCTGATCCCGTTGTCGAGCAGGAACGCGGCCGCGTGCGCGAGTCCGAGGGGCAGGTGGCCGAAGTCGGCGGCGAGCGCGGCGAGGTCCTCGGGGGCCGCGTGGTGCGGGCCGAGCCGGGAGGTCAGGTAGGCCAGGGATTCCTGTTCGTCGAAGAGGGTGAGGTCGATGACGGTGCCGCGGGCCTGGAGGGCCGCGTCCCGCCGGCGCGTCGTCACCAGCGTGACGCCGTTCTCGGAGTGCGGCGGCCACAGGCCGTCGAGGTCCTGTGGCCGGGCGAGGTCGTCGATCACGACGCACCAACTGCGTCGGGCGCGGGCCAGCCACCCTTCGAGTTGGGCCGCGGTGGCCTCGGCGTCCGGCCGGGTGGTGCCGGTGAGGTCGGCGGCGACCGCGGCGAGTTCGGAGACGAGTTCCTCGCGGGAGGCGCCCGTCACCCAGACGACGAGGTCCAGGGTGCCGGCCGTCAGGCGTTCGCGGACGTACTCGGCGGCGGTTTGCGTCTTGCCCACGCCACCCGCTCCGCTGAGCAGGAACCGTCCCGGCCCCGAGGGGACGCGCAGCGCGGGCCGGGCCAGGAAGCAGTGGGCGGGTTCGGGCAGCGGGCCGAACCGGCGCGGCCAGGTACGGCCCTCGGAGGCGGCGCGGGCGTCGGTGGCCGAGCGGGTTCCCGAACGGCGTTCGGACTGGAGGTCCAGGAGGTACTCGTAGTCGCGCTCCCAGGCGGGTAGGTCGGGTTCGCCGGGCAGCCCCTGTCGGTGGTGCAGCGCGGCCACCAGGTTCTGGACGGTCTCCAGGCGCGGGACGCGCTTGCCGGAGAGGGCGTCGGCGAGGGTCGAGCGGGCCACGGGCAGGTGCGCCCGCTCGGTGGCCCGCACCAGGTCGTTGTACGAGCCGCCGCCCCGCTCCCGTACGTGGGCGCGCAGCAGGTCGGCGAACCATTCGCGGGGCGTTCGGCCGGGTGACGGCCCGTCGTGCGGGGCCCGGCCGTTGTCTTTGTCGGTCACGGGTCGATCGTAGGAACGGCGGTGCGCCGGGCACCGCCGTTCCCACGAATTCGGTGCTTCCGTTCAGTTCCCGACGTCGGTGCGGCTCCGGCGGTCGCGCAGGTAGCGGCGGCCCGCGCGGGTGGCGCGGCGTACCACGGCCACCGCTCCGCCGGTCGCGGCGACGAACTGCAAGTACGGGACGAGATCGGTCAGATGATTCAGCAGGGCGTCGGACAGATGAACCAGGTCCATCGCGGGGCTCCTCCCCGGGAGACATCCGTCCCGGGTGGTTCCCGGTGACGTATTCCAAGGTTGGAGGCCTGCCGGGTGTCCGACACCGAACTCGGACGGGCGTCGGACGCGGCCGGACGGGCCCGTCGTACGACCGTGGTCGACGGCCCTCCTCAAGGGGCGAGTTTGCGCCGGACGGGGCCAGGACAGGACCGGATGGTGCCCGTAGAGGGCGGGCGCGCGAATGTCGGGAGGGTGGACCATGGCAGCCGACATCACGGCGGAGATGTTCCTGAAGGCCTTCAACAAAGTGGGTGGGGACAGCAGCGCGGCGGCGCAGGGAGTGGTCAACTACAAGAGCCTCCAGAGCTGGCGGACGTCCCAGATCGCGCAGGCGGCTGCCGCCGGGGCGGCCGCGATGGCGATACCGGTGGCCCACATGGCCACGCTGGCGGCCGACTTCGTGGTCCTGCTGCGCAAGATGGCCGTCTGCGCGTGGGGCATCGGCTACAAACTGGGCGCGCCGGTGGACGCCGAGGACGACCTGGCGATCATTCTGGGGCTGTGGTCCGGGGCGGTGGAACCGGACGCCCTGAGCGTCACCGCGGTCACCGCGAGCGGGGCCGCGACCCTGATCGCCGTGAACGCGGCGCACCCGACGTTCACGCAGGCCGTGCTGACGCAGATCCTGACGCAGGGCGGTCACACGGGGGCGACGGTGATCGCCGGCAAGGTGGCCGGCAAGGCCGGGGGCAAGATGGTGCTGAAGCTGGGGAAGCCGGCACTGCAGATGAACGCGCACAAGATCGCGGTGAAGTTCTCGGTGATGCTCGGCTCGAAGGCCGTCACGGGCGCCCTGCCCTTCATCGGGGCGCTGGCCGGCGCCGCGATCAACGCGCACTTCGTCAACCGGTTCGCCGACGCCGCCGAGACGTACTACCGGGCCAAGCTCGCGTACCCCAACGGGCCGACGGAGGAATCTCGCGTCCCCGTGTAGGCGGCGCGGGGTCGGTTCGGGCGGGGGCGTCGACTCGGGGCCCGTCCGATCAGGGGCCCGTCCCACTCGGGGCCGTCACGTACGAGTGACGGCCCCGAGCCACGGTCCGGTCGCCGTCCGGCGGCCAGGTGGCGCGGTCACGGAGGTGGTGGAACTCCGTCAACTCGGAAGCCAGGACGTCGAAGTGCGGGAGCGGGGCCCACAGGTCGCGCTCGCCGATGACGTAGAGGCGGCGTTTGGCGCGGCTCGCCGCGACGTTGAGCAGGTGCGGCGTGCGGGCCGCCCAGTCGCGGGCGCCGGGCCGGCCGCCGCCGAGCACGAGGACGACCACGTCGGCTTCCTTGCCCTGGGCGCGGTGGACGGTGGCGCAGCGCTCCTCGATCAGTTCGGAGGTCCAGTCCTCGCGGCCGCGGCAGACCTTCTGGCATCCGCCGACGAGTGCCCGGAAAGGGGCGATGACGCGCACGCGCTCGATGCCGACGCCGTGCCTGCGCAAGTGGTCGAGGACGAACTCGAAGGCCCGACGGTCGCGTTCGCCCCACGGGGCGTCGGCCGGGCGGGCCGGGTCGTCGGTGTTGAGCCAGCGGCTGGGCAGCAGGCCGTCCCGTTCCGCGTCGGGGAACGCCTCGTACGGGGTGCCGTGGACCATGAGGCCGCCGTACGCGACCTCGTTGCTGACCGTGAACATCGGCTCCTCGCAACGGCGGTGGACGCGCAGCGGCGCGCCCACCCAGACGTCCTCGTCGTCGGTGTCCGGGGCCGGCAGGTAGGTGCCGTAGCGGTTGGTCCGGTCGGCGACGGCCTGGGCCGAGGTGGCCGACGGCAGCCAAGCCTCGTCGACGCCGTAGGCGCGCAGCAGTCGGCGCTGAAGGGCCGTGGGCATGGTCACGACGGGTTCGAGCTGGAGCGGATCGCCGACCAGAACGGCACGGCGGGCGCGCCACAGCGCACCGGCGGCGGCCTGCGGGGTGGCCTGCCCGGCCTCGTCGACGAGGACCCAGCCGATCGACTCCCGGCCGAGGCGGGCGAACATGCTGCCGATGGAGGAGAAGGTGGTCGAGACGACGGGAACCAGGAGGAAGAGGGTCCGCCACGCGTGCTCGACCTCCGCGTCGGGGACCGGCCCGTTGGTCCCGGCCATCAGCTCCATGAGGACCTGAAGGTTGCCGCGGACCCTTTTCGCGGCCCCGGCGGCGAAGGCGCGGTGCAGGTCGAGGGCGCGCAGGAAGAGGTCGCTGCGCGCGGTGGACCAGGCCTCGTCCGCCCAGGGCGAGCCGAGTTCCTGTTCGGCCTCGTCGAGGTGCGACCAGCCGAGCGGCAAGGACGGCAGGCCCCGGGCCGCCTCCCGCAGTTCCCGATGGCGGCCGTCGAGTTCGCGGACGGCGACGCGCAGGTCGCGGCGGGACGAGTCGGCGACCTGTCGGGCGTGCTGGAGGGCGGTGGCTGCCGCGGACTCCCGTGTGCGCGCGGCCCGTTCCTGGTCGAGGGCGTCGGTGAGGTCGGCGGCGGCGTCGTCGACGGCGGTACCGGAACGGGTGTGCCGGTCCACGGCCAGGGACTCGGCGCGCACGGCCGCGGCGACCCGCTCCAGGCAGTCGTCGAGCGCGGCGCGCTGCCGGACGAGCTGGTGGGCGATCTCGGCCCGGGTCTGCTCGTGGTGTCGTTCGGCGGCCTCGCGTTCGGCCGTGCTCCGCAGCAGCCGGCGCAGCCCGCCGCGCAGGCCCCGCTCGGCGTCCGGGGGCGCGTCGTGGCGGGCGGTGAGCGCGGTCGCGTACTCGCGGTGGTGAGCGGCCATTTCACGGGCGACGGACAGGTCCGCGCGGGCGGTCGCCAGTTCCCGGCGGGCCTGCGGCACGTGCTCGGATGCGGCCCGGTGGCCGGCCTCGGCAGCCGCGGTGGCGGACCCGGCGGCGGCGGTTGCGGCGCCGGCCCGGTCCAGGGCCGCGGTGGCGGTGGCGACATGCCGGTCGGCCCGGGACACGGCGGCTTCCAGATCCGAGATCCGCTGCCCGGCCGACGGGGATTCGACGGCCGCCAGGGCCCCGGCCAGCCGGGTGCGCCCGGCCCGCAGGCGCTCGACCTCGGCCTGGGCGGTACGGAACGCCGCGACGGCGGCGGTCCACGACGGTACGGGCCGAGCGGGCCCGGCCGCCGCAACCGGCTCCGCCGGGGTGACGGGACGCAGGCCGCCGGGTTGCCGCCGGGGAGGGATCCAGTCGCTCAGGATCTCCCGCATGCCGCGCAGCGGCGGCAGCTCCGCGGCCTTGCGGGCCTCGGTCTCCTTCTCGGGCAACCGGCCCCACCAGAACCGGTCCCCGAACTCCTTGCGGTTGCCCTTGTTGCCGAGCACCGCCGCGACCAGGCCCCAGGCCGGCCCGCCGAGGAGCGCGGAGGCGAGGTCGGAGAAGTGGTCGGGGCCGTCGTGCCAGTGCTCGTCGAGTGCGCCGATGCCGGGCAGTTCGGCGGTGATGTTCTCCACGGCGCCGTTGTTGGAGGAGGTGACCACGATCTCGAACCCGGTCAGCCGAGGGTCGAGCGGCGACACGAACCGGGCGTGCCTGCCCTGGCGGTCGTTGCCCCGCCACGCCGGACCGGTGAACGCCTGCCCGGGCCGGTCGAACGTGGCCAGCACCGCGGCCCGTTCGACGACCAGGGCGGCGACCAGGTCGCGCAGCATCGTGGTCTTGCCCGTGCCGGGCGGTCCGTTCACGGAGAACATCCCGCCCTCGGTCCCCGCCCGGTCGGCGAGCAGGCGGTCGACCGCGAACTGCTGGCTCAGGGCGAGCGGGAACCGCACCGGCGCGGGCCAGCGGCCGGCCGGGACAAGATCCGGAGCCACCCCTGCCAGAACGACCCCGCGGTCCCGGCGCACATCCGTCCTGGCCCCCACCGCGACGGCGTCGAGCTCGGTCAGGTACGCCTCCAGCGCCGGCCCGATGCCCGTGCCGACGGCCGCGGACACCCGGGCCAGATCGGGCGGCAGGAGGCTGTTCAGGAACGGGGCCGCGGCGGCGACCTTCGTACGGGGGTCCTGCGGCCGGCGCACCAGCCTGCTGCGCACCCGGAGCACCTGCGGCCGCAGGTGCTCCCGCACTCCGCACAGGTCGGCGATCTGCGCGGTCAGGGCGACCAGGTCGGCGAACGCGAGCGGACGGGGACCGGCGCCGGCGCCCTGTTCCGCAGGCAGGTCCGGACCGTCGGCCGACGTCCCCTCGGGGACGCCCCCGGTGCCGTCCGGCCGCCCGGAGTCCACCTGCTCCTCGGCGGGGCGCCGGGCCGCGACCCAGTCCGCGGTGCGGCGTACCAGGGGCTCCGCCGCGCCCTGCAGCGCGGCGCCGGCGACCTCCCCGAACAGGGCCCCGACCGCGCCCACGGCGGCGCCGCCCAGGATCTCGGCGAGGAGCAGTTGCCAGCTCCTGGCGCCGGTCGCCGCCCGCGTTCCCGCCGCGCCCCCGGGGTCCGGCAACCGCTCGTGCTCCGTGCCGGTGGCCTGGGCGGTGGGGCCGTAGGGGATCGTGGTGGCCGTGAGTGCGTCGATGGCTCGTCCGAAGGCGTCGTCGAGCTCCTCGAAACCGTCCAACCAACCGGGTTGGGACGGCCCCGGATCGAACAGTCGGCCCGTCGCCCAGGCGCAGGCGGAGACCACGGACGTGTCCTCGATCGGCCTGCCCTCGTCATCCAGGACCAGCGCGAACATCGCGCTCTGGCCCGACAGCACCAGCTCGGACTGCGGCACGCCGGGATCGGGATCGGTGCCCGGCGGCAGTACCGCGATCATCGCTCGGCGAAGCAACTCCAGGTCGAAGACCCCGCCGTAGACCTCGTGCCGCCACATCCGACCGAACGGCGCCCGTCGTGCCCCCGTCTGCGGATGGTCCGTGGCCCACGGCAGGGGCGGTGGCACCCGGCCCGGCTCCGGTGTCAGGTCGATGACGTACTCGTCGCTCGGCCCGGAGCGCGCGGCGGGACGCCGGCGGGGCAGCGCCGGGATGGTCGGCGGACCGAACAGCTCGATGGCGCGCCAGCACTCCAGCAGGGCCTTCCGCCCAAGGTCCTGCGCGTGTCCGCTCCGCACCCACTGCCCCCGTGTCGCACGCGCGGCAATCTGCCGCTCCCCTGAAGATCAGCCGTGTCGTCGAATCTACCGGACCGTCAGCGGGCCGGATGTCGGTCGGTTGCCCTCCGACGCGGACAGGACCGGGGGCACGGCCGGGCGCGGGTCCCGCCCCGAACCCCGTGCCCGAGAAACAGGCTCCGCGGGGCGGGGCGGTCGGGCGGGGTCGTCGGGCCGGCCGGGTCCCGCCCGGTCCGGGGGTGTGGACGGCGCGCCGGCGTCCCGGCCCGGAACGGGGGATCGTTGGACGTCGGGGCGTGCCCTGGCCGGCCCTCTGCCGAGGTGCGGCGGCGCGGCGATACTGGAGGTACGGCGACCGCCCGGTACCAGGTCACGCCGGGTGGTCTCGGGGCAATGCCCGCTGTGCGGTCCGATCGGCAGGTCGAAGGGTGGCAGCGATGGACGCACCAGCGCCCGGATCCGGTGAAGCGCCCGAGGACCCGTTCGCGCTGCGGAACTCGGCCTCGGTCGTGCTCGACGACCACGGCAGGGTCGTCGGCTGGAGCGAGCGTGCGCAGGAATACCTCGGCCACCTGCCCGACGAGGTGCTGGGCCGCATGGCATTCGAAGTGTTGTTCGATCCCGGGGATCGTGAGGTGGTCCGGGAGGCGGCGGCCGAGTGCGTGCGGGATCGGGGGTGGTCCGGTGTCCTGCCCGTCCTGCACCGCAGCGGGCGACGGGTCGAGCTGGGCTTCCGCGCCCGCGCCGTCATCCGCGCCGGCTCGACCCGCGAGTGGTTCCTCGTCGTCGCCCCGGCGGAGGAGGTGATCCGGTGGGAGACGGACCGGTCGGTCCTGGACGGACTGTTCCGGCGCTCCCCGATCGGCCTGTCCGTCCACGCCCCCGACCTGAGCATCCTGCGGATCAACCGGGCCCTGGCCCGGTTCACGAAACTCTCCGCGGCCGAGATCCGGGGGCGACGCATCGGCGACTTCCTCATCGGGCCGGACCTGAAGACCATCGAGACCAGACTGCGGCGGGTGCTGGACACGGGCGCCCCCCTGATCTTCACCGAGCAGCCCTGTCACCTGAGGAGCGACCCCGGTCGTGAGCGGGTCGTCGCGGTGTCGGCGTTCCGGATGGAGGACCCCTCCGGCGGGATCCTCGGAGTGACCCAGCTGGTCGAGGACGTCACGGACCGCTACCGCGCCCGGCGACGGCTCGCCCTGCTCAACCGGGCGAGCACCCGCATCGGGACCACGCTCGACCTCGGACGGACCACCCGGGAGCTGGCGGACGCCGCCGTCCCCGACCTCGCGGACGCCGTCTCGGTGGACCTGCTGGAGTCGGTGGCCCGGGGCGAGGAGAGCCCCGAGGGGGAGAGCGGATCGGTCCGCAGGATGGCCGTCCACTCGGTCGTGGAGGAGGCGCTGCGGGTGATGCACTCCGCCGGAGAGGTCTTCCACTTCGACCCCCGTACCCCGCAGGCAAGGTGCCTGGCCGAACAGCAACCGATCCTCGAACCGGTGCTCCGGAGCAGCCCCGGCTGGTACTTCCGGGACCCGGAACGCGCACGGCGCGCCCTCGGTCTGGACGCCCACTCGCTGATCGTCGTACCGCTGACGGCCCGCGGTCTGCTCCTCGGCCTGCTCAGCCTGTGGCGGGCCGAGCGGCCCGAACCGTTCGAGGAGGACGACCTCACGCTCGCGGAGGAGTTCGCCGCGCGGGCCGCCGTGTGCATCGACAACGCCCGCCGCTACACCCAGCAGCACCAGGCCGCGTTGACCCTGCAACGCAGCCTGCTGCCGCAGGAGTTGCCCGAGTACAGTGCGGTCGACGTCGCCCACCTCTACCTACCGGCCGATCCCGCCACCGGCGTCGGGGGCGACTGGTTCGACGTCATCCCCCTCTCCGGGGCCCGCGTCGCCCTCGTCGTCGGCGACGTCGTCGGGCACGGTCTGCACGCCGCGGCCACCATGGGCCGCCTGCGCACGGCCGTGCACACCCTGGCCGGCCTCGACTACGCCCCGGACGAGGTCCTCTCCCACCTGGACGACCTGGTCAACCGGCTGGCGGCCGAGCAGGAGCCCGCGGGCGGACGCCCACAGGGCCGGCAGATCGTCGGTGCGACGTGCCTCTACGCGGTCTACGACCCCGTCTCCCGACGCTGCACCCTCGCCCGGGCCGGTCACCTGCCCCCCGCCGTGGTGGCCTCCGACGGCACGGTGAGCCTGCCCGACCTGCCCGAGGGGCCGCCGCTCGGGCTGGGCGGACTCCCCTTCGAGTCCGCCGAACTGGAACTCGCCGAGGGGAGCCTGCTGGCGCTGTACACGAACGGCTTGGTCGAAGCGCGCGGCCTCGACCTCGACGAGGGACTCGAACGGCTGCGCGGGGCGCTGTCCCGGCCCGGCCGCTCGCTGGAGGAGACCTGCGCGGCGGTGCAGAACGCCCTGCTGCCGGAGCACCCGCCGGACGACGTCGCCCTGCTGCTGGCCCGCACCCGCGTGTTGGCGCCGGAGCGGGTCGCCTCCTGGGAGCTGCCCGCGGAGGCGACCGCCGCGGCCCGGGCGCGGCACCTGGCGGACACCACGCTGACCAGGTGGGGCCTGGGGGAGCTGGCCTTCACCGCCGAACTGGTCGTCAGCGAACTGGTCACCAACGCCTACCGGTACGGCGGCGGTACGCCGGTGTCCCTGCGGCTCATCCGCGACCGCAGCCTGATCTGCGAGGTCTCCGACCGCAGCAGCACCGCTCCGCACCTACGACGGGCGCGCACCACCGACGAGGGCGGCCGCGGCCTCTTCCTGGTGGCGCAGCTCACCGAACGATGGGGCACCCGCTACACCCGGGATGGCAAGACCGTCTGGACGGAGTTCACCCTCGCCTCGGCGGCGGAGCGGCTCACCGGCTAGCGGAGCGGATCCGCCGGCGGGAGCGGCGGGAGCGGTAGGACCGGCAGGGAGCGGTGGTGGTTGCGGTGGCGTCCGCCACGGGATCCGCGGGGGAGGCCGGAGGGGTCACCACGGGACCTCCCGGTAGTCCTTCAGGAGGACGCCGTTCACGGGCGCTCCGGCCTGCCCCCGCACGATCGGGTGGTAGACGCGGGCGGCGCCGTCCACGACGTCCAGCGGCGGCCGCCAGCCGGTGGCGGCGTGCCGGTTCCGGGCGGGCAGGGGCTTCTCGTCCGTGACCCACCCGGTGTCCACGCTGCATGTGTGGATGCCGCGGGCGGCCAGCTCGGCCGCGCTGGTGCGGGTGAGCATGTTCAGCGCGGCCTTGGCCATGTTGGTGTGCGGATGGTCGCCCGTCTTCCTGTGGACGGTGAACCGGCCCTCGACCGCCGACACGTTGATGAGGTAGCGGTGGGGGTGCGGGGAGGAGTCCAGCAGGGGCAGCAGACGGTCGGCGAGCAGGAACGGCGCGACGGCGTTGACCAGTTGGACCTCCAGCAGCTCCGCCGGGTCGATCTGCCCCAGACGCAGCGTCCAGGAGTTGGTGGCGGCCGTCTCGGGCAGCAGGCCGGCCTCGTCCACGCCCTCCCGCGACGGCGGGACGGCCGGCGGGGCGTCCGCCGTGCGCGCGGTACCGGGGGCGCGGGGCGCCGGGACCCGTGGGGCGAGCTCCGCCGTCCACGGCAGGGCCGCGGTGAACGGGCCGGGTACGGAGAACCCCGGAGCGGTCCAGATCCGTGGCGTGCCGAGGGACGCCCGGGCCGGCGTGCCTTCGCCGCCGGCCAGCGCGGCGTACGCCTGCGGGGAGCGGCGCAGCGTCTGGGCCGCGTTGTTGATCAGGATGTCCAGGGGCAGCCCCTGGGCCAGCACGTGGTCCGTGAAGGCGAGGACCTGCCGGGGATCGCGCAGGTCCAGCGCGGCGATCCGTAGCCGCGACCACCACTGCGCGGCGTCGGGGACGGACGCGAACCGGCGCACCGTGTCCTGGGGGAAACGGCTGGTCACGGTCAGCTCGGCGCCGTCCCGCAGGAGCATCAGCGCGACCTGGAAACCGATCTTGACGCGGCCGCCGGTAAGCAGCGCGCGCCGGCCGGTGAGGTCGGTGCGGTTCGCACGGTGGGCGAGGTTCTCACCGGCGCATTCGGGACACAGCAGGTGGTAGAAGTCGTGGACGCGCAGGTAGTGGTTCTTGCAGACGTAGCAGCGCAGGGGCCGGTTGAGCAGCCGTTCCGGACCGTCGTCGTCCGGCGCACGGTCCGGCAACCGGCGCCCCGCGGACGGCCCCGGGTGGAGCGGAACGTCCTCGGGGGCCGTCGGACCTCGCCCCGGCGGGGCCGGCGCGGGCAGAGCGGCGTCCATGACGCGGTCGCGGGCACCCATCGCGGTGGTGGCGAGCAACTCCGCGTCGGCTGCGGCCCGCACCGCGCGCGCCTCGGTGCGACGCCTGAGACGACCGTCGCGGACGAGGTCGCCGGCGGCCCGTTCCAACGACCGGCGCCGGGCGTCGTCCACGGGTAGCTGCCGTGCCTGCCGGAGCATGTCCAGGCAGATCTGTATGCGCTCACTGTCCACGGGGTGCCTTAGGTGTGATGGATCGTGCGCGGCTCCCCGACCCGTCCGGTGGCGTTCATCGCACGTGGACGACCGGGCCGCGCACGGTGAGGGCGAGCCGGACGCCGCCGGTGGGGAAGGCGCGCTCATGACGGACGCGTAGCACGGGCGCCGCGTCCGGAGGTGGTGATCAGAATAGGCCGCGGGCCGGAGGGGCGGGCACCATTTTCGGCCCGGACCCCGCACCCGGCGGACGCCCCCGGGCGGAGCCCTCCGCCCGGGGCGCGCCCTCGGATAGTGGGAGATTCCCGAATCGGACAGTGGACGTCTGTTTCGCGCCGGTTGGGGATGATCCGGGTGTCGGCCCGTCCGGTGGGTGTTGTGCTGGAGTGGCTGCGCCCGTCGGGGCGAGCGTCGGACAGCGTCAACAGGGGGTCTTCAGCCATGGCTTCTCTGCACTACGACATACTCGCCGATCCGGCTCCGCTCCAGGTGCCGGTCGCGGGCGAGGAACGCCGAGGATCGGTCCACGTCGTCGTCTCCAACCCGACCATGGACGAGGTCATCTGGTACTCCATCGAGCTACGGGTGCCCTGCGGCCAGGGGGCCGGGGACCTGACGGCGAACCCGAAGGCGATCACCGCGCGGATCGAGCGGAACACCGCGACGAGGCAGGGCGAGGAGCCCCTCCTCACCTGGGACGACAACACGGGCGTCCTCACCGTGACGGCCCGGCCGAACGCGCTGTTCCAGGAGGCCGGTTCCATGGTCCTGGTCCTGGACGGCTTCCCCGTCTCCGGCGCGGCGGGACTCGTGCTGCTGCGGGTGACGGAGCGGGCGGCGAACGGCGCCAGGGTGCAGAAGAACCCGGTGACCCTGAGCCTGCTGAAGCAACTGCCCAAGGTCCCGAGCAACTTCCGTGCCCGCCAGTCCCTGGTGGCCGGCGGCCAGGACGTCGTCCTGCTGTGGGACGGGCCCGACACCCTCACCTACCGGATCCAGGGCCCGGAGGGCCAACCGGAGACCGTCGCGCCGACACCGGGCGCAACCGGCTGGCAGTGGTCGCCGCCCGCGGGCCGGGAGCCCGGGAGGGACGCCACGTACACCCTGATCGCCACCTCCCCGGGCGGACAACAGGCCGGGTACTTCCTCACCACCACGGTCCACCTGCGCAGCCCCGAGTTCGAGGGCGTCACCGCCACCGCCGGCATCCACAGTCCTTGGATCGAGGGCACGACCGACAGGGGCAGGATCGTCCTCACCGCGCAGGGCGCCCGGATCCGCGACGCCGCCGACGAACCGGGCACCCTCACGGCGGCCAGGGCCGACGTCGACACCGTCACCGCGACGTGGGTCCGGGGACGCGAGAGCGACGCCGGGTGGATCGGCTTCCCGTCCGACGGGATCAGGGTCGGCCGCGGCGGAGGAGGCGACCTGGGAACCGTCACGGCCGACAGGATCAGCGTGACCGGCGTCAACACCCGGTGGGTGGGGGACCGGGACTCGGGCAAGGGATGGGTCGAGTTCCCGCAGTCGGGAGTGAACGTCCGCAAGGACGGAAAGCAGGACTGGGGAACCGTCGCCGCCGACCTGGCGGACCTGAACGGCATCAACACGAAGTGGGTGCAGGGCCGCACGTCCACCGACGGATGGATCGAGTTCCCGGCCTCCGGGCTGAACGTGTTCCAGGGCGCCGGAAGCCGCCAGTGGGGGACCGTCGCGGCCGACAAGGCGGACCTGAACGACCTGGTCACCCACCGGGCCCGGGTCGAGGAACGTCTCACCCTCCAGGGCGGGCTGACCGTCGACAACGTGCTGGAGACGCAGGACGGCCCGCCGCGGCTGATCGTCCACGGCCGCCTGGAGGCCGAGGGCGAGGTGGCGGCCGGCGACACCGTCACCGTCAACGGAGACCTCACCACCCTCGGCATGCTGCGCGTCCAGGGCGAGTCCCGCCTCCAGGGGAAGGTGAACGCCGGAGCACACCTTTCGGTCCGCGACGCGGGCGACTGGATCATGCACACGAACGACGGGAAGGTGGCGATCAACGGCGACCTGCGCGTCCACGGGGCATTCCGCTCCGATTCCTGACCGGATCACCGGGCCGACCGCACACCGCCCGGCAGGTGTGCGGTCCGGCCGCGCGTTGCGCCGCGCGGGGGTATCCCGGCAGGCCGTGCGGCACCACGCCCGGCGGCGGCGGGCAGGGTCCGACCGGCGGTGGTCTCCTGGGGCGGGAGCCGACGGCGCGTGCCGCGGCGGCTCCCGCCGCCCCCGCGCCCCGATGGGAAGGACCCCGACCGGTATGCCCAAGCCCCTGATCGTGATCACCGGTGCCAGTTCCGGCATCGGCGCGGCCACCGCCCGGCTGTTCTCCTCCCAGGGCCATCCGCTGCTCCTGGTGGCCCGCCGGCTGGAGCGGCTGGAGGCGCTGGGACTGCCCGACACGCTGTGCCGGAAGACCGACGTCACCGACCGGCCGGCAGTGGAGGCCGCCGTGCGGGAGGCCGAGGAGCGCTACGGGCCGGTGGACCTGCTGGTCAACAACGCGGGCGCGATGCTGCTGGGCCGGATCGCCGACCAGCCGGTGGACGAGTGGGAGCGGATGCTCGACATCAACGTGAAGGGCCTGCTGTTCGCGACCCGCGCGGTCCTGCCCGGGATGCTGGAGAGGGGCGCGGGCACCATCGTCAACATCGGCTCGGTCGCCGGGCGCAAGACCTTCCCGAACCACGCGGCCTACGTGGGAACCAAGTTCGCCGTCCACGCGATGTCGGAGAACCTCCGCGAGGAGGTGGCCGCCACCGGGGTCCGGGTCGTGACGGTGGCTCCCGGGGCCGTGGAGACGGAACTGCTGTCGCACACCAGCGACGAGCGGATCAAGAGCGACTACCAGGCGTGGAAGGAGTCGGCGGGCGGCGCGCTGGACCCGGACGAGGTGGCCGCCGCCATCGCCTACGCCTACGGTCGGCCCCGCAACGTCACCGTCCGTGAGATCGTCCTCGCCGCGACGGGCCAGGAAGCCTGAACCGGACGTCAACGCCGGCGACGGCGCCGAGTGGGACACCGCCCCGGCCCCGGGCCGGGGCGTGTTCCTGCCGCCCCATACAGGACGGTGCCCGGGGAGGCGCCTTCCGGGGCGTGCTTTAGCCGAAGTTGCTCAACCAGCGCCGCTCGGGCGCCGGTCGCACTATCGTCCACATCTCGCCATGCCCTCCGGCCCCGCCGGAGTCCGTCCCGTCGCCCCCGGCGAGCCGTACCGTCCGGCTGTTCCTCCGTACGACCGCGATCCGGGCGGTGGCGTCGCCGCCGGCGACCGTCCATTCGGAGGCTGCCCCTTCATGCACACCGGATCGCCTTCCGCGCGGACGTCGTCGACCGTCCTGGCGCTGGTCGTCGCCGTGCTCGCCCTGATCCTCGGCGGGGCGGGCCCGGCCTCCGCGCACGCGAGCCTCAGCGGGTCCGATCCCGCGGACGGCGTCGTACTCAAGACCCCTCCGCGGCAGGTCACGCTCACCTTCACCGAATCGGTCAGCTTCTCCGAGGACTCGCTCAGAGTGCTGTCGCCGGACAACGAGCGCGCGAACCCGCGCCCGGCGCAGCACGCGGACGGCAAGGACAACACGGCACGGGTGGAACTGTCCGCCGAGCTGCCGCAGGGCACCTACACCGTGGCCTGGCGCGTCGTCTCCGCCGATGGCCACCCGATCTCCGGAGCGTTCGTCTTCTCCGTCGGCAAGCCGTCCGAGACCGCCGCCGTGGTGGGGACGGGGGCCCCGGAGGACACGGCGGCCGGCCGCCTGTACGGCTTCTTCCGCTACGTCGCGTACAGCGGACTGGCCCTCCTCGTCGGCGCCGCCGCGTTCGTTCTGGTGTGCCGACCCTCCTCGGCCGCGGTCCGTCGGGTACGCAGGGTGCCGGCAGTCGGATGGGTGACGCTGGCGGTGTCCACCCTGGCCCTGTTCCTGCTGCGCGGCCCGTACGAGACGGGCGGCACTGTGGGCTCGGCGTTCGACGTGGCACAACTGGGCCGAACCGCCACCGGCAGGCCCGGCGGCGCCCTGATCGCACGGCTCGTGCTGCTCGCGGTGGCGGCGGTGTACCTGAGGCGGTCGTCCGCCAGGCTCGAACGCAGCGACGGCGGCACTCCGCGGGAGGAACTCGGCGCCGGTGTCCGCCTGTTCGGCGCGCTGCTCGCCCTGGCCCTGGCGTTCACCTGGGCCGCCGCGGAACACGCCGCCGCCGGGATCCAGGTGCCGTTGGCCGTGCCGGTCGCCGTACTGCACCTGCTGGCCATGGGGGTCTGGCTGGGCGGCCTGATCACCCTGATGGTCCTCCTCCGGGGCCGAGGCACCGGCGGTCGTGACGTACCGGCGTCCGTGATCGGCCGCTTCTCCACCCTGGCCTTCGTGGCCGTGGTCGTTCTCGTCGGCACCGGCATGTACCAGTCCTGGCGACAGGTCGGATCGTGGGACGCGCTGTTCACCACCTCGTTCGGCAGGACCCTCGTCGTGAAGATCGCCGCCGTGGTGCTCGTGCTGTGCGCGGCGTCCTTCTCCCGCCGCTGGACGGCCCGCCTCGTCAGTGAGGCTCCGCCGACCGCCGAGTCCTCGACGGTGCCCGCGCCCCGGCCCGAGCGGGCACGGGTCGTGGAGACGGTCGGCGCGCCCTCCTCCCCGACGCCGACGGGTCCCGGTGGCACGGCGGACGGGCCCGACGGGGACGAGCCGGTCGACGCCGCCGGTCCGACCGGCGTCGAGACCGACGGGTACCGGCGCGGCCTGCGCCGCACCGTCGCCGCCGAGGCCGTACTCGGCATCGTGGTCCTGGCCCTCTCGACCCTGCTCACCGGAACCCAGCCCAGCCGCGCCGCCGACGGTGCTCCGGGGACTTCCGCGCAGGAACCGCAGGCGAAGGTGGTCACGGTCCCCTTCGACATGGGAACGGCCGACCACCGCGGCACGGTGCAGATCACGCTGGCGCCGGGACGCGTCGGCGAGAACACCGTCGAAGCCGTCGTGTTCACCGCGGACGGCGGCCTCGCCACCGTTCCCGAACTGCGACTCACCCTCACCCAGAACGACCTCGGGATCGGCCCGCTGGACGCCGAACTCAAGAACCAGAAGGGGTACTGGGCCACGTACGACCTGCGGTTGCCCATGGCCGGTGAGTGGACCCTGAACCTCACGGTGCGCACCACCGACATCGACCAGGTCACCGTGCGCGACACCGTCAGGATCACGTAGTCCCGTCGCCGTCCCGGCGGCACAGCGGTCGGGGGCGGGGGGGCCGGGCCCGGCGCGGGGCCCGCCCCCCCCCGGGCCCGGGCGGCCCCCCCGGGCGGACGGCCCAACCCCCCAAAAGGGC